>JACQWT010000372.1:0-11798 GCA_016209145.1 Deltaproteobacteria bacterium | reverse complement strand
TGAGCGCGCGCGCTTGCCGTCGTCGCTGTTGGTGTTCTTCATCGCTCTCTCCGCTGGCGATCGCTCCAGCGCGCCTTGGCCCGCTCGAGGAAGCAAATTCGCCTGAGGATAACTACACCAGACCGCCAAACCACAGCGCCGCCGCCACTGCGGCCAGAATCACCACGACCAGCAGCAGGCGCAGCACCGTGTCGTAGCCCGCGGCCGGCGCCGGGGGGGCGGCCGAGGGCCGGATTGAGGCGGGGGCCGGAACGGAGCACGGGGGGGGGCTGCTGCATCGGAGGGGCGCGAGCGGGGCGGGGCGCTCGCTCGGCTCGGGCGCGGGAGCGGGGCACGCCGCGGCGGGCGCGTCCCCGGCGCTGGCCGCGCCCGCCGCAGCAGGCGCCTCGGGCGCCGGCTCGGGGGGCGCCGAGCTGCCGCGTCGCCGCCCGGGCGCCGGCTCGAGCTCGTCCGGCCCTTCCAGGGCCGCGAGGTTGCCTTCCTCGAAGGCGTCCTCGGGCAGCGTGCGGCGCACGAGCAGCGTCGACTGCGCCGTCTCGGGGCCGTGGCGCTCGATGCGGATGGCCTCGAAGCCGGTCAGGCTGAAGCGCTGGGCGAGTAGGTCCGCGCTGGAGCCCTCGCCAGCCGCGAGGGAGGTGAACTCGAACAGCGTCTCCTGGATCAGCTTCTCGATGAGCGAGCTGCCCTCGGTGGCGAGCCGCTTGCGCATGAGCATGGCCCCGCGCGAGAGCTCCGCCAGATCGAAAGCGCCGATGGGGCGGCTGATGCTGAACAAGAGCCGCGTGAGATCCTGTCCCAGCGCGCGGGCCGACTCGTAGCGCTTCTTCGGCGCCCGGGCCAGCGCGCGCGCCAGGATCCGCTCGAGCTGCGGCGGCACCTCCCCGTTGAGCTTCGTGATGGAAGGCACCTTGGCCTTCTGCACGAGCTTGATGGTCTCGTAGTCCGTCTGGCCGGCGAACAGCCGCTGGCCGGCCAGCATCTCCCAGAGGATGATGCCCACCGCGAAGATGTCGGCGCGCAGATCGACCTCGCTGCCAAACGCCGCCTCCGGCGACAGGTAGCCGAACTTGCCCTTGACTATGCCGGCCTCGCTCTTCGCGAGCTGGGTCGACGCCTTGGCCAGGCCGAAGTCGACTATCTTCACCTCGCCGAACTTCGAGATGAGCACGTTGGGCGGCGAGATGTCGCGGTGCACGATGTTCAGGGGCTCGCCCTGGGCGTCGGCGCGCTCGTGCGCGTACGCCAGGCCCTCGCAGATCTTGGTGGCGATGAGGATCGCGGCCTCCACCGGGAACGGCCGGCCGAGGCTCTTGAGATGATTGATCACGGCCTTCAGGTCGGCGCCGTCCACGTACTCCATGACGATGAAATAGGTGTTGTCGCCGACGCCGACGTCGAAGACCTGCACCACGTTCGAGTGCGAGAGCTGGGCCGACAGGCGCGCCTCGTCGAGAAACATGGCGATGAAGCGCTTGCGCTCGCTCAGGTGCGGCAGCACGCGCTTGATCGCCACCTGCTTGCTGAACCCCTCGATGCCGGCGCTCTCCGCCAGGAACACCTCGGCCATGCCGCCGGAGGCCAGGCGCTCGACGACGCGGTAGCGCTGTTGCTGGTGGTCTCTCATCGCGACATGCTGCCGGGCGCCATACTACACCACGCCGAGCGCCTTGCCGCGCGTCTCCGGCAGCGTCCACACCCACAGCCCGGTCGCGAGCGCGAAGAAGGCCGCGAGCGAGATGCCGCCCGAAAGGCCGTAGCGGCTGGCGACCACCGTGATGAGCAGGGGCGTGCCGAACTGCACACCGCGCGCGAGGTTGAAGGCCGTGCCGGTGGCGGTGTTGCGCACCCGGGTCGGGAAGATCTCCGCGAAGAGCGGGCCATAGCCGCCGAAGCTGCCCGTGCCGAAGCCCATCGCGAACAGGCAAGCGAGCAGAAGCCGCGGCTGGCCGGCAAAGGCGTCCCAGAAGATCGTTACCGGCACGAGGGCCAGCGCCCAGATCGTCGCGAAAATGGTGAAGGCTGGCCGCCGGCCGAGCCGGTCGGCCACGACGCCAAACGTGAGGTAGCCGAGCAGCCCGCCGGCGACGTTGACGAGCATCCAGATCCCGGCGTGGTGCAGGGCCATCACGGACTCGACGCCGGCGCCGCCCAGCCGCTGCTGGAGGTACTTCGGCAGCCAGGAGTAGGTGAACCAGTAGGCGGACATGTCGAGGATGGTCAGCACCAGGCCGCACGCGAACAAGCGCCGCAGGTCAGGCGCGAGAAGCTGAAGCAGGCGCGCCCGCCGGGACAGGAGCTGCTCGTCCTCGGGCAGGCGGCCCTCGGCCGCCAGCCGCTCCCGCGCCAGCCACACGTCCGACTCGGGGATGCCGCGGCGGATGAAGACCACGAGCAAGGCCGGCAGGGCCGAGATCAGGAACGTCGCGCGCCAGCCAAAGGCGGGAGCGAAGAAGCTGCCCATGACCGCCGCGAGCGCGACGCCGACCGGCGCGCCCGTCTGCATCACGGCGCCGAAGCGGCCGCGCAGCCGCGGCGGGAAGGTCTCGCCCACGTACATCTGACCCGTGGCCCACTCGCCGCCCACCCCCAGGCCGGTGACCACCCGGGCGAGCAAGAGCGTCGCGTAGCCCGGGGCGAGCCCCACGAGCAGTGCGCCGAGCGAGTACGTCAGAATGGTCGCCTGCAGCACCGGCCGGCGGCCGTAGCGATCGGCCAGCCAGCCGAACATGATGCCGCCCAGGGCGGTCGAGGCCAGAGAGGTGCCGATCACCGTCGAGACCTGCATCTCCGAGAGGCCGAGGCTCGCCGCCACCCCGTGCTGGGTGGTCGAGAACAGCATCAGGTCGTAGAAGTCGAACAGCCACCCCGCCCAGCAGAAGGCGAGGATCTTGTAGTGCAAGCCGCTCGGCCGCTCCTGCTGGTTGAGCAGCGCCGCTTCCCCGTTCGGAGCTTGGTAGGTCACGGGGGTAGGTCTAGTTGCCTTCCTCGACTGGGTCCAGGGTCCCGATTCCCGGAAGCCATGCGGTGCCCGATCGAGATTGCGGGCCGCGTGGCGCCGAGCGATGCCGCCGTGCTCGTCAGCGGCGAGACCGACACCAAGCGGTGCGTGCGCTTCTGTATAGCACCTGCTATCATGAGGCTGTGAAAGGCCCGGTGTTCGTCCCGTCCGCCTTCCGCCACGGGTATGCGGAGGAGGATTTCTACGCCCTTCTGGCGGGGCGCTACCTCAAGGTCCGAAGCCAAAGGGGCCTCGACGACATCTACGAGCTGCTCGGACGGAGCGCGGCGGGGGACTACCTCCACGTCGTCTACCGTACGCTTCCGCACGGCGCCCTGCGGGTTTTCCACATGAGCCGGATGACGCCCCGGCAGCAACGCCGTTTCCAGAGGTTCTGGCGATGAAGCAAGCAGGCAAGAAGATCCAGAAGACCGGTTCGGCCGTTCGTCGTCTCCCGAGCGAAGCCGACGAACGGCAGATCGCCCGCTGGGCGACGACGCAAGACGTCTTCGATCGTATCGAGGAGGGCGTTTCCGAGGTGCTCGAGGATCACGCGGATCTCGATGCGCTGCTGGAAAGGTCCGTGTTCGAGGAGAACACCACCCAGCTCAACATGCGTGTTCCGCCCGCGATGAAGGCGCTCCTCACCAGGCTCGCGCGCCGGCGGACGACGGACGCGACGACCCTGGCGCGAATCTGGCTCGCCGAGAGGCTGCGGCGGGAGCTTGGCGCCGATCGGTGACGGCGTCGCCACCGCCGCCAAACGTCCACCACCTCAACAGCTAGCTGCTAGCGGTCATGCTCCGGCACCAGCCACAGCACCGCGAGTGGCGGCAGCGTAAGCTCGAGCGACTGCCCCAAGCCGTGCCACGGGAACGCCTGCGCCTCCACGGCGCCGAGGTTGCCCATGCCCCCGCCCCCGTAGATCTCCGCATCGGTGTTGAGCACCTCGACGTGGCGACAGCGCCACGGCACGCCAACGCGATAGCCATAGCGCGGCACGGGCGTCAGATTGGCGACGCAGACGACGTAGCCGTCCGCCTCGGCGCGCGGGAAGCGAAGGAAGGAGTAGACGCTGTGCAGGGCGTCGTCGGGATCGAGCCAGCGGAACCCCTCCGGCCGGTTGTCGAGCTGGTAGAGGGCGGGATGGCGCCGGTAGGCGTGGTTCAGATCGTGCACCAGGCGCTGGACGCCCTGGTGTCGCGACGCGCCGAGCAGGCCCCAGTCGAGCTCGCCGCCGTCGCTCCACTCCGCCCTCTGGGCGAGCTCGCCGCCCATGAAGAGCAGCTTCTTGCCGGGATGGGCCCACATGTAGCCGTACAAGGCGCGCAGGTTGGCGAACTGCTGCCAGTCGTCCCCGGCCATCTTGCCGAGCAGCGACTTCTTCAGGTGCACGACCTCGTCATGCGAGAGCGGCAGCACGAACCGCTCGGAGAACGCGTAGATGAGGGAGAAGGTCAAGAGGTTGTGGTGATAGCGCCGGTGGACGGGATCCTTGGCGAAGTAGTCCAGGGTGTCGTGCATCCAACCCATGTTCCACTTGAGGTCGAAGCCCAGGCCCCCATCGCCGGTGCCGTGCGTGACGCGCGGCCAGGCCGTCGATTCCTCGGCCACCAGCACGATCCCAGGGTAGCGCTGGTGGATGACGTCGCTCAGCTCGCGCAGCAGGCGTGCCGCCGCCAGGTTCTCGTTGCCGCCCAGCTCGTTGCGCACCCACTGGTCCGACCCGGACGCGCCGTAGTCGAGGTAGAGCATCGAGGCGACGGCGTCGGCACGCAAGCCGTCGATGTGGAACTCGTCGAGCCAGTACAGCGCGCTGGAGATGAGGAAGTTTCGCACCTCGTAGCGACCGTAGTTGAAGACGTTCGTGCCCCACTGCCGGTGCTCCCCCTGGCGCGCATCGAGGTGCTCGTACAGGGCCGTGCCGTCGAAGCGCCCGAGCGCGAAGGCATCGCGCGGGAAGTGGGCCGGCACCCAGTCGAGGATGACGCCCAGGCCCCGTTCGTGGCAGCGCTCGACGAAGTAGCGCAGGTCGTCCGGCCGGCCGTAGCGGCTCGTGGGCGCGAAGTAGCCCGTTACCTGGTAGCCCCACGAGCTGTCCAGGGGATGCTCCATGACGGGCAACAGCTCCAGGTGCGTGAAGCCGAGCTCGGCCGCGTAGTCCACGAGCCTCATGCCGAGCTCGCGGTAGCTCAGCCAGCTTCCGGCGGGATCCCGCCAGTCGCGCTGCTCGGCCGGATCGAGACGCGCGCGCTGCTCCCCGCTGCGCCGCCAGGAGCCGAGGTGGACCTCGTAGATGCTCATCGGCCGCTCGTCCGGCGACGAGCGCGCCCGCTCGGCGAGCCAGGCCGCGTCGCCGAACGCGTGGCGCGTCACGGTCACGCGCGAGGCGGTTTGCGGCCGCAGCTCCATCGAGCGGCCGAAGGGGTCGGCCTTGAGCCGTAGCCGGCCATCGGCCCCGAGGATCTCGTACTTGTAGAGCGCGCCCTCGCCGATTCCCGGGAGGAACAGCTCCCAGATGCCCGGGCCCACCCGGCGCAGGGGATGAATGCGGCCGTCCCACTGGTTGAAGTCAGCGACCACGCTCACGCGGCGCGCCGAGGGGGCGAGCACGGCGAAGTACGTGCCCCCTACGCCCCGCAGCTCACGGGCGTGCGCGCCCAGGTGGTGGTGCAGCCGCCAGTCGTGCCCCTCGCCCACGAGGTAGATGTCGACGTCCCCGAACGCCGGCTCGAAGGCATAGGGGTCGCGGAAGCGATGGCTCGGCCGGCCCGGCGGGCGTAGCTCGAAGGCGTACGAGCCGGGCGAGAGGGTCTCCCCCGGGCTGCCGGTCGCGACGTGCGCCTCGAACAGGCCGCCGGGGTGAACCCGCTCCATGGGCACGGCCTCGCGCTCTCCCTCGAGGTAGATCCAGACCTGCTCCACGTCGGGACGGAAGGCGCGGATGACCACACCGCCCGGATCGGCATGCGGCCCGAGCACGCGGTGGGGCTCGGCGTGGTTTCCCGCCACGAGCGCGGCTACCTCGGCGGCAGAGGGGATCATGATGCGGCGATGATGCGCTCGATTGTTTCCGGCACGCAACCGTACGTGTCGGCCGCGCCGAGGAGAAGCGCATTTTGGGGCAGGGCCGTGAGGAACTCCCGCGCGTATGTCGTGCCGCCCAGGCCGTCGACGCGGCGCAGCAGCAAGGGCATGGCTCGCTCGATGGCGCGGCGCGCGCCCGCGAGATCGCCGCGGTCCACGCCGGCGCTGTGCAGCGCCAGGTAGATCGGCGCCTCCCCGAGCAGGCTCGGCGCGCCCGACTCGACCAACTCGGCCGCCTCGTTCGCGAGCTCGGTGGCCTGTTCGACGTTGCCCAGGCGCCGCTCCGCCTCGGCCCACAGCCCGAGGGCCACCGGGAGCACGTCCCGATTGCCGGTGGAGCGGTATGCCTCGGCCGACATCTTCAGCAGGGAGCGCGCCCGGCCCCGTTGCGCCTGGTCGCCGCCCAACAGCTCCCAGCCGCGGTAGAAGAGCACGCCGAGCGTCACCCGGTCGGGCACGATCCACATCCCGGTAGCCGCCTCGTCGGCGCTGGCACGCGGCTCGGCCAGCGCCGGGTCGAGCGCCGGATCGGCGCCGAAGTGGGCAGCCCAGCCGAGCAGGATCATGCGGCCCAGGCGCACCGTGCCCGCGCTGCCGACCTCCTCGGCCATGCGGATGCCGGCGGCGATCTCCGCCCGCGCCTCGTCGCGGGCGCCGATGGTGGTCAGGGCAAAGCCGAGGTTGATGGTCAGCATGGCCTCGCGCTGCCGCAGGCCGGCGGCACGCGCGGCGCGGGCGGCGTTGCGGCGCGCCTCCAGGGCGGCGGCCAGAAGCCCGCGTGTCTGCCGCACCACGGCCAGCGTCTGCCAGGCATCGACCGCGGCCGAGGGGACGCCCCGCTCCTGGGCCAGATCGAGCAGGTGAGCGGCCTCGGCCTCGGCGAGGCCGAGCGCCCCGGCGTAGGCATGGCGCGTGGCCAGCGTGGCCGAGCAGCGCGCCTCCTCGTCGAGCAGGCCGAGCTCGGCCGACTGGTGGCAGACCTCGGCCAGCCGCTCGTCTACCTCGGTTCCGGCGCTCCGGGCGTGGTCGTAGCGGGCCCGGGCGCCGAGGGTGCGGATGCGGCTCGCCTCGTCGTAGGCGTTGTCGGCCATCGCCTGGATGGCGTCGGAACGCTCGCTCGCGCGCTCGTCGAGCCGCGAGTAGATCTCGTCCAGAAGAAGCGCCCGCGCAAAGCTGGTCCGCTGCTCCTCGGCGAAGGTCAGGGCTCGGTCGGCCATCCGCAGCGCATCGCGCAGCGAGTCGGTGGCCAGGGCGCGGCGCGCGGCCACCTCCCAGTAGCCGGCGGCCAGAGCGTGCTTGTCGCCCAGATCGTAGTGCTCGGCGATGGTGGCGGCGTCGCCCCCCGCTTCCGCGAGCCAGGCAGCGGCGCGCGCGTGCTTGTCCCCCAGCAATGCCTCGCTCGCCGAGGCGTGGGCCACGTCGCGCACGAGCGCGTGCTTGAAGCGATACTCGCGCGTGCCGGCGAAGCGCGACTGCTCCAGCTCGACCACCAGATCGGCTTGGGCCAGGCGGTCGAACGCAAGCTGGGGGCCCAGGACGTCGAGGGCCGCCAGGGCCTGGCCCCAACAGCTCTGGCCGAAGACGCTCATGCACACCAGGGCGTCGCGCGCGGCCGGATCGAGGGCGTCCAGGCTCACCTGGATGGCGGCCTCGATGGTGGGCACGCTGCCCGCCGGCTTGCCCGAGGCGATCACGCGCGCTAGCTCCTCCGCAAACAGGGGCGAGCCCGCCGCCTGCTGTGCCACCTGGTCGATCTGCACCGCGGGCGCCTGCTCGCCGATGAGCGCCCGGGCGATGCGCATCGTCGCCCGGCGCGAGATGGGCCTGAGCTCCAGCCGCACGTGGTCGCGGCCCGCGAAGCGCTGTGGGTCATCGCGCCAGAACGACGGGCGCACCAACAGCGCCGCGAACAGGGGGCAGCCGGTGGCGCGCGCGAGCAGGTGGTCGAACCAGGCCACGGACTCGGGGTCGCACCACTGCGCGTCCTCGAGCACCAGCACGCAGGCGCCGCGGGCGGCCATGCGCACCACGAGCTCGGTCATGGCCAGGTACAAGGTGTCGCGCGCCCGCTGCGGATCGATCTCGGCCCCGAAAGGCTCGCCCGCGAGCAACTTGCCGAGCAGCCCGTCCTCGTCGTGCGTCAAGCCGAGCGGCGCGAGCACCTTCCCGAGCTCGCGGCTGGAGGAGCCGGCCGGCACGCGGAGCAAGTCGCACAGGACGTCGGCCGCCGCGCCCAGGGCCATGGCCCGGCCGTAAGCCTCGCCCCGCGCCTGCGCCACGCGCACCGGCCCGGCCTCGGCCGCTCCCGCGAGCTGGTCGCAGATCCCCGGGATCCCCCGCAACAGCTCGCGTGCCAGCCGGCTCTTGCCGATGCCGGGCGGCCCGGAGACGCTTGCCACGACGGGCGAGCGCTGCGTGAGGCAGCGGTCGAATGCCTCGAACAGGGAGGCGAGCTCGGCGTCGCGCCCCACGAAGGGCGCGAGCTCGGTCGCGAGGCGGCGCTCCGGCAACGGCTCGCCCACGCGCCGGGCTCCGGGCGGCCCGGCCGCAAACTCGAAGCGCCCCCGCGAAAGCTGGGCGGTGGCCTCGTCGGCCAGGAGCTCCCCCGCGCCCGCGTCTCGCGCCAGGGCGGAGGCGTGGTCCACCACCTCGCCGCAGGGGCGCGTCAGATCCACCAGCGCCCGGCCGGTGGCCACGCCCACCTGGGCGCCGAGCTGGGCCAGGTGCCGGCCGACCTCCAGGGCACGCACCGCCTCGGTGCCGTGGGCCCGCCGGGCGCCGAGGAAGGCCACGATGGAGTCGCGCCCCAGGGCCACGGCCTCCGCGCCTCCCTCGCGCAGCCGCGCGAGCTCTGCTGCGCGGCCTTCGCCGGTGGCGGCGTGCAGCGCCACCAGCGTGGTGACGAGCCGGCTCGCGCTGGAGTGGACCGACTCGAGCTGGCGATCGATCTCGCTCACGAGCTCGGGCAGGCTCGGATCGGCCCCGAGCTCGGCCAGGCGCGCGGCCACCTCGACCGCCTCGGGACGCCGCTCGCGCTCCATCTGCAGCATCCGGTCGACGAGATCGTCCAGCGGGGCCGGCACGTCGAGCCCGAGCTCGCTCAAGCGCTGGGCCGGCGTGGAAACGAGCTTGGCGAGCATCGCGATGGTGCTCGTGCCGGTGTGCGGCGTTCGGCCGGCGACGAGCTCGAACAAGGTCGCGCCGAGCGAGTACAGGTCACAGCGTCGATCGATGAGCGCATCGCCGCGGGCCTGCTCGGGCGCCATGTAGGCCGGCGTGCCGACCATCAGCGAAGCGTCGGTCAGACTCTGCTCTACCGTGCAGGCGACGCCGAAGTCGACGAGCTTGACTTGCAGCCCGGCCGCCCCGCCGGTTGCCGCACCGGCCGGCGGTTCGAGCACGAAGACGTTCGATGGCTTGACGTCGCGATGGATCACGCCCGCGGCGTGCGCCGCGGTGAGGGCGCTGGCGAGCTGCCGGCCGAGCTCGATCGACTCGATGAGGCTGAGCGGACGGCGGGCGTGGCGTTGCTGCAAGTTGTCTCCGGGCAGCCACTCCATGGCGATGTACGGGGCTTCGGGCCCGAAGCGCGCGCCGCACAGACAAAGCGGCTCCGCGCCGAGCGTGCCGAAGTCGAAGATGCGGACGATGCCGGGATGATCGAGCGAGGAGAGCAGCGCTCCTTCGTCGAGGAAGCGGTGCCGCGCCTCCGCGTCGGCCTCGGGCAGGGCGAGGATCTTGAGAGCCACCCGCGCGCCGCTGTCGCGGTCCTGGGCGTCGAAGACGATGCCGGCCGCGCCGCGGCCCACCTCGCTCCGCACCGCGAAGCGCCCGAGCACCTCGGTGCTCCCCGGTCCGCTCGCATCGGCTCCGCCCACGCTCATCTCCGTACCGTAGTGCCCGCCGCGGGCCGCGCGGCCCCGGCAGGAGCGAGGTTACGAGGGATCGGGGCCCTTGTCACGGGGTTGCCGGGCCGAGCCGGACATCCGGCATCTGGCAGAAGGCGCGCAGCTCCCGCAGCCGGCGGCGGCGAACGTCGGGGTTGCGTCGACCTTCGGCGCGGCGCTCCGGCGAGAAGACGAAGTCGAGGAGCTCCCGGAACTCCGGCAGCCGCGCGAACAGGCCTCCCCGGGTCGTGCTCGTTTCCTGCAGGGTGTTGAGTGCGTCGCGGATGGTGAAGCCCAGGTCGGTGTCGCCGAATCCCCCGGTGCTCACCACGTCCCAGGTGCGCGAGGTGGTCGGACTGAGCCGGCTGTTGACGGGCCCGTCCTGCTCGGGGCCGCGGTCGCCCCAAGGCACGCGCACCCGCCGGTCGAACTTGCGGCGGTAGCGAGGGGTGTCGTCGCCCGCGGGCAGGGCACGGCCGAGCGCTCGCCAGGCCGTCTCGACGAAATGTCCTTGCCGCGACGTGGGGAGTCAAAACAACTACGGCACCACGCATGCGCCATTCCAGCACTTCTCGCCAACACCGCACTTGAGGTGGCAGGTACCACAGTTGTTGGGATCCATACTAAAATCGACGCACACGCAATTGCAGCAGGCCGTCCCGCCCGCACAGCCACAACACGCCATGAAATATGCCTTCACCTCTTTGGGACCATCCATCCAAAGCGTGCACTCTCCGGTCCCGGCACAATCGCCCTTCCAGCCAGCGAATATGGTGCCCGACAAGCCCAGGTCCGCCTTCAACACCACTTTCTCGAGAGCCGGAAACTCCGCGCTGCACGTACAGCTCCCGTTGCACCCGCAGTCGATCCCTGGCGGAGTCGAGGTTACCGCCACCTGCCCCGCCGGGTCTGCCACTATCTTCACGGTTAGCCCATAGCTAGCCCACTTAAACGTCGCCTCCACCTCGCGTGAGCCATCCATCAGCAAGACACAGCCCTTGTCGCCGCTGCAGTCCCCGCTCCATCCCTCGAACGCGGAGTGCAATCCTGCCTCCGCCTGTAGTTCTACCTGAGCGCCCGGCACGAATGGCGCAGCGCATGCCCCGGGACACGCAATCCCCCCGGGCTGCGACGTCACGACTCCGACACCTGGCCCATCAATCGCCACCTCCAGCCAGGCCATCTCGACGAAGTGCGCTGCCACGCTGCGGGGCCCGTCCATCGTCACGTTGCACTGCTCGACGCCTCCGCAATCTCCGCTCCAGCCCACGAATGCCGCGCCCTCGTCGGGGACCGCGGTGAGTCCAACGATGCTCCCCTCTTCCAGCTCGTAGAGGCACGTGCCTGCACACGACTCGCCCGGCTCGCCCACCGCGACTTCTCCGGGCCCGTCGCTCACCACGCTCAGGACGACCTTCGTGCTCGGCGCGCCGCCGGACCCCGCGGCGCCGCCAGCCGTGCTCGGCTCGCCTGCGCTCCCTCCCCCTCCGCCGAAGCCGGCGCCTCCTGCTGCCGCACTATGGGCACCGCTCCCGGTGCCCGGCGTTGTCGCACTGCCGCCGGCCGCCACATCGCCGCCGCAGCCCCCCAGAAGAACTACCAGTACAACTGCAACTGCCGCCGATCGCATCCGCATGGTCCTCACCTCGGCTCGAGCTCAGGGAGAAGGAGGCGGGCATGCCGGCCGCGTACCCGCCCAGTCATACAAGTGGTAGGTGTGTTGATCCCGCACGTCTTGCCGCCTAATTCCGCAAGCGGTCGGATGGTGGCGGGCGCGGAAAACGCCCGGCACAGAAGAGTGTAGCAGGGCCGGTAGCGGTCGCACA
>JACQWT010000371.1 GCA_016209145.1 Deltaproteobacteria bacterium | reverse complement strand
GTCCGTGGGGCGAAGAAATCGTCTGCCCACCCCTTGACAGTACCAAAATCGCCTGCGCCACGGCGTGGGGCGGGGCAAGCGGGTCCGGCCCGTGGGCGCCGACCCGTTCTCGAGCGGGCCCTACTTCACGGGCTGGAGCCGGCCGGTGCGCGTGGGCGCGGTGTGGGAGTCGCGGGGCGTCGCGGGTGGCCATGACCCGACCCGAGTCGCCCCGATCTCGCCTCCAGGCCCTCGGTCCCGACGGCCCCGTCCGCCAGGGGCTCGCCGGCCACGTCGAAGGCGACGCTGTAGCCGTCGCCGAGCGGCTCGGGCCGCACCTGCACCCGCGCCTACGGCTCTTGCGGCCGGACCATGCCGCGGCGGAGCGCCTCGATCGCCTCTCTCGTGTCGTGCACGAGCACCTGCCAGCCCGGCACGCCTGCCACCGGGCCGTCGAGGCTCAGCCGGGAGAGGCGCTGCGCCCGCGCTTGTGGGAAAGAGCGGTGGAGCCGGGCAAGCCTGCGCCCCGAGGCCTCGCTCGCGGTCGCTATCACCTCTCGGAGCAGCGCCTTGGGCTTGACCACGCGCTCCACGCGCCGGGGCTCCGGGAGCCCGAGAGGCACTGTGCCGCGGGGGTTCCCTGCCACCTCGCGAATCGACTGCTCGTCGAGGAGCAGCCACGCCTCGAGCGCCCGGACCGGGATGACCGGAACCACCGGCAGTCCGGTCGGAGCGGCGGCCTTCTCGATCTCCTGGCGCCGAGCAGCAGTGCCCGCGGTGTTGGCGTCGCGGTGCACGAACAGCAGGTCCGCTTGCGGCTCGAGCGCGACTGCAGCCGCGAGCCGGTCTTGCATCCGTCGGCCGGGCGGACGAGGCAGGCGAGCGAGGTCGGGAGCGATGCCAGTCGCCTCGTTTGCGCCGAGGCGCACGCAGAGCTCCTCCAGATGCGGGAGCAGCCCCTCGTCGGACGTGCCCTCCGAGACCAGGAGGAACCGGACATTCACCCGTCGCCCTCCGCGCCAGGCAGCCGAAGCTGCGCGCCCGGCGGGGACGTGAGGTAGGCGAGGACCGAGCCCAGGCCGACGCCAAGGTCCTCTGGCCCGCATCGCCACGTGTCGCGGAGCGGGCGGAGCCGGAGCGCGCGCGTCGGCGCTGGCAGTTTCGCAACGCGCACCGTCGCGAGCTCCGCCAGCAACAGGTCGGCCTCTCGCTGGAGCTGGACGAAGGTCGGGGAGTGCGTGTTGACAATCACCTGCCGCAACGGGTTCTCGCGGTCCGGCGCCCGGGAGGCGTCCACGGCCAGCCCGCGCAGAAGCTCGACCGTCGCCTGCATGCGGGCAGGATGGATGCCGTTCTCCGGCTCCTCCATGCAGAGAAGCCCGACAGCCGCGTGGTCCGCGTCGAGCAGGCACAGCGCCAGGAACCGGAGCGTGCCGTCCGAGAGCGATCGCGCGGGCAGGGGCCCCCCGCGCGGCTCCTCCAGCATCAGCGTCAGCACCTCGCGGCTGTCGTCATGGTCGACGCGCAGCGAACGCACGTCGATGAGCCGCGAGAGACGAGCGGCCACGTCGGCATAGACGGCTTCCGGGCCGACCCGGCCGCCCGCGTCGAGCGGCTCCGCGGCCAGCCGGAAGAGCGTTGCGGCGAGGTGGGCCCCGTTGGATGCGACGTGCGCCGGCGCCGAGAACTTGTCGGCCGTGCGCATGGCCGAGGGCTCCAACGCGAGCTGGCGCCAGCTCTGGAGCTCGCGCCGCGCGGCGAGGATCGTGGGATCCGAGGACGTCGTCGTCGTGCTGATGATGGTCCGCGGGGCGGTGACTGCCGGCGATGGCCGCGGCTGGCCCCGGCTCCCGCCGTCCTGGTGGACCTGGATTGTCACCTGGCCGTCCTCCGCCTGGACCGTCGAGATGAACGCGGAGCCCGCCCTGCGCCCCTGGACGACCGCCCGGGAAGCTCTTGGCCTCGTGCGGGAACCGCATATGCTCGTGTGCTTCGGCGAGCTTGATGTGCGCGAGCTTCTCGCGCCTGAGCACGAGGCGACCGAGGCTGCCCAGGCCCGACGGAGCCTCGTAGCCGAGATCGATCTCGTAGCGCAGGAAGGTGATGCTCGCCCGGGCCGGACGGCCGAAATCGTCGCGCACTTCCCGGGGGACGATCATCTCGACCGCGAAGCGCATGACCTCGGCGCGCTGCGAGCCGTCGGTCCAGAACAGCTCCCTCGGGTCGCCTCCGCTCCCGTTCGAGCTGCGCACCCGCTGCGCTGCCTCCATGATCGGATGGTTGGCCAGGAGCGAAAGGAAGCCGAGGGCGGCGGAGACGTTGGACTTGCCGACCCCGTTCGGCCCGGCGATGCACGTGAACGGCCCAAGCTCGGCGGCGAAGCCGACCAGGTTCTTGAAACCGTCGACTTCCAGGCGGGTCAACATCGCCGCCAGCATAGCCGACTCGGCCGCGGCTGGGGCTGGGAATGCGGCCTCGTCTGCACCACGCGCTCAGCGCAGGCAGCAGTTCTCGTACTTGCGGGCCGAGCCGCTTCTGCCAGCGGCGCTACCGAACATACTGCTGCCCGTCGTAGCGGTAGCGCACCGCGCCGATGCCCGACCAGGGCAAGATGAGGGGCTGGACGCCGCCCTCGCGCGGCTCCTCCTGGCCGAAGGGGTAGCTCTGCTCGTCCAGGCCCACGGCCTTGCCCGGGCCCAGCTCGATCTCGACGCTGCCGCCGGCCGGGACATAGCGCAGGCTGCCCACGATGCGCCCGGCGCCCACGCGCCGCTCGATCTCCGCGGCGAAGATCCGCCGGATGCCGCTCTCGCCGAGCTGGTACACGAACAGGAGCTTGCTCTCGATCTCGCCCCCTGCGCCGCCGGAGCCGGGGCTCGGCCGGGCTACGCCCGTGACGATGATCTCCTGCACGCCGTCGCCGGTCAGATCGCGCACGCCGACGCTCGCCAGGTCCTCGGGCTGGGCGAAGGCCGAGAGCCGCAGCACGGCGTAGCCGCTGCCCTCCCGGAAGCCCTCGCCGAAGACCGCGAGATCGATGCCGTGCACGACGAGCCGCTCGGACCGCCGGTCTCCGAAGACGTTGGCGCGCAGGTCGAAGCGCGGGGCGCCGGAGACGCCGCGGTCGCGCTTGAACGCCTCGTAGGTTTCGGCGACGAGCTGCGGCGGCGTCGCCGGAGCCTTCTTGCCCGCCGGCCCGGAGCCACCCGGCCCGCCCGGCCCCGCGGGCGTCGCGCGCTCGGGCTCGCGCGGCTTCTCCTCGACCAAGCGGAAGCTCCCGCCGCTCAGGGCGTAGGAGCGCGACGCGATGGGGCCCCAAGGGAGGAGCAGCGGGTCCGCGCCTGAGCGCGGAGGAGCGAGGCGCGTGCGGTCCTTCTCCGCCACGCTGTCGTTCCGGCCGGCCGCAATCACGATGCGCGAACGCAGGCCGGCAGGCGCGACGCGCACCTCGCTCTGCGCGACGCCGTAGGGGGTCTTCAGGGCCACCTCGTGGGCGAAGATGCTGCTCGGCGTCTCCTCGGCGCCGACGAAGTTCAGCACCTCGAGCACTTCGACGTAGTGGCCGGAGCTGCCCAGGCGCTTGCGCAGCACCAGCTCCTTGCGGCCGTCGCCGGTCAGGTCGAGAAGCTCGAGGCTGGGCAGCATGCCCCGGCCGGCATCGACGCCGAGGTCGCGGAAGAAGTACTGCTCGCCCTGGCGGTAGTGGGAGCCGAGCACCACGAGGAACTGGTCGTAGACGAGCACGCGCTCCTCGAAGCCGTCGCCGGCGACGTTGCCCACCAGGTTGTAGTCGGGCAGCCGCACGAGCCGCTTCTCGCGCAGCAGGCCATGGCCCAGGCCGAGCTCCGGCTCGGTCGAGAACGGCGGCAGATCGGCGTAGGCGCGGCTCGGGCTGGTGCCGACCACGGCCTCGACCTGCCCGCCGCGGTCGGCGTCGTGCACGAACAGCGCGCCGCGCAGGCCGACGCGCACCGAGCGCGCGCGGGAGAAGGCGCTCCAAGGCAGCGCGGCCTCCAGCACCCAGCCGTTCTCCAGCGGCCCCTCGACCACCTCGGCGCCGCGGACGGGCGCCCCGGCCAGGGTTGCCTGCGCCCGCCGGCCGGGCGCGCCCGGGTACAGCGAGACGGAGTAGAGCTGGCCCCCCGGGAAGCCGAGGAAGAGCTCGACGCGGTCGGCGCCGCCGACGAGTTTGTCGTCGGTCACCTGCGCCGCCACGTACAGTCGCTCCTCGTCGTAGGCGACGCGGGCCTTGGCGAACAGGTCCTGGCGATCGGGAGAGCCCCGCTCGGCGATGTCGAGGAAGCTCCAGCCCTCCGGCCACTCCTTCAGGACACCGTCGACGCGCACGTCCTGCGGCGCCCACCGGGCCGCAAGGGGCTGGCCCTTGGGCTGGGCGACGGCCGGGCCGGCGCACAGGCCGAGGGCCACGCCGACCGCCAGCGCGGCGGCCGGGGCGCGCAGTGCCGTTGCCGGGGCTGTTCGGGAAACCCTCACGGCAGCGGGACCATCCGAACTCGATGCGGGTCCACCACGCTGAAGCAGCCACCCCAATCCGACCTGCTCTCCAGCACGCCCGAGACTCGTGAAGCGAGCTCGGACGCTGACAGGGCAGAGAGCCGAAACAGCACAAGGCCACACGATGCGGCCGCGCCCCGGGCGAATACCAGCTCGCCAAAGTCCTTGTCGAACGTGACGAGCAGCCGCTGCTCGGCCACGGCGCGCGCCAGGATCGCGTCGTCCCGCGCCCCTGGCGCGTCGACGCGGATCCATGCCACGTCGTGCCCGCGCGTCCGAAGCTCCTCGATCACGTCGCCGGCCACGTTCTCGTTCGCGAGGACCCGCAACGTGCCTCCCTTCACGCGCTCAGGGGGTACACGCGCTCGCCCTTGAGCCGCTCGTGGGCGTACGCCAGGCAGGCCAGAACGTCTTGGCGAGTGATCCCCGGGTAGTTCCGGAGGATTTCGGCCTCGTTCCAGCCATCGGCCAGCAGCCCGACGACGAACTCAACGGCCAGGCGCGTGCCCCTGACGACCGGCTTCCCGGTGAGGATTGCGGGGTCGACGGTGATCCGATCTTCCCAGCTCATGCCTCGTGCTCCTCGGCCGCTCGGCTTGCGACCTCGTAGTTGACGTAGCACGGGCAGGCCGCGCTGCCGAGAACATGCAGCTACGTGAGCTCCACCACGATGTCGTCGATGATGTTGGCCTCCTCGTCGGCCCGGTTGTGCCGTGGATTCTGGGGAGCCTCGCGCGGGCCTTGCCGTAGCCACGCGATGGCGTAGCATCGGCCCGCGCCCGTTCGCGCTCGGTCCACTCACTCTCCAGAGCAACCCATGGTCGCGTCGCCTTCCCTCTCGCCCACCGCCCTTCGCCTGCGCCGGCTCCTGCCGGCCCTGCTCGCCGCCGCTGGTGCCGCCCTGCCCGGGTGCAGCAGCGAGGAGCCGGCCGCGACACCGGCGCCGGTCCAGCCCGAGGTCCGCTGGCCGACGCTCCAGTGCGATCCGCTCGTGCCCGAGCACTGCGGCTTCCCCTTCCCGTCCAACGTCTTCACGGCCGCCGACGGGGCGACGCCGACCGGACGGCGGGTGGCACTCTCGTCCGAGACACTGCCCAAGTCCAAGAAGGGCAAGACCACGGATCCGACGCCGTTCAACCGCGCCGACGGCTTTTCCGCGGGCGTGGCCGCGCTCGCCTTCTTCCCCGGCGCCACGACCGAGGGCCTGCCCACGCCGCAGGATCTCGATGCCTCGCTGGGCCCGGACTCGCCCACCATCATCCTGTGCGCCGACACGGGCGAGCGCGTCCCCCACTACGCCACGCTCGACTACACGAGCGAGGATCCGGCCAAGCGCTCGCTGCTCGTGCGGCCCGTGCTGCGCTTGAGGGACGCAACGCGCTACATCGTCGCCCTGCGCGGCGTGCGCGGCAAGGACGGCCTGTTGCCGGCGTCGTCCGCCTTCGCGGCGCTACGCGACGGCGTGGCCTCGCCCGATCCCTCCGTGGAAGATCGGCGCGGCCTGTACGAGGACATCTTCCAGCGGCTGGGGCAGGCCGGCATCGCCCGTGCCGGACTCCAGCTCGCCTGGGACTTCACCACGGCGAGCCGCGAGAACAACACCGCCTGGATGGTGCACATGCGCGACGAGGCGCTCGCGGCGGTCGGCGAGGGCGGCCCGGCCTTCAGCATCGACCAGGTCGAGACCGACTGGAGCCCGGAGCACATCGCCTACCGGCTCTTCGGCAAGATGACCGTACCGCTCTACCTCGACCAGCCCGGCCCGGGCGGGAAGCTCGTCTTCGGTGAGGACGGCCTGCCCGAGCCCAACGCCGAGCAGCCCACGTACGAGGTCGAGTTCGAGGTGTTGATCCCCCGGAGCGCCACCAAGAACCCGGGCGCCTTGCTCCAGTACGGACACGGCCTGCTCGGCGAGAAGGAGCAGATCGAGTCCGACCACTTCCTCTCCTTCATCGACGAGCACGACTACGTCTTCTTCGCCGTGGATCTGGCGGGCATGGAGTCCGAGGACGAGCCCTGGATCGGCGAGGCCGTCACGAGCGGCCAGGAGGAGAAGCTTGCGCCCATGTTCGAGCGGCTCCAGCAGGGCATGCTCAACTACCTGCTCGCGATGCGCATGATGAGCCGCGGCTTCGCCAAGGATCCTACGTACGGCGGCTTCGTCGATCCGAGCCGGCGCTACTACCACGGCATCAGCCAGGGCGGCATCTTCGGCGCGACCTACCTGGCCCTGTCCACCGACGTGAGCCGAGGCGCGCTGTGCGTCATGGGACAACCCTACAACCTGCTCCTGCCACACAGCGTCGATTTCGACCCCTTCTTCGCCCTGTTCCGCGGCACTTTCGCCGACTCGCGCGACCACATGCTGCTGCTCAGCCTCTTCCAGATGCTCTGGGACCGCACTGATCCGAGCGGCTACACCGCGTACATGGCCGAGGACCGCCTGCCCGACGTGCCCGAGAAGCAGGTGCTCATGCGCGCGGCCCTGGGCGATCACCAGGTCACGACCCTCGGCGCGCACGTCATGGCGCGGGCCATGGGGGCGAAGCACGTGGACACCGGCCTGCGCGACATCTGGGGCCTGGAGAAGGTCGAGACGGCCGACACGACCAAGACCACCGCCGCCATCGTCGAGTACGACTTCGGCCTGCCCGAGGAGCCGCCCTGCGACGTGCCCATGCGCGTGTGCGAGGATCCGCACGGCAAGCTGCGCAAGCTGGAGGAAGCCCGGACGCAGCTCGCCCACTTCCTCGAAACCGGAGAGGTCAAAAGCTTCTGCCAGGGCCCCTGCCGCTTCGCCGATCTTTCGGGCTGCAAGGGAGACGAGCCGGGCGGCGCCGCGTTGTGCGGGCCGTAGCCTGCGAGGGCGACTGTGGCACAGCCAGTTCGCGTGGAAGATCCCGAGCGCATGAACTTGCTCGGCCTGCTCCTCAAGGGCTTTCTCGAAGAGCGGCTGGCGCAGGCCGGGCTGGCGCGCCGGGCGCGCCGGCTACGCGGAGCCTTCGGCGTCGGGGCCGGACGGATGGCCGTCACCCTGTGCTTCGACGAGGGCGGGGTGCGCATCTGCAAGGGGCTCGGCGCCGGCACGCGGGCCTGCGTCAGCGGCCCCATGGACGTCATGATCCGCCTCGTGGCCGGCGGGGGGGGGCTCGTTGCAGCCGCCTGGGCGGTGCTTTCGGGTGGGCTGCGCATCCGGGGCAACCCCCTGGCCCTGCTCGGGCTGCTGCCGGTCATGCTCGGCCGCCCGCGCCGGCGCCCTGCCCTGCCCGCGGCGAGCGAGGCCGGATCATGAACGAGCGCCTGCACGAGCGGTTGGTGGAGGCCCTGGGCGAAGCGCGCGTCGTCGGCGATCCGGCGCGCCTGGCCGAATACAACGACGACTTCAGCGAAGCCGATCCGGTCACACCCGCCCTGGCCGTCCTGCCGACCACGGTGGAGCAGGTGCAGGCCGTGGTGCGGCTGTGCGCCGAGACCGGCACGCCGCTCACGCCGCGTGTGGCGGGCACCAACGTCGCCGGTCTGGCCATCCCGGTCCCCGGCGCCGTCGTCGTCGATCTGCGCGGCATGGATCGGATTGTGAGCGTCAACGCCGCGGACATGGTGGCCGTGATCGAGCCGGGCGTGACGCAGCAGCAGTTGAAGGACCATCTCGAAGCGATCGGCTCGGGCCTGACGTTCGGCTACTCGCTCGGCCCGCGTCGCTCCTCGGTGCTCGCCAACTGCGTGCTGGACGGGCTGACCAACCGCTCGCTCAAGTACGGCGCCATGGCACAGTGGCTGGCCGGCCTGGAGGTCGTGCTGGCCGACGCCAGCCTCGTCAAGACCGGCGCCTGGGCGCTTTCCGACGTCCCGTTCGCGCGCTCTCCGCTGCCGGATCTGACGGGCCTGTTCGTGGCCTGGCAGGGAACGACCGGCATCGTGACCAAGGCGGCCGTCCATCTCGCGCCCGGCCACCCGCTGGGCGAGCGGCTGTTCCTGCTCGCGTACTCGACGCACGCCGCCTTCGAGGCGATGCGCCGGCTGGTGCGCACCGAACTGTGCGACGACATCGGCGCGCTGTCGTGGCCCACCGGCAAGATGATGCTCGGCGTGGGCCACCCCCACCCGGTGCCGGACGAGGGCGAGCCGCGCTACTTCCTCTACGTCGATCTGAGCGCCGAGTTGCCCGAGGAGATGGCCTACAAGAAGAAGGTTCTGTGCCGCGTCACGGCGGAGCTGACGCGCGAGGGGCACGGCTTCGAGCCGCCGCTCGACGTGGGGACGCTCGTGCGCCTGAACCCGGCGATGGACAAGTTCGCCTCCTTCCCCACCGATCTGGACTTCCTCACCGATCATCCGGGCGGCGGCCTGACCTGGGTGGGCACCTACGGCCCGCTCTCGCGCTTCGACGATGCCGCCGACGCCGGCGCCGCGATCATGGTGCGCCACGGCCTCGCCCCGGTGATCGTGTCGCGCGCGATGAAGGGCGGGCACTTTGGCGTGCTGCGGTTTCTGGCGACGTTTGACAAGGCCGCCCGCGCCCAGGTCGAGCACGTGCGCGGCATGAACCGGGATCTGCTCGCCGATCTGACCGAGCGCGGGTTCGTCATGTACAAGACGCCGGCGTGGGCGCTGCGCGAGCTGGTGGCCAAGATGGATCCGGGCTTCGTCGCGCTCCTGCGCAAGACCAAGGCCCTGCTCGATCCGCAGGGTATCTTCAACCCGGGCAAGCTGCTGCTGCCGTAGGCGGGCTGCTACGTCAGATCCGTTCGACCGATTTGACGAGCTCGGCCACGAAGTGCAGCCGCGGCCGGATCAGGGTGCGGCGCACGCTCGGCGAGATCACGTGGATCACCGCCCCGCTGGCCCCGGGCACGCCCGCCGCGAGCGGATCGTCCGGGAAGACATACGCGTAGCCCGGCTCGCCGCTCGGCGCGGTTTCGGCTCTCGCCTCCGCTTCCGCTCGGGCCGCCGGCGCCAGCAGCAACGCGGCCGTCGCCGCGAGCAGGCCAACTGCCTTGGGTACCGTCTTCGTCATGTCCGGCTCCTTCGCCGGGCTCAGCCGTTGCGCCATGCGGCCCGGCTCATGGAGTTGGACGCGCGAGCGCGGGCTTCGATCTGCGATCGCGTCCGCACCGCGCCGGAGCGACAATTCCTCGGGAGCGACAGGTCAGAGCCCGGCGAGCGCCACGAGCTTGTCGAGCTTGGCCACGCCCACGTGGCTGGCCTTCTTCGCGCCGGCCTCGAAGAGCATCACCGTGGGCACGCTGCGCACGCCGTACTTGGCGGCAAGGCCGGGCGAGGCATCGATGTCCACCTTGCCCACCTTGATCTTGCCCGCGTACTTGTCGGCCAGCTCCTCGATCACGGGCGCGAGCAACCTGCACGGGCCGCACCAGGTGGCGGTGAAGTCCACCAGGACTGGCCCGGAGGCCTGGAGCACCTCCAGCGGGAAGTTCTGCTCGTTCCAGACATGCACGTTCTTGCTACCGGCCATTTCTCCGTCTCCCTGTCCGTCCCGGGCGCGGCCCGATGGGCCTTGGGGGGGCTGCGGCGGTCGAGCCTGCTTCTTTGTGGGCTCCGTGGCAAGTGCCAGCGCTCGTATGCGTTCACGCCTTCTCCGGCTGCGCGCATGAGCGCGCCCGGAGGCCCGGGCCGCAGCGTACTCCTGTACGCGAGGACCCGGGCCGAGGACGAAAGCCGCGATCGCGGCCGACTCGGCGAGCCGTCGTCGCTGGCACGGAAATGCCGTGAACGGGTACCAGCGCTCGCTTGACCGTGGCGGAGCCCGCGTGGAAGGCTCGCGCTCGTGCACTCTCGGCCGAACTCCGGGCTCGAACCCAGCCGAGGGATCTGGAGTCGCTCCTACGCCAGCGCGCTGGGCGCCAACTTCCTGATCTTCTTCGTCACGAGCACGTTCGTGCTCTACCCGCTCTTGATCAAGAGAAGCGGCGGCACCGACACCGACGTCGGCCTGGTAATGGGAGTCTTCTCGCTGGTCTCGGTGCTGCTGCGGCCGGTGGCCGGAGCGGTGGCCGACCGTGTGGGCGGGCGCTGGGTCGTGCTGGTCGGCCTCGCCATCATGGCGGCGGTGGTGCCTGCCTTCGCGTGGGTCGAGGCGAGCGGGCCGGGGGCCATCGCCCTGCGCGTGGCGCTCGGAGCGGGCTGGAGCTTGGTGGGCTCGCCGCTCATGGCGCTGGCGACACGGCTGACCCCGCAGGACCGGCTGGCTGAGACGCTGGGTCTGTACGGCATATCCGGCCTGAGCGCCCACGCGCTGGCGCCGCTCTTCGCGGAGTGGTTCGTGGACCGCTGGGGCTTCGGGGCGCTCTTCGGCGCCAACTGCGCCCTGACGCTGGGAGCGCTCGCCGCGGTCGCATCGATCCCGGCGCAAGCCGCCACGCCGGCCGAGCGGGAGCCAACCGCTTCGGACCCGGGCCTCGGCGTGACGCTCCGCTTCGCGCTGGCGGCGGCCGTGCTGCTGGCCGTGGCCCACGGTGCGGTGCGCGGGGTCAGCGTGGGCTTCATGGCGGCCTACTGCCACGCGGTCGGCCTGGAGCGATCGAGCCCGTTCTTCATTGCCCTGACGGTGGCCGCCCTGCTGACTCGCTTCCGGCTGGCTGGCCTGCCGGACCGGATCGGGGAGCGCCGCGTTGCCGTGCCGACGGCCGTGCTCATCGCGGCCAACGGGCTGCTCATCGCGCGGGTGGGCTCGCTGCCCGTGCTCGTGCTCGCGGGGCTGTTGGCCGGCCTCGGCCAGGGGCTGATCTTCCCGGCCCTGAGCTCCCTGTTCGTCCGGCTCATCGGCGAGCGCCGGCGCGCCTTCGCTCTGGCCCTGTACGCCACCTGCTTCGAGGCCGGCGCCGGGCTCGGCCTGCCCGCCTTCGGCCGCATCGCCGACGGCTTCGGCTACCGCTGGATGTATGCCAGCTCGGGCGCGCTCATGCTGCTTGCCGTGCTCGTGTTCGCCGTGGCCACGCGCCGGCGCGCAGGGCGCCTCCTCTCGCCCTAGCGTCCGTGCTATGGGCCCAAGGCCATGACTGCATGCAGCCCCGCGTCGAGCGAACAGGCCGCGCGCGACTACCAGATCCGGACGGTGCGTCGGCCGGTCGTAAGGGCCCTCGGCCTGCCACTTGCGCCAGGCTTCACCCTGGCGACCCTGCGCGAGGCGCACCGGCGGCTCTCCGACGACGCCGCGGTGCGCGGGCTGTCTCTGGCCGAGTCCCCGCTGCTCGTGCTGCGCTCAGACCCGCTGGCCGTCCCGCGCGCTGACTGGTCCTGGCAGCTCGCCCTGCCGGTGACCGGGCTGGGACGAGCGCCGGGCGAGGCCGAGCTCGTGCGTCTGCACGGCGGCACCTACGTCGAGGCGGTCACCGACCGGGGCTTCGCCGAGCTGCCCCGCCTCTACCGGCATGTCCTGGGACGGATCTTCCCGCGGTTCAAGCACGCGCTCACGCGCCCCTGCATCCTGCACCGCGTGATCGCCGGGCTCGAGCAGGATGATCCGGGCGCCGTGCTCGTGGCCGTGCTGCTGCCCGCGCAGCTCTCCCTGGAGCGCGGGCGGCGCGCTTGAGCGCCCGCATGTCTCCCAAGATCCTGGTTCTGACGCCCACCTACGAAGAGCGCGAAAACCTGCGGCCCTTCGTGGCGGCTCTGTGGCGCACCCTTCCGGCGGCCGATCTGCTCGTCATCGACGACGGCTCGCCCGACGGCACGGGCGCGCTCGCCGACGAGCTCGCCGCCGCCGACGCGCGCATCGGCGTGCGGCACCGGCCGCGCAAGCTCGGCCTGGGCACGGCCTACCGGGAGGGCTTCCTGCACGCGCTCGCCGAGGGCTACGATCTCATCTTCCAGATGGACGCCGACCGCTCGCACGATCCGCGCCATCTGCCGGCCATGCTGCGGGCCGTGGCCCACGGGGCCGACGTCGTCCTCGGATCGCGCGCGGTCGCGGGCGGCGGCGTCGTCGGCTGGGGCCTGGGCCGGCACGTGCTGTCCCGGGGCGGCTCGCTCTACGCGCGCACGATCCTGGGGCTGCCCCTGCGCGATCTGACCACCGGCTACCGTGCCTTCACGCGCCGGGCGCTCGAGATCATCGACGTGGGCTCGCTCGGCTCCAACGGCTACGCCTTCCAGATCGAAACCGCCTACCGCGCCTGGCAGCGGGGTCTGCACGTGATCGAGGTGCCCATCGTGTTCGTCGATCGGCGCGCCGGCCGATCCAAGCTCGGTCGGACAGTGCTCGCCGAAGCCGTGCTCATGCCCTGGCGGCTGCGCTGGCCGGCGTCGTGGTAGACTTGGCTCATGAAGCCTGCGTCCCGCCTCTGCGCTCGCCTCTTGCTGGCCTCTTCCCTGGCGATCGGCCTGGGCCTCGCCCTGGGCTGCTCGGCCGGCGGCTCGCGCCGCTCCGGCGCCGGCGGCTCGCCCGCCGGCACGACCGGCGGCGGAGGCACCAGCGGCGCCGGCGGCACGACCGGGGTGGGCGGCACCATCACCGGGACGGGGGGCCTGGGGATAGGCGGCGGCTTCGACGCCAGCACTTGTGAGCTCGCGTGCTCGTCCGACCTGCACGCCGTCATCAACTGCGAGGGCACGCCGGTCGAGAAGTGCGAGGGCACCGACGGCTGCGACATGGCGATCAAGGACTGCGTCAACGCCTGCCAGGCGGCGGCGAGCAACAAGCAATCGGTGGGGTGCGAGTACTACGCGACCTTCATGGACACCTACAGCTCGGAGGCGTGCTTCGCCGCCTTCGTGGCCAACACCTGGAACACGGCGGCGCACATCAAGGTCGAGTACAAGGGCCAGCCGCTCGACGTGCAGTCCTTCGCGCGCATTCCCACGGGCTCGGGGCCGGGCCTGAGCTACGCTCCGTTCAGCGCCGCCGACGGCATCCCGCCCAGCGAGGTCGTGGTTCTCTTCCTGTCGGGCCCGCAGGGGCAGAACCCGAAGTGCCCGGCTCCGTCGGCCGTGCCCAGCGGCGTCGAGCTCGACAGTCAGACGACGATCGGGTTCTCGTTCCGCATCGAATCCGACGTGCCGGTCGTGGCCTACCAGATCAACCCCTACGGCGGCGGGATGGTGGCCGTCACGGGCGCCTCGCTACTGCTGCCGACGAGCGCCTGGGACACGAACTACGTGGCGGTCAACGCCTACCGCAACGATCTGCCGGCGCCATCGCTCAACATCGTTGCCGCCGAGGACAACACCAACGTGAAGATGGTGCCGGTGGCCCCGGTGCAGGGCGGCCCCGGCATCCCGGCGAGCCCGGCGAACACGCTCTTCGAGTTTGTCCTGTTCAAGGGCCAGCACGCACAGATCACGCAGGAGGCCGAGCTCACCGGCAGCATCGTGTCGTCGGACAAGCCGGTGGGCTTCATGGCCGGCCACCGCTGCATGCGCACGCCCTTCCAGGTGGCCTACTGCGATCACGGCGAGCAGATGATCCCGCCCGTTCGCGCCCTGGGCAGCGAGTACGTGGGCGTGATGTACCGGCCGCGCTCGGGCGAGCCGGCGATCTGGCGGCTGGTCGGCGCGGTCGACGAGACGGCGCTGACCTGGACGCCGCCCGTCGGCGGGCCGGCCACGCTCGGCCGCGGGCAGGTCGTCGAGTTCATCACGGGCACACCCTTCGTCGTGAAGAGCCAGGACGAGAAGCATCCCTTCATGCTGTTCACCTACATGAGCGGGTCGCAGTGGGAGATGCTGAGCGACAAGGGCGGCTATGGCGACGTGGATTTCGTCATCAGCGTGCCGCCGCAGCAGTACATGCACGCCTACGTCTTCTTCGCCGATCCCACGTACCCGGAGACCAATCTCGTGCTCGTGCGCGCCAAGGGCGCCGACCAGAAGTTCCACGACGTGACGCTCGACTGCGTCCCGGGACCGCTCCCGGGCTGGCAGGCGGTGGGCGACTACGAGTGGACGCGCGCCGATCTCATCACCGGCGACTTCCAGAACGTGGGCCAGTGCTCCACCGGCCGCCACGAGGTCAAGAGCGATGCGCCGTTCGGGCTATGGGTATGGGGCTGGGGCACACCGCTGACGAAATCGTTCACGGAGAACGTCTCGTACGGCTACCCGGGCGGCATGAACGTACAGCCCATCAACCCGATCGTGATCCCGCCGACGCCGAAGTAGCGCTACTGCAAGAGCTGCTCGAACAGATCGAGCATCTCGCGCTCGTCCGGGGCCAGCATCTGGTCCGCGGCCACGACCGCATGCACCGTCTTCAGGAACAGCTCGCGGTGCTGGCGCGGGATGCGGCTCGGATCGACCTCCTCGGGCCGCGGCGGCACCTCGAGCCATTTGCGCACCTGCTTGCGCTCTCCCGCGTTCAGGCCCAGTCGGTCGACGAGCTTGGCCACGAACGCGCGTTCCTCGTCCTGCACTTCCAGATCGGCCCACGCGAAGGAGCAGACGAACTTCATCAGGCGCATCCGCTCGGCCCGGCTCAGCTCTTCGAGCACCATGGGCGGGAGCCTATCAGAGATCTCCGCGGCTGGCGCGGGCGAGAGAGCGGACGATGCGCTTCTCCAGCTCGTCGTCGGCAACGCCGATGACGCGGGCAACCGCCTTGAGGTAGGCCCGTTCCTCCTCGGCGATGCGACCGTCGATCGCGGCCGCCTCGACGAGCAGGCCGAGCGCCTCCTCTTGCGCCTCGGCCGGAAGGACGCGCATGGCCGCGGCGGCTTCCTGTGGATCGACGATCGGGAAGATCACGCTGCGGTCCTTGCCCGGGATCGCGAACTTGTCGAGCAGCCGATCCACGAAAGCGTCCTCTTTCTCGTCGAGGTCGTCGTCGGCCACCACGATGCCGGCGATGAGCTGGCAGATCTTGGCGCGAAGCTTCTGGTCCACGTCGCTGTTCCTCCTGGCCGGCGCCCGCGCCAGGGCGGGCGACAAGCCGGGCGTAGCACGGCTGGGGCAGGAGCGCCCGGAGAGCGTGGGGGCGGCCGCGGCGCTGGCGGTGGCCGGCGTGAGCAGCGGGGACCCGGTGGCAAGGAAGTACGCGACCCGGCTACTCCTTGCCATGGAAGCGCAATCATTTCAAACCACTGGCGGCCCTCAGCGCCCGCATCCTACCGAAACTGCCCCGCGATGCCCCACGCATAATCAAGGCACAGTCCTTGCAGTTCAAACACCGCCGCCGCACGCGAAGGAGCCCGCCCGTGAAAACCCCCACCAGGTGCTTCCCAGTCTCCCTACTCGCCCTTGCCACCGCGGCCGCCTCCTCCGCCTGCAGCGCGCCCGAGCAGGCGGCCGCCGCCTCGACTACCACCACGGCATCCGACCAACCCGAGGCCGGCGCCGACGCTGCCCTCGACGCCGAGGTCGCGCCAGACGCCGGCAAGGTCTGGCCACCGTGCGACTGCGAACAGAGCGGCTACTGGGTCGAGCTCGAGGGAGACGGCGAGCCCCAGAAGCTGACATACCCCTATGAGCCTGAATACCCTGGCAACTGCACGCCCCTTCAGCCCTACCTTTGCACCTTCCTCGGCCTTGACCTGGTTCGCTACGACATGATCTTCGCCTCTGCATCCCCAAGCACGACCACCTCATGTCTGCTTCTTGATGAGCGAGTCAGCGCGTTGCCTCCATACAGCAACGCATCAATCGGCCGTTACCTCGATCGGCTCGGCAACACGTGGACCCTGTCCGACGTGTACGTCGATATTCCTGACTACCCCGACGGCCAGGGGGCCAACATCGCAACCGGCAGCTTTGCCGCTACGGCAGCACGCGGCAACGACGAGAAGCTGCTTCTCCATGGAACCCTGCGTGTATGCTGGGTCTGCGCCTTCGTATACCCCAAATAGGCCCAAGCGGACAAGCTTCCCGACTACAAGAAGGGGGATCCGGTCTACTACGACAATGGCGCCCCGATACGGTTCACGTGCGGCGTCACCTTCGTCAGCCCCCGCTACTGTATCACCGCTGCACACTGCCTTGACGGCCAGGACACCATTCAGGACCCGAGCAAGGACCTCGTAACTGTCCGGATGTACACGCCCGGCACCGGCCTCATTCCTACGATCGATCCGCCACACCCTGGCTGGCTGGGGCCTGCGACACTCAAGGGGACGTTTCCCGACTACGAGCACGATCATCTTACCGAGCAGGATGGCTACCAGTTCGACGAATACACCTGCCACCTGGTGAGCCGATGCGACATCGCTGATCCGGACTACCACTACGGCGGGGAATACAACTGCCCCGACCCTCCTGACCCCGCGCCCGAGTCTCCGGACCTCGACCCCGACGAGCTACCGCTACCCGATGTGGCAGTTCTGCGCTGCGGCGGCAAGGATGGGGAGATACTTCTGGGAGACGAGGCACCGGGCAACAAGCATGGCAGCGTCAACGTGGCAGAGGAAGACACTGCTGGCGCGTCGCTGCTTATGCCGTGGAAACACGAGGTCTACAAGGTATCCGATGTGTATGGGACAGACCAGTACCAGCACTATACGATCCGTCCTCTCTACGAGGAGAACTACCACTATCAGGGAGGGGAGAGGAACCAGCTCCTGCCGCTCGTCTCGCTGCCGTGGAACGAGACGACGGAGCGCAAGAAGACGGGCTACCGGATTGGGTTCCGAGGCTTTGCTACGGACCTCATGGGCTGTCACGGAACATCGGGCTCTGGGATCATGCAAAGAGAGCAGGGTGCGAAGTACTGGGAACTGTTGGGTCCGGTCGATGGTGGCTATGTCAGGAAACCGCCATATTATGATGTCGAGTATCTGTGTGCGGACCAGGACGAGTGGAAGCCCTCCTGGAGGGTGAGGTGGACAAGGTCAGTATCTGCCACTTCCCGGCAGGCAAGCCGGAGAACGCGCACACGATCACGGTCGGTGCTCCGGCACTCGTGGCGCATCTGGCGCATGGTGACACGGTTGGGCCTTGCCCCGGGGGCGATCAGCTCAAGATGATCGTCTGTCACCATCTCCGGGCAACCCTGGCAGCGCCGAGACCATCGAGATCAGTCCGGCGGCATTGCCGGCGCACCTTGCGCATGGCGATGCCCTCGGGTCCTGTCCTTCGGACCAGTAGCGGCGCTGGCCGGTAGCGCTGGCGGCAGCTAGTGCGAATTCGGGGTGTAGCCGTTCGCGCATTGCCGGTCAGGCCGCAAGCTCGATGGGCCTGGCCAAAGGCGTGTCCGGCAGCAGCGAGGGGGCGGGGCAAGCCTATGCATTCCCCCACTTGGCCGTGTGAAACCGCTTGGTTGGACGCCACGAGGTTGGCGCCGTCCACCTTGCTGCGCAGTTCGCCGGGCAAACACCGTTGCGACGCGGGCCGTGCGGCCCAACGGCCGGCCCGTCCACCGCTCTGCTGGATCACCAGATGGCCAGATGCTCCTGTAATTCCCGAAGGTTACAAATGAGGGGATCTGTGAGGCTGTGCGCCCTGCTCGCGGCGCTCGCCGCCGGCTGCCGGGCGCGGGGATCGCAGCCTGCCCCGGCCTGCACCGCGTCGCCAGCTCGCGCAGCGGCAAGCGCGACGGCCAACCCAGTGTCGCCCCCCGGCGACGCCGAGCTCGCCGCCTGTCGCGGCCGAATCGCCGCCGCCATGGCCGAGCCGGCCGCGCCCGGCGCGCCGGGCTTCGCGCAAGCCCGGGTGGCGATCCTCGGGCGGGCTCGGGCCGAGCCCATGCTCTTCGTCCGCGCTCCGGCGGCCACGCGGGACGAGGAGCTAGGAGTCTGTCGGAGAAAAAACTAAGTGCGCGGAATTGTTCGGTTCCAGCGTCAGAGTAAAGTGAGCGATTTCGATAACTTGGACCATTTCGAGCACGCTTTCTCCGACACACTCCTAGCACTACTGCATGAAGAACCGTCGGCCGTGAACCGTGTCGTACATCCGCGCACAACGTGTGCGTCTCGGAAGTGACGCAAATACGCACGCATGCGCGGCGCCGGGGCCCCGCAGGCGAGCGACGAAGCGGCGCGGGGCCGACCCAGCCGTCTATGTCATTTCAGGTAGTTGCAACGAGCGACGACGCTGCCATGAGGTTCATGCGCGCCTTGGTGCGCGTGGCCAAGCATCTTGACATCACGTTGTCGAGGCATCAAGATATCAACATGCGTACCACGCTGACGCTCGACGATGACGTCGCGGAAAGGCTCCGGGGGCTTGCGGCCCACAACAGGGGATCCTTCAAGGCGACGGTCAACGCTGTGCTGCGGCGCGGGCTGACGGCCCAGGAGCGCGCCTCGCGTGGTGGCAAGCCATTCCGGCTGGAGCCGTTTCGTTCCGCCTTTCGCGCGGGAGTCGATCCCATTCGCCTGAACCAGGCCTACGACGATCTCGAGGCTGAGCACGCCCTGGAGCGCGCGACGGCAGAAGGTGAAACGTGATCATCCCGGACCTGAATCTGCTCGTCTATGCCTACAACGAGGCGGCGCCGCTGCACCCCCAAGCACGCAGGTTCTGGGAGCAGCAACTCAGTCGCGATCAGCCGGTCGGGGTGCCCTGGGCGGTCATCCTCGGATTCGTGCGTCTGACGACGCACCCGCGCGTGCTCGTGAATCCGGTGACTCCACTCGCCGCGCTCGACCGAGTGGAAGCGTGGTTTGCTCGGCCCGCGGTGCGCATCGTGGAACCCGGTCCACAGCACCTCGTCATCCTGCGACGCCTATTCGACGCGACCGGCGTCGGAGCGAGCCTCACTACCGACACGCATCTCGCCGCCCTGGCCATCGAGCACCAAGCGGAGTTGTGCTCGAACGACGCGGATTTCGGGCGCTTTCCCGGGCTGCGTTGGCGCAATCCGCTGTCGGCCTGATCTGACCGCAGGCGGCTGGCCTGCGCGAGGATCGCGTCGAGACTGGAGGCGGCGCCTCAGTCCTCCCCCAGGCGGTGGTGCGATGTGCCCTCCGGTGTGGGCAGCATATCCGGGCGGATCGACGTAGCGGAACGTCGGGGATGACGTTGCATGCCGCAACGAGGGCGCGCGGCGAGTTGCCCGCTTCGGGGCGAGCCGCTCGGGGCGAGCGAGCCAGTAGGGGCACTCGGGGTCGTCGTCGATCTCGGGGTGGGCGACCTGGACGGCGCAACGCAGCGGGATCCGATGCCGGGGGGCAGGAGCCGGGACGGCGGCACCGCAGTAGGCACGAGCCGCTCGCGACGCGCCCCGGCCCGGAACAGCCGGCCACCCCTGCGGCGTTGCCGAGAAAAGGGTGCAAGCAGGTGGATCTTCCGGGCAAGCTGTGGTCCGATCTGCGCTCCGTTCGCCCGGGAACGGGACGTACCTAGCCGCCATGGCCATCGTACTTGCCTACTGCGCCTGTGCCCTCGTCTGGGGGACCACCTGGCTTGCGATTCGCGCCTGCATCGCTCCGGGCGGCTACCCGAGCGTGGGTGCGGCGGCGCTGCGTTTCAGCCTGGCGGGCGCCGTGCTGCTTGCCCTATGGGTGAGCGGCATGGTGCGCCCCGGCCCGCGCACTCGCCGTGAGCTGGGCTGGACGTGTCTTGCCGGGGCCCTGGACGCCGGGGGCTACGGGCTGGTCTACTGCGCCGTCGAGCGGATCTCGGGGGGGCTTGCAGCCGTGCTGTTCGGCTCCGCGCCGCTCATGATGGCCGCTGTCGCCTGGCTCACGCGCACGGAGCGGGCTTCGCCCCGCGCCGTCGTGGGCGCCGCCCTCGCCGTGGCCGGCATTTCGCTCATCTTCGCCGACCGACTCGAGGTGTCGGCCAGCCAGGCCCTGGGCGTCGGGCTGGCGCTCGGCTCCGTCGTGCTGAGCTGCCTGGGCAGCATCGTGGTCAAGCGCCGCTGCGGCGGCCAGCACCCGCTGGCGCTAGCCGCCGTGTTCCTGACGGCGAGCAGCGCGGTGCTCTGGACGCTGTCCGCGGCCGTGGACACGCGCCCGTTGCCCTGGCCCCCGCCACCCGGGCCGACGGCGGCGTTGGTCTACCTCGCGCTCGTGGGCTCCGTGCTGGTGTTCGGCTGCTACTTCTTCCTGCTGGCGCGCGTGCGGCTGATGACCATCTCGACGCTGGCGCTCGTCCAGCCGCTCATAGCCCTGGCGCTCGACGCCGTCTGGGAGGTGCAGATCCGGCTTTCGGCGCGCTCCTACGTGGGAGCGGCGCTCGTCCTGGGTGGCCTTGGCCTGGCGCTGTTCGCGCGGGCGCCGCTGTACCGGCGTCCCGGCCCGGCTCTGGTGCTCGACCGGGATGCCGTTGCCGCGAGTCGCTAGGAGGAAACGCCTTTGCGCGAAGCGCCCGAGACGGGCGACGGGGTAGGGGCCCCGGCGCCGAGGCAGCCGGCAGCGGGAGATCTCCGGACGGTTCACCTGCGGCCGCTGCCGCGCCGCCCCGCGCACGAACGGTGCGAGCGACCGCAGCCCGGTTTCATGCAATGTGGGTCGGGCGCAGCCCGCTGGGGAACTGACGTGGGTCGCGCCTGCCTGCCGCTCGGCCTTTCGGCCTGCCTTCTCGTCTGCGGACCAGGCCCCGCTTCGGCCGCGGCGCCTGCGCCCCCGGCCGCGCCACCCGCGCCGGCCACGGCGCAGCCGGCCGCCGGGGCCGCGCCGGGCCGCGGACCGCGGCGCATGCCCGCGCTCCTGCTGCGGCGCGCCCCGACGGCCACGTTGGGCGCAGAGGTCGCCCTCGACGCGCAGCTCTTCGCCGCGGCCGACTGTCCTGACGCCGCGGCCGTGGAGCAGGGGTGCATATCCGGCGTCGCGCGGCCGGCCCGCGAGCCCGGCGACGCCGCCCGGACGGCGGGAGTCGTGCTGCTCTTCGTTCCTCGGCTCGTGGTCGATCTCGCGTTCATGGGAACCTGGGCCGCGGTGGGCCTCATCCAGGACGAGCAACTCGTGCCGCGCGTGCGCGATATCATGTCCACGCCTGCCGGAGAGCTGTGGGTGTTCCCCACCCTGTTCGCCGAGACGCGGCGAGCGGCCAACGTCGGCGCGCGCCTGGTTTCGACCGGGAGCTTCGGCGCAACCACGTTTCGCTGCGGCTGGGGTGGGCCGGACGACTGGCTCACCGAGTCGCGCTTGCAGCTCTGGGCGGCTCGCACGCCGCCGGTGGTGGTGGGCTTCGAGGGGCTGTACGAGCGCGAGAGCGAGATCGAGCTCTGGGGCGTCGGCCAGACGCCCGCGCGCGACGAGCGCAACGCCTACCGTCCGGGCGCCACCTCGGTCGTGGGCATGTATCGCGAGCGCAAGACGCGCCTCATCGGCAGCGCGGGATGGCGCATCGGTCAGCCGCTCGAGGTCTTCCTTTCGACGAGCGCCACGCGCCGCCAGATCGACGACACGCCTGGCTCGGGCCGCCAGGCTCTGAGCCGCGTCTTCGCGCCCCAGAGCACCCCCGGAGCCTTCCAGCCCCAGAGCTGGGCAAGCTACAGCGAGCTGGCGGGCCGGGTCGACACGCGGCCCACCCGGGGCCGACCCTCGCCCGGCGTGCTGGTCGAGGCATATGGCGGCGGCGCCCTGGGCCTCGCGGGCGAGCCCGTCTCCTTCGTGCGCACGGGCGGGCGTCTCGCCGGCTTCTTCCCCATCTACCGGCGCACCAACATCCTCTCGCCCCGGATGGTGTTCGACAACGTCATGCCGCTCGGCGGCCTCGCCGTGCCCTTCGCGGAGCTCGTGCGGCAGCCCGACTTCCGCGGCTTCGACACGCGCCGGGATCTGACCTCGCTCGTCTTCTCGCTCGACTACTCTTGGCCGCTCGTGGACTTCATGGGCGCGCGGCTCTTCTTCGACGGAGCCACGATGGCCTCTGGGCCTTCCAGCCTGACCATCAAACACCTGGAGCAGCTTCGTCTGGCCGCGGGCATCGGCATCGACCTGTACACCAACACGAGCCAGCTCGGCCGGCTCACGATCGCGGGTAGCCCCGAGGGCGCCAGAGTGCTGCTGTCGCTAGGGGTGCCGGCCGCGTATGGCGACCGGCAGCACCGGGAGTGACTATCGTGCGCGCTTGTCTCTCTGCCGGCCTGCTCTGTACCGCGGCGCTCCTCGCGCTCGCGGCCGGTTGCTCGTACCGGCCGGCGCGCTTCGCCGACCGGCTTCCGGTCAGCGTGGTCCGCGACACGCGGCCCATCCCGCCGCCCGAGCCCCACTCGGTCGTCAAGGAGGTCTACCAGGCGGACGTGTACGTGCGCCGCGAGCTCGTGCGGGGGCTCGACCCTACCCGCACGCCCGACGCCGCCGACGTCAACTCCCTGGACGAGGTGCCGCGCTCGAGCTGGTTTTGCCCCCGGCCCAACCCGTTCGCGCCGCTCGGCGGCTATGCCCGGGAGGGCCCGCCCGTGCCACCGCTCGCCGTGCTCGAGGAGCCCCCCGTCTCCGGGCCGCACGAGGCCACGGTCGTGCGCGACGGCCGCGGCCTGCGCTACGAGTTGCGCGAGGACGTCCCCGGCCGGGAGGGCATGCGCACCGGCGCCGCCGCTATCGCCAGCCGCCTGGTGTACGCGTTGGGCTACCATACGCCCGAGGTGTGGATCGCGCGCTCGCCCGCTGGCCGGCGCGCGAGCGCGCTGCGCTGGCCGATGGGCGTCGATCTCGGACCCACGCCGATGCACACCACGCGCTCGGACGATGCCAACGACGTCGTGGCGCACGTGGACCGCCGCTCGCTGCGCGCCATGCAGGTCGTGGCCGCCTGGCTCAACATGGCGCGCCTCGATCCCTGGCTCTTCCGCGACGCCTACGTGGGCGAGCCCGGCCGCGGCCACGTCCAGCACGCGCTCGTCGGCCTGGACGGCGCGATCGGCGTCGATGCGCTGCTCCAGGCCAAGGCCGATGCCGAGGATCCGGACACGGAGAGCAAGAACTTCTTCTTCCGCCTCTTCGGCCTGGGCCTGTCCCCCAAGCCGCCGCGCTTTGCGCCCCGCTCGCCCTGGCCCGCGGTGGGCCTCATCTCGGACATCGTCTCGGTCGAGCACTTCTCGCCCTCGCCTCCGTTCACGCCGATCGATCGGCTGCTGCCGGCGGATGTCTACTGGGCGGCAAAGCGCATTGCCGCCATCCCCGACGAGACCGTCGACGAGGCCGTGGCCGCCGGCGAGCTGCGACCGCCCGAGGCCGGCGCCTGGCTCGCCCGCGTGTTGAAGGAGCGCCGCGACCGGGTGGCGCTGCACGGGCTGCGCCTGACCACGGCGTGCGAGGTGCTCGGCATCGAGGGGCCGGAGGGCCCCGAGCCCACCCTGCGGGGCGGCCCCTCGTACCTCGTGCTGACCGATCTGCTCGTCTCGCGGGGGTACGTTCCGCCGCGCGAGACGCTCTATCGCGTGGACGTGCTCGACGACGAGGGCGAGGTGGTGGCCGGGCCGGCCAACATCCGGCCTGCCGCCGGGATCTTCCGCGTGGTCCTGCCGGCCGCGCTGCGCGAGCTGGGCTACGTCGTCGTGCGGGTGCTCGCCTCGAGGCAGGGCCGGCCGGCGCCGAGCGCTTTCGAGGCGCACCTGCATGCCGACCCGGAGTATCCCTTTTGGCGTCTGCTCGGTTTGCGGCCCTGAAGATGCCGGACGAGATCGGCTATGATGGAGGCGCGCGCCGCGCGGTCCCGTGCCGGGCGGCGCCGCACCGGAGGAGACCATGAACCGACCTTGGAGCACTACTTCGATCCTGTTCGCCGCGGCGCTGGCGCTGGCCCTTGCCGCCGCGTGCTCGGGCGGCGAGCCCACGACGCTCACCACCGGCACCGGCGGAGGCACGGGCGGCCAGGGGGGCTGCCCGGCAGGCCTTGCGGCCTGCGGCGGCAGTTGCGTCGCAACCCAGATCGATCCGGCCAACTGCGGGAGCTGCAACAACGCCTGCAAGCCGGGCGAGGTCTGCTCGCAAGGCCAGTGCGCGCTGGAGTGCTCGGGCGGCACGACCAAGTGCGGCGGCAAGTGCGTGGACACGAACTTCGATCCCGAGCACTGCGGGGGCTGCAACAGCGCCTGCGGCGGCGGCCAGCTTTGCTCGCAAGGCCAGTGCGGTCTCCAGTGCCTGGGCGGGACGGTGCTCTGCGGCGACGGCTGCGTGAACACCAACCTCGACGCCGCGCACTGCGGGAGCTGCAACAAGGCGTGCGCGCCGGGCGAGGTCTGCTCCCAGGGTGGGTGCGGCATCGAGTGCTCGGGCGGCACCAGCAAGTGTAGCGGCAAGTGCGTCGACACCGAGCTGGATCCGGAGCACTGCGGCGGCTGCAACAACGCTTGCGGCGTGGGCGAGGTCTGCTCGGCCGGCAAGTGCGACTTGCAGTGCCTGGGCGGCACTGCCAAGTGCGGCAACAAGTGCGTGAACACCGAGAGCGACCCGGCCAACTGCGGCGGCTGCGGCGTGGCCTGTGGCCCGTCCGAGATCTGCTCGCAGGGCCAGTGCGGCCTGGTGTGCCTGGGCGGCACGACCAAGTGCGGCAACAAGTGCGTCGATCCCGAGAACGATCCCTCCAACTGCGGCG
>JACQWT010000370.1 GCA_016209145.1 Deltaproteobacteria bacterium | reverse complement strand
CGGAGGCGGCGCGCCGGTCCGGCCGAGCGCCGAGCAGGCCGCAGGCCCAGGCGTCCACGGCCACCGGATCGACGCTGGCCGCGACCGCGCCGATGTCCTTGACGTCCGCCAGGTTGCCGCCCTGGGGGCCGTTGCGCATCAACACGCGGGAGGCGTCGAGCACCGTGAGCGTTGGCCGCATCAGCGCCGCCAGCTCGGCAATGGAGCGGTGGATGTCGGTGTGGAACGACATGCGGCGCTGCGTGGTGATGCCGATCCAGTTCTTCATGCCGCCGGTGACTCGCGACAGGGGGTTGTGCTTGGCAACAGGGGCGTTGATGATCTTGGTCGCCGCGACGAAAGGCTCGAGCACGTCCCAGGTGCCGAGTCGCTCCGAGATCCGTACGGTCTGGTAGCGGCTGTCCTCCGGCAGCACCACCTCGGCGCCAGCGTCCCCAGCGGCCCGCAGCACCCCGCTGCGCTCGAAGGTGGACCGAGCCTCGTTGACCGGGCAATCGCTCACCATGACCCGGCTCGCGCCGGCGGCGCGACAAGCGCGCACTAGCTCCGCCACGACGTCGGGATGGGTGTTGGCCGCCTGCAACACCGTGCGCTCCCAGCCGACGTTCGGCTTGATCAGCACGACGTCGCCGGGCGCCACGAACCGCATCATGCCGCCGACCCGCTCGATGGCGGCACGCACCGCGAGCGCCGGATCGGCCCCGTAGGCGATGACCATCCTGGGCGTGCCGGCCGGGAGAGCCACCCGGTGGTCGGGGATCTGGCGCTCGGCCGGGCGCCCGAAGCGCTGCCGCCAGTCGTATGCGACATAGCCGCCCGCAGCGAGCGCGCCCCCACCGAGCAGCGTGCCCGCGGCTTGCAGCACCCGCCGGCGCGTGGGGCGCCCCGGGCGAGCGCCTACCGGTGTCTCGGTCGGGCCACCGGCGGTCGGCGGCGCGGCGTCGTCGGCCGTCGGATCCGTTGGCAGCGCCACTGCATCGCCATCATCCGCGGACTTCGGCGAGCAGCACCTCGAGCCCCCGGTCCCCGATAGAACGGCGGGATCGTCGGGCGGCGTCGTCATCCCTGAAGCGTAGCGTGCCGCCGCAAGGTTGCCCACGGCAGAATGGGAACGCCTGTCCCTCGCACGCCAGTGGCGCGAAACCGTGCGCTCCGAACCCCGGCGGCGCCGGCCGGGCTTGCGGGCGCGCGCGCCGTGGCCTAGCTTCTCAAGCGGGCGTTGTGGCTCGGGAGAGGTGACCGAGTGGCCTAAGGTGCACGACTGGAAATCGTGTGTGCGTCAAAAGCGTACCGCGGGTTCGAATCCCGCCCTCTCCGCCAGATCCCGGCGGGTCAACCGCCCGCCGCCGCCATGACGAAGCCGACGACGTCGCCGTCCGCGAGACGCGTGCGCAGCCCCTGGCGGTAGTTGATCATGACGCCGTTGACGACGACCGCGGCCGTGTGCGCCAGCCGGTCGAAGTCCGGCCCGACCTTGCGCTTGGCCTGCGCGACGACGTCGGCCACGGTTTCGACATCCTCCAGCTCGAAGCGATCCGCGCCCAGCGCCTTGCCCATCTCGTACGTCGGCTCGACGATGACTCGCATGGCTCCTCCTTCGCTTGCGCCTAGAGCGCGATCTGCAGCTCCTCGATCGTCTGCGCCGTGGGCACTCCGCTCGCGTCCCAGCCCCGCAGCGCGTAGTAGCGCGGCAGGAGCTTGTGCAGGGGATGGCCCGAGCGCAGGTGCTTGAAGGTCGGCTCGTAGAGCAGCCTCGGCGGGAGCGTGTCACACTTGGCGCTCAGGCCCTCGCGCAGGTTGTACATGCGCTCGAGGTTGAAGATGCGCGCGCCGATCTCCTGGATGTGCCCGGTCGAGCAAGGCTCGCCGGTGATGAAGGTCAGCCACTTCTCGAACCAGAGCAGCGGCTTGCTCTTGGGCCGGTGTCGCAGGAAGAGCCGCAGCGCCGGCCCGCTGTTCTCGAAGGCCGTGACGATGGCCCGGTACAGGAGCGAGCTCGGCACGAGCTCGTGGGCGAGCTTGGGGATCATGCCGTACGTGGTGAACATGCACAGGACCATCGAGTTGATGGCGCACATCAGGTTCTGCTGCATGACCGGCAGCTCGACCTTGAGCTTCAAGCTGAGCGGGTTGATGGTGAGCGGCCCGGTCGCCTCCATGTACATGCTCCCCCCCTGGGCGTGATCGCCACCGCGGTTGGTGGTGGCGTACTCGACGCCCTGGGCGTAGCAGCCGCGCGGATCGTAGGCCGAGATCTCCAGCCCCTTGACGTGGATGGCGAAGTCGTGCCCGCCGTGCTTCTCGCTCATCCTCTTGACGCCCTCGGCCAGGTCGTCGCCGATGCCCCGGCGCGCGGCGACGTCCTTGATCATGTCGGCCACGCCCGAGGGATCGCCGAACTTGAGATCCGTCTTGAGCATTCCCCGCTCCGTGAGCTCCATCGCGAAGCCCAGGACCGAGCCCAGGCTGATGGTGTCCATGCCGAGGTCGTCCGCCAGGTAGTTCCACTCGCTGATGCGCTTGACGTCGCCCATCTCCAGGTTGGCGCCCATCAAGCCGAGGGTCTCGTACTCCGGCCCCTTGATGCGGCCCGGCCCCTCGATCTGCACCTCGCGGCCGCAGGTGACCGGGCAGTGGATGCAGCTAGACTTGACGCCCACGAGCTCGTGGTCGGCGATGTAGTCGCCGGAGATGTACTTGGCCCGGTCGAAGTGACCGTACTTGAAGTTGTGCGTCGGGATGATGTTGCGGCCGCTCGTGGTGTTGACGAGGTTGCCCGTGCCGCGGCGCTTCATCGTCACCCCGAGCATGGGGTGCTCCTTGAACATCGCGCGGACCCACTTCGTGTACTCCTTGAAGGCCGCGGGATCCTCCATCTCGAGCTTGCGCGAGCCCGCCACGGTGATGGCCTTGAGCTTCTTGGAGCCCATCACCGCGCCGGTGCCGGTGCGGCCGGCGATGCGCTCCTGCGAGACGATGCCCGCGTAGCGCACCAGGTTCTCCCCCGCCGGGCCGATGACGGCGTTGTACTTCTTCTTGCCGAGGATCCGCTGCGTCTCGTACGTGCCCTTGCCCCAGAGCTCCCTGGCGTCGACGAACCGCACCTCGTCCTTGTCGCCGTCGATCTCCAGGCGCACCGGCTCCTCGGATTGGTTCTTGACGACGAGGACGTCGAAGCCCGCCTTCTTCAACCCCAGGGCGAAGTGCCCCCCGCAAGTGGCGTTGCCGATGCCGCCCGTGAGCGGGCTCTTGCAGACCACGGCGAAGCGGTTGCTCTGCGGCGCCACGCTGCCGTTGAGCGGACCGGTGGCGAAGATGAGCACGTTGTCGGGACCCAGCGGATCGACGCCCGGCGCCGTAAGATCGTAGAGCAGGCGCGTGCCGTAGCCTTTGCCGCCGATGTAGAGACGCGCGACTGACGCATCGAGCGACTTGGCCTCGTGCGTCCGGTTCTTGAGATCGACCTCGAGGACTCGCCCCGCGTATCCCTTGATCATGGCTACCTGCTCCCACCCGGCACGGCCTGTCCGGTGTCGGCGATGATAGCCAAGGCCGATCGGTCTAACAAGGACGACGCAGGCCTCGCTCCGCGACGCTGGCGACGCGGGCGCGGCTCCGCTATTCTGGTCGGGTCGGCGTGCGGCAGGGTCGCCCGCGGCCGGCGGCAGAACGGCGGAGGGATCGACGATGAGACGAGCTTTTCACTTCACACTTGGCGCCTTGCTGCTCGGGGCCGGCGCGGCGGGCACGACCGGGGCCTGCGGCAGCGGCGATGCGGGGCAGGTCCAGCAATCCACGCCCGGCACCGGAGGAGCCGCCGGCTGCCCGCAGGGGTTGACGGACTGCGCCGGGACGTGCGTGGCAACGCAGCTTGATCCCGCCAACTGCGGCGGCTGCGGCAAGGCCTGTCCCGAGGGCCAGGTTTGCGCCGCCGGCCAGTGCGGCATGCAGTGCGTCGGCGGCACCACCAAGTGTGGCAACGAGTGCGTCAACACGCTCAACGATCCCGCGCACTGCGGCGGCTGTAGCCAGGCATGCGGCTCGGGCGAGGTCTGCTCCGCGGGAGGGTGCGGCATGCAGTGCGTCGGCGGCACTACCGCGTGCGACGGCATGTGCGTGGACACGGACATCGATCCGGCCAACTGCGGCGGTTGCGGCTCGGCCTGCGGCCAGGGCGAGGTCTGCGCCAAGGGCCAGTGCACCTTCGAGTGCGTCGGTGAGAGCACCAAGTGCGGCGGCAAGTGCGTCAACACGAGCCTTGATCCGGCCAACTGCGGGGCCTGCGACAACCTGTGCGGCGGGGGCGAGGTCTGCTCGGCGGGCCAGTGCGGCCTGAAGTGCACCGGCGGCACCACCAAGTGCGGCAATGTCTGCGTCAGCACCGACCACGATCCGGCCAACTGCGGCGGCTGCGGCGTGCTCTGCCCCAAGGGCCAGG
>JACQWT010000002.1 GCA_016209145.1 Deltaproteobacteria bacterium | reverse complement strand
GGTAGAGGGGCTGGTCTTCAAGCCGGGGTTGCGGGTGGCCGGCGCGCGACTGGCCGAGCCGCTCGCCGAGGGCCCCGCATACGCCTGCTGGAAGGCGCGGCGCGACGACGGCTCCGCCATGACCGTTCACGCCTTGCTGCCGGGCGCGGGCGAGCGCAGCCGCGAGCACTTCGTGGCACGCGCGCGCCGGCTGGCCGCCAAGGATCTCCCGCCGGGCGCGCTGCGCATCCTGCGCGCCGACGAGGGCGCCTGCGCCTACCTCGGCGCCCTGAACGCGCAGGGCACGCTGGCCGACGCCAGGCGCCTTGACTGGGATGACGAGAAGCGGCTCGCGGCCTTCCGCGGCGTCTGCGCCGCGCTGGGGAAGCTGCACGAGGCGGGCTTCGTCCACGGCTGCCTGCGGCCCGAGTGCGTGCTGCTCGACGCCGAGGGCAAGCCCGTGCTGAGCGACGTCGACGTCATCGATCTGTCGCGCGAGTTCCACGAAGGCTCCGCTATTGCCGAGCAGTGCCGGCCCTACGCCGCGCCGGAGATCCGGGAAGGCACGAAAGCGGACGTGCGCGGCGACGTCTTCGCCCTCGGCCGGCTGCTCCACTTCCTCCTCACCGACCAGGCCCCCGACGAGCCCGACGAGCGCATTCCCAAGCTCGACTCGCTCGACGAGTTCTCGGAGCGGCTCGTGCGCACGGTGCGCCGCGCGACCATGCTCGATCCGAGCCGGCGCTTCTCCGACGCGGTGGAGCTCTTGGGCTACATCACGCGCGAGGGACCGGTGTCGAGCCGCCCGCCGGGCGACGACGACGCCGAGCCGGCGCTGCCGAGCGAACGCGGGGAGGAGCGCCCCAGCCGGCCCAGCGGCCGCGGCGAACGCGGCGAGCGCGGCGAGCGCAGGCCTCAGGCCGCGCCGCGGCCGCCCGGCAAGCAGGAGCCCCGCGACGCGCGCCGCCTTCTCGCCCGCGTGCGCTACGCCCTGGCCGGCACCGGCCTTGCCCTGCTGGCAGGCGCGTGCGTCTGGGGTCGCATGCGCGGCGAAGGCAGCCTCGAGCTCACGCTGGCGAGCACCGCGGGGGCGGGCCTCGTCGGGCTGGCCGTGCCGAGCTTCGGGCCGCGGCCGTGGCTGAGCCGCGTTCTGGTGGTGTCGATCTTCGCCCTCGCCGCCACCTTCTTCAACCCCGCGGGCCGGCTCGCGCGCCTTCGGCCGGCAGCGATCCAGGCGGGCAGCGTGGCGCAGCGGGTGGCCGAGCTCAGGCAGCGCCGCGCCGCCGGCGAAACCCTCTTCCAGCAGATCGAGCTGGCCGGCGCCGACCTGCGAGGCATGAACCTGCGGGAGTGCGTGCTCGACGCGGCCAACCTCCAGGGCGCCAACCTCGCCGGCGCGGATCTGGGCGGCGCCTCCCTGCTCAACGCCAAGGTCGCGGGCGCGGACTTCTCCGGCGCGCGGATCGACGCCGTCAACGTCAACGCGCTCGTGGGCTGGAAGCAGGCCCGGTGCGACGACAAGACGGCCATGCCCCCCGGCTGGCGCTGCGACAAGGGCTCACCCGTGTCGCCTTGAGCGCGCCGCTCAGTACCTCGCTCCGACCAACCCGGAGAAGCCGTAGAGCACGGCCCCGTTCGGCTCGTGCACGTCTGCGCTCGCCTTGAGCGCGACGTACGTGGCGCGGCCCGCCTCGTCGGCGAACAGGTCGAAGCTGCTCAGGGCGCTCAGGCCGCCGCCCCAGGCGGCCAGCGGCTCGATGAAGGAGCCGGCGTCGTCCCAGGAGGGCGGCCGCCTCGTCGCGCGCCAGATCCAGATGCGGCTGACCTGCGGGCCCACGCCCAGGTGCCAGCGGCCGAGCAGCGCCTCGGCCCAGGTGCCGACGTAGAGCTGCCGGGTGACGAGGCCCTGCTCCGTGGCGCCGAGCAGCCCGCCCACGCGGCCGTACCAGCCCACGGATGTCAGGGCGCCGAAGGCCATCTCCAGCTCGCCCAGCCCGATGGGCACGGAGTAGAGCTGGCGGAAGGCCGGGCCGGCCGAGACCCGGAAGCTGAAGCCCCGTCGCTCCGGCCAGAGCTCGGAGTCGTCGCCTGCGGGCTCAGCCGCAGCGCTCCGTGCGAATAGCAAACAGGCAAGGCAGAACGCCGCGCGTCTCACGGGCACACCTCGTAGCGGCTCTCCGTCCCGCCGTCGTCGAAGTGGACCACCGGGGGATCGAGGTCGGCGACCCGCTCGCAGAGCCGGCGCTCGTCGATCTGCTCGCAACTGAGCGACTGGATGCACTGGCTCTCCGGCACGGAGAAGGTCGTCTCCACCGTCGGGCCACAGCCGGTCTCGTACTGGCAGGCCAGGGCGCCGGGGTGCAGGGTCGGACAGCAGCGCAGCAGGTGCGCGGCCGCCTGCTCGCACTCCAGTTCGTCCTCGCGCAGGCCGCTGCCACCCGCGGTGGCCAGGACCACGAGGGAGAGGGCCGCGATCCTCCAAGGGCTCCGTTGCTCTGCCATCGGCTCGCACCGCCTTGGCGCAAGCATAGCGCAGGCCCGGGGGGGCGCGAAATGGCATCGGCATCCGTTCACGCGGTGTCACGGCGCCATTGTGCTACAGTCATCCTGGACGCCGGGTGCCGTGACCAGCAGCATCTACCCCCCCAGGTGCGCGGTCATGCGCGGCCCGGCGTCCGCTTCTTCCTGGTCGGCCAGCCGTTGCGCACGAGGGGCCCGAGCGCAGGCACGAGCAGTCCCCGACGGACAACCCGCGCAGGGCCGGCTGCCGCACCGTCTCCCCCTCGCACCGCTCGGTCGGGCGTGGCCGGTAGGGCAGTCCAACGCTGACCATCGGAATCCGCGGAGGCGGCCCCCGCGCGAACTGGGCCACGCTCGCCCGGAACCGACGGCAGCCTCCTTGCCGGCTGCGGGGGCGTCCATGGTACGCTGGGAGCGTGGACTTGGTTCACGCGCTGCAGCGGCAGCTCGCGGAAATCGGCGAGGTGGATCTCGCGGTGATCTTCGGCTCGACCGCACGGGGCACGGCGCAGCCGGGCGCCGATGTCGACCTCGCGCTGCGGTTGCAGGGCGGCTCGTCCGCGCACCTGGCATCCCTGGCGGTGGCGCTCGAACGCGCCCTCGGCCGTCCCGTCGACGCCCTGGACATCGACCGCGCGCCGCCTCTTCTGCGCTTCGAGATTGCGCGCAGCGGCCGCGTGCTTGTGGAACGGATCGCGCACGGCTGGGCGGACTTCCGCGCGCGGGCGATGCTCGACTGGTGGGACTGGGCACCGACGGCGCGCCGCATCCACCGCCGGGCGGTGAGCCGCCTGCCACGCCGGGGGCAAGATGGTGCGGGCTGACGTCGTGGCCACGAAGATCGCTCGCGCGGCCGCTTGGCTCGACGACGCCGAGCCCGCGTTCGCGCTCTCGCACGCTGCGTTCGCGGCGGACCGCCGGACGCGCGACCTGGCCATCTTCTACCTCTTCCTCGCCATCCAGGAGTGCATCGACTTGGCCGCGCACTGGGCGGCCGATCACGGCTGGACTCCGCCCGACGACGCCGCGTCCACGTTCGATGTCCTGGCCGAGCGCGGTGTGATCGACGCCGCCCTGGCAACGGAGCTGCGCGCCGCCGCCGGCCTGCGCAACCGCATCGCCCACGGCTACGCCCTGCTCGACTGCGAGCGCGTCCACGCCGAGGCGCGGCCCGGGCTGCCGGCGCTGCGCCGCTACCTCGGCGCCCTGGCGGCGGCGGCGGGTATCGCCGCGTCGTAGCGTATCCCCTCGGCGGCCCCCGTGACGGACGGCGCCCCCGCCTACCCCTCCAAATCCAACGCATACACCTTGGTCGCGCTCTTGCGGCCGGTCAGGTTCTGCTCGCCCAGAGGGATGAGCGCGAACTTGTCCTTGCAGAGCGCGTAGGTGTTCTCGGCCACCAGCACCTGGTTGGGCTTGGCCACGGCCTCGAGCCGGGCGGCCACGTTCACCGTGTCACCCACCACGGTGTACTCCATGCGCTTGTTCGAGCCGATGTTGCCGACCAGGGCCTCGCCGGAGTTGATGCCGATGCCCAGGCGGATCTCCACGTCGAACTTCTCGCGCCACTCCTCGTTGGCCGTCTCCAGGAAGCGCATCATGTCCTCGGCGGCCCGCAGCGCCCGCTCGGCGTGGTCCTCCTGGGGCACCGGCGCCCCCCACACGCCCATCAGGCAGTCGCCGATGAACTTGTCCACCGTGCCCTGGTGGCGAAAGACCACCTCGGAGAGCACGCTGAAGAGCTCGTTGAGCACCGCCACGGCCTCCTCCGGCGGCCGGCTCTCGGCCATGGGCGTGAAAGCCACCACGTCGGCGAACATCACCGTGACCACCGCCCGCTTGCCGCCGAGCTCGATCGGGTGCTCGCCGCTGACGATGGCGTCGACCAGCTCCTTGCTCATGAAGCGGCTCAGATCCCCGCGCAGCTTGGCCTGGTACTCGATCTCCGCCTCGCCCGTCTCCAGGTCCTGGGCCATGGTCGCGATCGAACGCGCCAGCTCGCCGAGCTCGTCACGCCGCTTGGTCCCGAGCCGCAAGGCGCGCCACTCGCGCCGGCCGATGAGCCGCGCCTGCTCGGCCAGGTGCAGCACCGGCCGGGCGATGGCGCGCGCCGCCAGCAGGCCCGCCACGAGCGCCAGCAAGAGCGAGCCCGCGCCCACGAGCAGGCTGCGCTGGCGCATCTGCGCGAGCGTCTTGTACGCCTCGTCCTGTGGCCGCCAGATCGCCACGGCCCAGCCCAGGGCCGCCACCGTCTCGACCCCGCCGACCATGGCCGTGCCGCCGGCGACGTGGGGATTGACGACCGCCATGTGGCTGCTCCAGGGCGTGCCGGCGGGCAGCACACCCCAGACGGGCAGCGCCGCGATGTCGGCGCCCGGGACGACGCCGGGCACGCGATAGGCCGCCACCGCGCGCCGCTTGCCGTCGGCCACGACGAGGCTGGCGCAGGCTCCCTCGAAGCGCGTGCTCGCCACGGACTCGAGCCGGGCGGCAAGCGGCCGCAGATCGGCACGCGCCGTGACGTAGCCCCGCACGGCCCCGGGCTTGGCGGCAGCGACCGGCACGACCAGAGTGCCCACGCCCGGCCCGGTCATCTCGAAGCCCACGCCGCGCTCGTCGGCCTGCGCGCGTAGCTCCGGCGTCGCCTCGGGCACGCCGCCCGCGACGCCGGCAGAGCGGCTTATCACCGTGCTCACCTTGGCGGCCGGCACCTCGAAGCGCACCGCGTCGATCGCGGGCAGGGTGGCCACGAGCGAGCGCACGCCGGCCATCGCGTCCTTCTCCTCTTCCGGCTGCGCCGCGCCGAGCGCAATGGCGGCGGCGACCGCGCGCACGTCCTTCTCGATGTCCTCGACCAGCCGGACGGTGGAGCCGGCGATCTCGGCGAGCACCGCCGCCTGGAGCTGGCGCTCGCTCACCTCGACGGCGTCACGGTTCACCTCGGTCAGCAGCAGGGCCACAAGGACCGCCGGCCCCAGGCCGATCACCACGAACAGCGCGAGCGCCTGCGTCAGCAGCGACGCCCCGCGGCGGCGGGGCGCGGCCGCTCCGGGCTGCTCGAGCGCCGGTGCCGGCTCACTCATCGATCGGTCCGTCCTTCCAGCCCGCCTCTCCGTACGGCGTGCGCTTCAAGATCTGGAACTCGACCCGCCGGTTCTTGGCGCGCGCCTCCGGACTCTTGCCCTCCACGAGCGGCCGGCGCGCGCCAAAGCCCCGGACCTCGAGGCGGCGCTCGTCGATGCCGCGCTCGACGAGCCAGCGCATCACCGACAGGGCCCGCGCGCGCGACAGCTCCAGGTTGCGCGCGTGCGAGCCCACGTCGTCGGTGTGGCCGTCCACGGCGAGGCGGGCGATCTCGGGGTGCTCGCCCAGAACCTGCGCGACCTGGATCAGCACCGGATCGTCGGGCTCGGGCGTGCCCACCGCGGTGCGGAAGCGGATCTGCTGCGTTATCACGATCTGCGTGCCGGTCACGCGCACCGTGAGCGGACAGCCGTGCGCCTTGGGATCCGCGGACGCCGGCCCCTTCTCCCGCGGGCAGGCATCGCTCGTGTCGATGATGCCGTCGCCGTCGCTGTCGGCCGGGCAGCCGAAGCGCTCGAAGTCGTTGCTCGCCACCCCGGGCTCCTTCGGGCAGCGATCGTCCTGGTCGGCGATGCCGTCGCCGTCGGCGTCTGCCGGGCAGCCCGACTTGGGACCGCCGTGGACGCCGACGACATCGGGGCACGCGTCGCGCGCGTCCGGAACGCCGTCGCCATCGCGATCCGCGGCCACCTCCGTGAGCGGCGGCAGGGGCGGCGGGGCAACCGGCAGGGGCGCCTGCGCCTGCGGCTCCGGCTGCGCCTGCGGCTCCGGCTGCGCCTGCGGCTCCGGCTGCGCCTGCGGCTCCGGCTGCGCCTGCGGCTCCGGCGTTGGCGATCGCGGCCGTGCGGCCCGCCGCCGTGGCGCCTTGCGCCGAGCAAGCTCCGTGCGAGCCGGCTCCGTCTCGGCCGGCCGACCCTCGGGCGGCCCCAGGAAGTCGTGGGCGAAGACCACGCTGCCCAGCAGGCGGAAGTTGGGCGTGGTCATGGCCGGCGTGATCCCCGGCCCGCCGGCCGCTCCCACCTCGACGGGCCCGAGGCGGTAGTGGGCGGCGAGCAGAGCCTCGATCGGCGTCGTCTGCTTCGAGAAGGCGCTCACCCGATCGCTTGCCACCGTCGAGCCGAGCAGCTCCGCGCCGACCCGCGCGTCCCAGAAGCGCACCGCCACCGCCGCGCCGAAGACGAGCTCGCTCGCCGCCACGTCGCCGAAGACCGAGCTCTGCTGCCGCGGCCCGAGGCTCGTCGCCCAGAGCACCCGGCCGTAGTCGGCGCCGATCTGGGCGCAAAGGCCGAAGCGAGCGGCGCCCGTGCCCGCGTACTGCGAGCTCTGCCCGGTCGGGAGCCACAGCGACGGGGTCATGGCCACCCCGAGGGGAAGCGCACGCTGTGGCAGCACGAGCACGCGCCCGCCCAGGCGCAGGTCGTTGAGCGCCTCGTGGACCTTGCCGACGCGGGCGCTCGCCTCCCGGCTCGCGGCGTTCCCCGACTGGCTCAAGGTCACGGGCACGTTCAAGTCGAGCTTCAACCGGTCGAACAGGGCCAGGCTCCCCGAGAGGTGCGAGACCACCTGGTAGCCCACGCGCCGGCCGAGCCCGTCCTGGGTGCCCTCGCTCGGGATGAGCAGGGGCGCGTTCGCGTAGTCCAGGGCCAGGGCGGCAGACGTGACGAGATGGGCCGGCACCGCGGCGTCGGGCACGTGAAAGAACGCGTCGCCGGCCGGGGCCGGCTCGAAGCGATCGAGCGCAAGCTGGGCGCCCGCTGGCCGCGCCAGCAGCGCGGCCGCCACGAGCCACCAGGCGCACGACGAGCCGCGGCGGAACATGTTCTGTCTCCGGTGCCTTTGCTCGTATACTCGTGCCCTCCCGGGAGCGGCATTCTTTTTGGTACCGGCATGAAGGCAGCTCTTGCATCGGCCCTGCTGCTCGGCGCCTGGCTCGCGACCGGCGGCGCACGCGCCGAGGGCTCGACCCCCGGCTACCCGGAGCGCGTGCTCCAGTGGACCGTGCAGAAGGGGGAGACCTGCGCCGACATCGCCAAGGCGATGTACGGCAAGAGCGCGCACGAGCGGCTGCTCGCGCGCTACAACGCCATCAAGTGTCGCTCCGGCAAGACGCTGGCCGAGGGAACGACGCTGGTGGTGCCGGAGAAGGTCTCCGAGCCTCCCACGGCGCAGCTCCAAACCGTGAACCCCGCCGTGCGCACGCGCTCGCCGGGCGGCGCGTGGACGCCGGCCGGCCCGGGCATGTCGCTCGGCGATCGGTACTCGGTCAACACGCTGGAGAAGGCCGCCGCCGACATCCACTTCGTCGATCGCACGCGTGTGTACCTGGGCGAGCACACGCTGGTGGTGATCTACGACACGGCCAGCCGCTCGCGCATCGCCAAGGTCAACCCCGCTGACGTCAAGCTCGACCAGGGCGAGCTCCAGGCCGGCCTGGCCGCGCTGCGCGGCGGCACGGTCGACATCGAGGTCGAGGGCGGCGGCCTGGTCAGCGCGCAGTCGCGCAACACCGTCGTCAAGCGGCGCGGCAAGACCACCACCGTGGCCGTCTTCGACGGCAGCGCGAAGGTGGCCTCGGGCGGCCAGGAGATCGCCGTCCCCGTGGACCACGGCACGAGCTTCACCGACGAGAAGCCGCCCGCGCCGCCGCGCCCGCTGCCCCCGGCGCCGGCCTGGGAGACAGGCACGGCGCGCGGCTTCGCCCTGGCCCCGGAGGCCGGCGGGCTGATCCAGGCAGCCTGGTCGGCGGTGCCGCAGGCCGTCGCCTACCGCTTCG
>JACQWT010000001.1 GCA_016209145.1 Deltaproteobacteria bacterium | reverse complement strand
GGCCCTCATCGGGCGAGCTACCGCAGCCGGCGACGAGCAGGATCGCGGCCACAAGCGAGCCGCAGAGCGCTGGCAGAGACGGAGCTGGCATGGGGCACCATGCTAGCCTGGAGCTAGGCCGAACCGCCAGACGCAGTAGCAGCCCTGCGGGCGCGCGTCGGGCGGGCAGCAGACGCATTCGGTGCTGATGCGCGGATCGATGGTCCGGGCGAAGCCCGCGTACTCGACCAGGCCCACGCTCTTGCAAGGGAAGAGCGGCCGGCCGGCGCGCTCGCGCGCGGCCTGCACCCGACACTCCCTCATGCGAAAAAGGAAGCTGTGCTCCTGCTCTTCGGCGATCTCCTGCACGTTGAGGTGCGCGTAGAGCCGCCAGCCGAGCGCGCGCTTCAACCCGCCCAGGCCGCTGTGCGGCTCGATGCGATGGCGCTGCATGATGCGCTGGGCCTCGATCGCGGTGAAGCGCTCCCAGGCCGCCGTGTCCAGGGCGATGGCAGTGTCGAGATCGAAGCGCGCCTCGGCGGCCAGGAACCACAGCCCATCGTGGGCCAGCCAGTTCTTGGCAGCGTCCTCGATCATGTCGGCGAGCTCCTCCTTGGACAGCTCGCACAGCGCCCGACGCCGGCTCTCGTGGTACTCGCTCACGTCCTGCTCCTCGCGTCCCTGTTCCTACCCCGTCTCGGCAAAGCACCAGTAGTGGAATGACGCGAAGCGGGCCGGGCCGGCCGGCCGCACCGTGACGCTGCGGGTAGCCTCGGCGTCCGGCGGCAGGCTGAGCCAGCGCTCCAGCCAAGCGTCCGGCGCGGCCTCCGGCAGGCCGGCGCCCGGCGGCGCCGCCGCCGCGGAGAGCACGCCGGCGTGACGCGAGCCGACCCAGACATCGAGATCGACCGGCGACGCGAAGCGGGCGCCGAGCCGGCACGCCTCGCCGGGCCGCAGGCGCAGCTCGAAGCGATCGAACGCGCGCTCGAAGCGACCGCCGTCGGCCACCAGCCGGCCGTCGGGCGCGAGCGCGACGCCGGCCCGGTCGTCCACGGCTCGGGCCGGGCCGACCGAGTAGCGGTGCTCGCGCTCCGACTCGAGGTCGGCGACGTCGATCTCGTCGAGCAGCGCCGTGCGCGGGCCGCGCGAGAACGGCGCCTGGCCGGAGCCGAGCAGATCGTAGCGCGCCTCGTAGGCCACCATGGTCGCGCCGCCCAGGATCGTCTGGTCGTACACGCTCGCGGCGCTCAGGGCCGGGCCAAGCAGCGGCGGGCAGGCCATCCACTCCGGGTAGACGATGAAGTGGCTCGGAAGGCGCCTGGGGCCGAGCCGCTCGTAGTGCTCGAAGCGAGAGCCCGCGCCCGCCGGCCAGTAGCGCGCCTCACCTGGCGTGGTCAGGCCCACGATGTCGAAGGTGGGGCGCTCCGAGAGATACGCAATCGCGCCGGTGTCGTTGACGCCGATCGCGGCATGCGCGGGCAGCGCGCGAGCGGCCCACCGGCCCAGGGCCACCTGCTGCCGGGCGATGGCGTGGGCCGACTGGGCCAGATCGGCCACGGTCCAGGGCAGCTTGGCGGCGAGCCAGCCCACGGCCGCGCCCAGCAGCGCCGGGCCCAGGGCGCCGAGACCCGGCCGCAGGCGGCCGGCGGCCACGCCGACCTCGGCGCCCAGGCAGGCCACGGCCACGAGCCAGGCCGGCGCGAAGGGCCAGAGGTAGCGCACGCGATTCCACAGCATCGTGCCGTACATGCAAGGGACGAGCGTGCCCAGCACGAGCAGGAGCACGAAACCAGCTCGCGCACCGCGCCGGCGGCGCCAGCCGGCGAACGCCGTCGCCACGATCCCCAGGGCGAGCGCCAGCAAGAAGCCCCGGGGCACGAACAGGGCCGTCCAGGCCCCGCCGTCGAGCAGATCGGTCACGAGCAACCGCGCGTTGGCGAGCGTGGCCTGGGCGAGCAGGCGAGCGTCGACGTACGGATCGAGCGCCAGCCACTTGACCTGGGCCGTGCTCGATGCGGCCCGTCCGGTCAGCGCCAGGTTGACGAGCGGCTGGAGCATCGCCCCGGCACAAGGCACGAGCGCCGCCCCGGCCGCCGCCCGGCGGCGACCCGGGCCAAGCGCACGCGCCCAACCGAGAACCGCGCACAGGGCGATGACCGAGCCCAGCACGCCCTCCGGCCGCACGAGCGGCGCCGCGGCACCGAGCGCGACCGCCTGCCAGGGAGCTCCGGGGCTCCGGCCTGCCGCGACGAGCTCGCCGTGCTCGGCGGCGACCCGCGCGGTGCGCATCAGGATCCAGCCCAGGGCCACGGTCTCCATGCCGGCCCAGGCAAACCAGGCAAAGGCCCCAAAGGCGAGACACATGGCCCCCGCGCCGATCGCGCCGGCGCGCCCGGCCAGGCCGGAGGCGAGCCGGGCAGCCTCGACGGCGAGGGCGGCGTGCAGCAACGTGCCCAGCGCCCAGAGCACCCAGATGGCGCCCAGGCCGTGCACGCCGCCGGCAAAGAAGGGAGTGAGCAGCGCCGGCCAGAGCCAGCTCGTCGCGCCGGAGCTGTAGCCCTGGCCCGGGACGTAGCTGAAGAAGTGCCCCTCGGCGAGCCGGCGCGCGTACTGCAAGTGGATGAAGGCATCGTCGAGCGGCAGGGCGGGCTCGCCCGCGCGCCGGAGCACGGCGCGCACGCACAACGCGCCCAGGACGCTGGAGGCACACAGGGGGAAGAGATAGTGTCGCGGCCTCACCGCTCCTGCATAGCAGGATCCCACGCCGCATGAAGAAGCCCAATCCGTACGCCGACGCCCCCCGGCTGCCCGATGGCGTACAGATCTGCCTCGACGCGCTCCTGCCCGGCCCGGGGCCTTGCGAGATCGAGATCGGCCCGGGCCGCGGCGCCTTCCTGCTCGCCCGCGCGGCGAGCTCACCGGACAGGCGCCTGCTCGGCCTGGAGATCCGGCGCAAGTGGGCCTCGACCGTGGACGAGAGACTCCGGCGCCAAGGCTGCGGCGAGCGGTCCCGCGTGCTGTGCTCGGACGCGCGCATCGATCTGCCGCGACTCGGGCCGGACGGTGCGCTCGCCGCCGTCTTCCTGCACTTCCCCGATCCCTGGTGGAAGAAGCGCCACCAGAAGCGGCAGGTGATGAGCCCGGCGCTGCTCGCGCACATCTGCCGCCTGCTCGCCGACGGCGGGGAGCTGTTCGTGCAGACGGACGTGGCCGAGCGCGCCGAGCGCTACGAGGCGCTCCTGGGCGCCTGCCCCGATCTCGCTCCGGCGGGCGATAAGCCGGGCTCGGCGCGCCTGGCCGCGAGCCCCTATGGCGCGCGCAGCAACCGGGAGCGCCGCTGCGTAGAGGAGGGTGTCCCCATCTACCGGCTGCGCTTCCGGCGCCGCCCGCAAGCCGGGTCGTAGTTGCACTGCAGTCGGCGCCAGAGGCCAGCAGTCGGCGATTGGCTCGGCCTCCGGCGCTGGGTTATACTGGCGGTATGAAGACGGCGGTTTCCCTCCCTGATCCCATCTTCCGCGCTGCAGAGCAACAGGCCAGACGCCTGCGCAAGTCGCGCAGCCAACTCTACGCCGACGCGCTCGCGGAGTACCTCAGTCGCCACGCTCCGGACGAGGTGACTGACGCCATGAACCGCGTCGTCGACGCGCTGCACGAACCCCCCGATCCGTTCGTACACGCGGCCGCTCGCTCCGTGTTGAGGCGAGTCGAGTGGTAGACATCGCGCAGGCAGAGATCTGGTGGGCGCATCTCCCGGAGCCCACGGGCTCCAGTCCGGGATTCCGCCGCCCCGTCGTCGTCGTGCAGGGCAACTCGCTCAACCGAAGCCGGCTCGCGACGGTCGTGTGCGTGCCGCTCACGAGCAACCTGATGTGGGCCAGCGCTCCCGGGAACACCTTGCTGCCGGCGAAAGCAACGGGTTTTCCGAAGGACTCGGTTGCCAATGCGTCGCAGCTCTTCGCGGTGGGTCGCGAGTTCCTCACCGAACGGGCTACCAAGCTCTCGCCGCGGCTGTTCGAGCAGATCGTGCACGGCATCGACGTCGTGCTGGGACGTTGAGCGCGCCTACCTGATCTCGAACACGTAGTCCGTGTCGTACGTCCGCACGAAGAGCCTGCCATCCTTCTCGACGAGCAGCGACGGCCCGCTCGCCACCGGCGTGCGGCTCGCGACCCGGCCCGTCCTGGCATCGAGGACGTAGAGGAAGTCGGGCTCCTCGGTGAAGCCATAGCCGCAGATGATGTAGCCCTCGCGCAGCAGGAAGTTCCCCGCGCCGGCCACCAGGGGCTGGCTCTGCCACAGCAAGTCGCCCGTGCCGAGATCGACGGCCGTGATGAACGCGTTCAGGCCGTGGGAGCTGCGGGCATACGTCGAGTGGCCGGTCTGCACGTAGAGCACGCCGGCCTGCAGCTCGGCCCAGTCCACGTGCTGGTCGACGAACGCCTCGTCGCCGCGCAGCGTCTCGGGCGCGCGCTCGAACAGCGCGAAGTCGAGCACGGCGCGGGCGCCCACGGCCTCGCCAAGCCCGCCCGCGTAGTCGAGCGCGGCCACGTAGCGCGCACGCGAGAAGTCGGGTCCGAAGAGCAGCAGGGCGTGATCGGGCCGCACGATGGCCTTGACCAGCAGGGCGTTGCCGTATCTGGTTGGCAACCCCGCAGGCAGGCTACCCGGCGTGCCACGGAACGGGTTCGGGGGCTTGGGCGCCGGCAGGGCAAGGCCGTTTCGCGCAAGCCACTCCTCGATGTCGGTCACGGCGTTGCGGCGCTCGGAGATCTTGATCAGGCCTGGCGGCGGCCCCTGCTGGGCCACCAGCGCCGGCGAGCGCAGCACATAGCCGAAGGGCGGAGGCGCGACGCGGATGGGAGCGAGGCGGGAGAGCGCAACGGCGGCCCGGTCCTGGGAGCTCTTGACGGCCGCGAGCGCCGCATCGAGCAGGGCTCGGGCCGCGAGATCTCCCGGGTACTGATCGAGCACGTCGGCGAACGCCCTGGCCGCGTCCGCGAAGCGCCCGGCCCCCATGGCCGTGAGACCCTCGTCGCGCCGGCGGGCGGCCTCGGCCGAGAGGGTCGTGGCGACCGCGAGGGCATCCATGCCCGAAGGCGCGCGTGCCAAGGTGGCGGCGGGCACCCGGTCGCCGCCAACACCGCGGGGCTCGTCGGATGCCGATCCGGCCGGCCCCTGTGGCGCGGCATTCGGGCCAGGACCGCTCGCCCCGCGGGCCGCATCCGGCCCCGCCGCCGCACTCCCACGCTCCGCGCTCGGCGCCGTGACTGCCGGCCGCTCGTTGGCACATACCGCGCCGCCGCACGCGCTTGCCACGACGGAGCCGCCGGCGGCCAGCAGCAGGAGGCGTTCTCGCAGAGCGTTCGCCATGTTCATGGAACGCACGATACCCGGCCGTGCCGTCCCGGGCAAGCCCACGCCACTCGCGATGGCGCACACGACGCCACTGCTGCTAGAAGCTGAAGGGTCGGACGCAGGAAAGGCATGCCGCACTTGAAGCAGTGGTTCGTCACGGGCACGGACACGGGCGTCGGCAAGACGACGCTGTGCCGCGCGCTGCTGGCGGCCGCCGCCGCACGCGGCTTGCGCACGGCGGCGATGAAGCCGGCCGAATCCGGCTGCCGCCGCGACCCGCGGGAGGGGCTTGTGCCGGCGGACGCGCTAGCCCTGCGCCAGGCGGCGAGCGTCGCGATCGACCTAGGTGCGATCTGCCCATATCGCTTCGAGGCCGCGGTGGCGCCGGGCGTGGCAGCCGAGGAGCTGGGTGAGACCATAGACTTCACGCACATCGGCCGGTGCCGCGAGCGGATCTGCGAAGCGGGCCCCGACCTCTTGCTCATCGAGGGTGCCGGCGGCCTGCTCGTGCCGCTTGGCGCCGGCCGGACGATCGCCGACCTCGCCCGCTTCCTCGGCGCGCCGCTGCTCGTGGTGGCGCGCGACTCGCTCGGCACGATCAACCACACTCTTCTCACCGTGGAGGTTGCGCGCGGCCGGGGTCTCGCCGTGGGCGCCGTCGTGCTCTCGGCCTGCACTCCGGACACGCCAGAGGGCCTTGCCGCTTCGAACGCGCGCGAGATCGAGCGCGGCTGTGCCGTCCCGGTGCTCGGCAGGCTCCCCCACGTGCGAGGAGGCGAGGATCTCGCGTCGGTGGCCGAGCACGCGCTCGGCGTGGGCCGTCTGGTGGGACCGCCCGACGTGGTCGCGGCGGAGGTTTCACGTGAAACCAGCGCGGCGCCCGCTCCGCCGGGTGTTTCACGTGAAACATCCCCGCGCTAGGAGTCTGTCGGGGAAAGCGTGCTCGAAATGGTCCAAGTTATCGAAATCGCTCACTTTGCTCTGACGCTGGAACCGAACAATTCCGCGCACTTAGTTTTTTCTCCGACAGACTCCTAGCCCAGGAGGATCCTCTTCCCGTCGATGCTGGTGTCCTCCTTGGACGCCATGACCGTGCGCCGCGAGTACAGGGCGTAGACGTCCTGGACGAGAGTGCGGGCGCGGCCTGCACGGATCTGGAGCAGCTCGGCCACGTCGCGGAACGCGTCCCTGGCCTTCTCCACGATCTTCTGGGCGCTGAGCTCGTAGCGCTCGACGCTTTGGGCCAGCGTGCTCGCCGTGGTGCTGATGTGGCGAGCCACGACCGTGGCGGTGCCGACGACCGCCTGGCCGGTCTTGGCTTCTACCTCGACCCGGTCAGTTTCCAGCCTCATCTGCTTGGGCTGGATGCTGAGCTGGGCCGGCACGCCGGTGCCCACCTGCACGGCGAGCCTGCGCCCCGCCCGCTGGGTCACGTCGCGGCGCGCCTCGCGCTGCACGTCCATGCCGGAGCGCAAGATCACTCGGCCTTCCGGCGCGCTGAGCGTGAGATCGCCGCGAGGCGCGCACAGCTCCGCCTGCCCGTCGGCGTAACGCATGAGGAGCTGCCCCTGCGGGTCGCGCAGCTCGGCCGCGCCCTCACGCACCTCGATCCGGGCGCCGTCGGAGAGCCAAAGCGCAGGCGCGCCGGCGGCGTGCACTACCCCCACCACGTAGTGCTCGGGCCCGGCGCTCGCCACGAGCAGGCGGTCACCCTCGACCGGCCGGTACGGCAGCGGCAGAGCCAGTCGCGCCGACACGGTTGCGCCGCGCCCACGCCGGCCGACGAGCCGTAGCGAGAGGCGGTTCGGATCGGCTTCGGTCGCGAGCACCACCGCCGCGCAGAGCGCGCCCGCGGCTCGACGGCCGGCTTCGTCGGCCGCCCCGCTCCTGCGCCCCTGCTGGTCCCGCGCCCTGCTCGTCTTCGTGCTGCCCATCGTGCCCGCTCCCTGCCATGGACCCCCGAGCTCGCCGGGGCGGTCGCCAACCTACCCCTCCACGTCGAAGTCCTCCGCCGCCGCCCGCCGCGGATCCGTCCTGCGAAGGAGCCGCGTGTTGGCCCCCTCCCACAGCGCCCCCTCGACGAGGGCCCGGTGCATGTTGCCCTGCTCGAGATCTGCCTCCCGCAGATCGCAGCCGCTCAAGACCGCGTGCGAGAGGTCGGCATACCTCAGGCAGGAGGCCCGCAGGCACGTGCCCGAGAGATCCGCGCGCACGAAGCGGCTGCGGGCGAAGTTCGCGCGCTCGGCCCGGACGCGTCGCAGGCTGGCCTCCTCGACGCAGCAGTCCTCGAAGTTCCCGTCCCGCAAGTCGGCGCCGTCCAGATTGGCTCCCCGGAGGTTGGCGGCGACGGCATCGATACGGCACCACGCGAAAGCGAGCGAGCGCTACGCGATCAGCCTGGCAGCCGCTCGCACTGCGCCACGCGCCCCCGCCGCAACACGATGCGCTGACGGCAGCGCTCCCCGAGCGCTTCCAGCCCGTGCGAGACCACCACGGCAATCGCCCCGCCCGCGAGCCGCTCGTCGAGCGCGCCGAGCAGCCGCTCCGTGCCCGCCCGATCGAGCCCGGTCGTGGGCTCGTCGAGCAACAGGAGCGACGGGGAGTGGACCAAGGAGCGAGCCAGAGCGATGCGCTGGCGCTGGCCCCGCGACAGAGTGCGCACGGGCCGATCGGCAAAGGCGCGGAGCTCGAACCGCTCGGCCACCTGGCGCCATGCCTGCGCTGCGTCGAGACCATGGAGCTTCGCCGCAAGCTCGACGTTGGCGCGTCCACTCAAATCCCCGTAGGTCAGCGACTCGTGGGACACCCAGCCGACCTCGGCTCGCACCCGCGCCAGGTCGTCTCCGACGGGCTCGTAGAGCACCTGCCCGGCCGTCGGCTGCAGCACGGTACCCAGGATGCGCAGGAGCGTGCTCTTGCCCGATCCGTTCGGCCCCTCGATCACGGTCAGCTCGCCGCCGCGCAGCGTGCCACTGACGGCCCGCAGAGCCACGGTGGTCCCGAATGTCTTGGCCACGCGATCGATGCTCACCCGCGTCAGCGCTGCCCTAGCCATCATCGCTCTCCGGCCTGATGATCACCTCCGTATCCTCCGCCTCGGGCAGCTCGGCAGCGGCGCCCGCCACCGGCGGCGGCGGCCGCGCGGCCGCGGCTCGGCGTGCGCGCGGGGCGTACGAAGCGTCGTCGCCGAATCGCTCCTGCTCGGAGATTGCGTCGGTTCGAGGCTGGTCGGCGAGCAACGCGTCCCCGCCAGCTTCTGGCGCCGCTTGGCCGGGCTGACGTGTGTGCTCGACCACCGTGTCCGCGTCCTCGACGACCGCGCGTGCTCGGCTCGAAGCGCCGGACGGCTTGCCGTGCTCCGCCCACTGCATGGCCGCCCGGAACTCGCGCGCGCTCTGGAAGCGGTCCTCGCGCAGCTTGTGCATGGCCTTCTCAACCACCTGGCAGAGCCGTGCCGGCAGCTCCGGCCTGAGCTCCTGCACGGGGCGTGGTCGTGAGGTGAGGATCTTGACAAGCAAGGCGTTGTAGTTGGCAGCGACAAACGGCCGCCGACCGGCCAGCACTTCGTATAGCATCACGCCGACAGCCCAGAGATCGACGCGGGCGTCGAGCTCGACTTCCCCGCGCGCCTGTTCCGGCGCCATGTAGTACGGCGTGCCCATCACCACGCCGGTCTGTGTCAGGCGTTGCGACTCCGCAAAACCGTACGGGGTGAGGCTCTTCGAGATGCCGAAGTCGAGAATCCTGGCAATCGCGCTCGTGCCTTGTTGCTCCCGCACGAGGAACACGTTCTGTGGCTTGAGATCGCGATGCAGAACATGCTGAGCGTGCGCGGCCTCGAGACCGGAGAGCACCTGCTTGACGATCGCGGCGGCCTCGGCAATCGCGAGCGGGCCGCGAGCGATCCTCGCGGCCAGGCTCTCGCCCACGAGTCTCTCCATGACGAGGTACGGACTTCCGGACGCGGTCCAGCCGAAGCCAAAGACCCGACAGATCGCGCGATGCTGCACCAAGGCGACAAGATCGGCCTCGCGGCGCAGCCGAAGCGCCGCTTCGTCGTCGGCGCCCAGGCTCGGATGAAGCAGCTTCACCGCCACGACGCGAGGCTCGAGCAGATCCTCGGCCTCGTAGATGCAGCTCATGCCTCCCCGCCCAAGCTCGGCTCCCAGCCGATAGCGCCCGTCGAGAACAGTTCCGATGGGACTGCTTTGGTCCCATCTTTCTCGAGCGTTCCGAGCCGGCCTCTCCTGTTGGGCAAGCCCGTGCTTCCGGCCCGCAGCAGGAAGGCCCGTGCTCGGGCACAGTTGTAGCAGCGCGTCGTGCAGGGCACCGCAGTGCGGGCATCGCCGCAAGGACCTGCTCACGGCCGAGCAGCTTAGCGCGGCCTCCACCGACAACCCAAGCGTGAAAGCCCCGCCACGAGCCCGGCAACCATCCTGGGATCAAGCTCTGGACAACCGGCTGCCTGCTTCTGGGTGACCTGCCAGTTTGTTGACTGCCGCCGACTCGCCCTGGACGCGCATGACAGTTGCATGCAAGATACGCACCGCCTCCTCTCCGAAAAACAACCGCCACCGTAGGCACAAGTAGCTGAATTTAAAAACCAAATTCACTTCTCCCCGGAATCCACAGGCACAACTACGACCTCTGGAATACAATGCTACGTCTCTCCGGATGGCGGATCTATTCGTCCTACATTGTAGCAGATTATCCGACAGCAAGACCAACGGCAATCTGCTTGAGCCCTGCGAGTTCCAGCCCTGCCCGGCAGCGAAGCCTGGTATTGAGGGGCAAAGAGTCCAGCCAAGAGGCCATCGATGGAAGTTGTTGCGCCGAAGAAGAGCCTGGGTCGTCTTCTGAGCCGTTGCCAGGGAGTAGCCGACCGAAGGAGCACGATGCCCGTGCTTGCGAACGTGCTGCTCACGGCCGAAGGGAACGTGCTGCACGTTGCGGCGACCGATCTGTACGTGTCGGTCAGCGGTGGTCTCGATGCCGAGGTTGAGCGAGCCGGATCGATCGCTGTCCCGGCTCGCGAGATGTACGAGCGAGTCAACGCGATGCCCGACGGTCCGGTACGGATCACGGTGAGCGAAACTGCGACCATCGTGATCAAGGCGACGGCATCCGCGCGGCGCTACACGCTGCACGGCCTGCCTGGAGCGGACTTCCCTGCCCTTCCGCGACCGGAAGAGGAAGCCGTGCGCCTCGTGCTCCCGGTGCAAACACTTGGCCGGCTCATCGCCCGCACGCACTTCTCGATCTCGCCTGACGAGACGCGGAGTCACCTGAACAGCGCGCTCTTCGAGTGCGCCAGCGGGCTGGTGCGGATGGTCAGCACCGATGGCCACCGGCTCTCGAAGATGGAGATGGAGATCGAGGAGCACGAGGCCAGCGCCACCATGCTGGTTCCCTTGAAAGCGATCAAGGAGCTGCGTCGGCTGAGCGATGAGGCTGCCGGTAGTGGTGAGGAGGGATCGGTCACCATCTCGCAGGCGGGGCCGAACGCGTTTTTCGAGTTGGGGGGCATCCAGTTCTCGGTCAAGCTCGTCGATGCGCAGTTTCCGCCCTACGAGCAGGTCATCCCGAGCACGAGCGAGCGAGTGGTTCGCACCTCTCGGCTCCAGCTCCTGGACGCGCTCAAGGCCGTCAAGCTCGCGGCGAGCGACCGCACCAAGGGAGTGAAGCTCTCCCTGGCGCAGAACGCGCTGCACATCACCAGCGAGAGCCCGGAAAGCGGCAGCGGCTTTGACGAGGTGAGCATCGATTACGAGGGCCCCGAGATGTGCGTCGGCTTCAACGCCGAGTACCTGATGGATGTCTTGACCGCGATCGATGACGACGAGGTGACCTTGGGACTCACGGGCGAGCTCGATCCGGCCGTGCTGCGGCCGGCCACCAAGACCGACGACCGCTACGTCGCGGTCGTCATGCCGATGCGGGTTTGAGCGCTCTGCTGCCGCGTCTCGTCCTCGATCACGTCGTAGTGGCCGGGCTGCGCAACCTGAGCCGCGTCGAGCTGCGCCCGGCGCGCTCACTCAACGTCATCTGCGGCGAGAACGGGCAGGGCAAGACCAGCCTGATCGAGGTGATCTACCTCTTGGCCACGACGCGCTCCTTCCGCACCTCGCGGCTGGGCGAGCTCGTGCAGCATGAGCGCGAGGAGGGCAGCGTCCGGGGCGAGCTGCGCGAGCAAGGTGCGGGGCACGACCTGATGCGCGTGCAGAGCGTAGGCATCGGCCCGAGCGACCGCGTCCTGCGCATCGACGGCGCACCGCCACCCAGCGTCAGCTTCTACGCCACGCGCTCGCCGGTGGTCGCCTTCCATCCACAGGAGCTGCGCCTTTCCATGGGGGCTCCGGCCGAGCGGCGCGACCTGCTCGACCGGGTTGCCCTTTTCGCTCGCCCGGAGCTTGGCAGCCGGCGGGCGGCGTATGCGAGGGCCCTGCGGGCGCGCCAGCGGCTGCTCGCCGGACCGGGAGAGCCGGCGCGCCCGGCCGCGCTCGACGCCTACGAAGCGCTGCTCGCCGAGCACGGCGCGCAGATCACGACGGCGCGCCAGACGGCGGTCGAGCAGCTCCGGGCCGAGCTCGGGCCCGCCTTCGCGCGGCTCGGTCCGCCCGGGCTTGCTCTGGAGGCTACGTACGCGCCGGGCGGCAGCGACGATCCGGAGCGGGCGCGTCACGAGCTCGTGCGCACGCGCGGCCGCGACGCGCGCAGCAGGAGCGGCAGCTTCGGCCCGCACCGCGACGATCTGCTCCTTGGCATCGGTGGTCGTCCCGCTCGGACGGTGGCCTCGCAGGGGCAGCACCGGGCCATCACGCTGGCGCTCAAGGCCGCGGAGCTCGCGTGCATCGCCGCGGCGCGTTGCGTGCAGCCGATCCTGCTGCTCGACGACGTGCTGAGCGAGCTCGATGCCGAGCGCTGCGCGGCGCTCTTCGAGCTGCTCGGCACCACCCGCGCCCAGGTTTTCCTTACCACCAGCCGCCGGGAGCTCGTCAGCGACAGGCTCGCGGCGAGCCAGGAGAGCTGCGAGCTCTGGGTGCGCGGCGGTGCCGTCCAGACCCGTATGTGCTAGCACTGGCACACGACGTCATGACCCAGTCGTCCCCGACCGATCGGCCCCCGCCCGTGCCGGGCGAGTACGACGCCAGCAGCATCACGGCGTTGGAGGGCCTGGACGCCGTGCGCAAGCGGCCGGGGATGTACATCGGCGACGTCCACGACGGCTCCGGGCTGCACCACCTCGTCTGGGAGGTCGTCGACAACGCCGTGGACGAGCACCTCGCGGGCTACTGCACGCTGGTGCGCGTGACGGTGCACTTCGACGGGTCGGCCAGCGTCGAGGACAACGGGCGCGGCATTCCCGTGGGCATGCACGAGAAGGGAGTGAGCGCGGCCGAGGTGGTCATGACCGTGCTGCACGCGGGCGGCAAGTTCGACGACAAGAGCTACCGCGTCTCGGCCGGCCTGCACGGCGTCGGCGTGAGCGCGGTCAACGCCTGTTGCGAGTGGCTGAAGCTCGAGGTCAAGCGGGAGGGCCGGGTGTGGATCCAGGAGTACGCCCGCGGCGTGCCGCAGGCCCCGCTCGCGCCGGTGGGCGAGACCGACCATACGGGCACGCGCGTCCGCTTCAAGCCCGATCCGGAGATCTTCAGCAACACCGAGCTGAGCTTCGACGTGCTGGCGGGCCGGCTGCGCGAGCAGGCGTTCCTCAACGCCGGCCTGCAGATCGAGTTCGCGGACCGGCGGCCCGGCGGGAAGGCCGAAACCTATCAGTACCAGGGCGGCATAGACGAGTTCGTCCAGATGCTGACGGCGTCCAAGGAGCCGGTCCATCCCGAGGTGATTCACTTCACCGCCGCGCAGCCGACCGGGGTGGAGGGTGCGGCCGTGCCGGTCACGGTGGAGGTGGCGCTGCAGTGGAGCGCGTCGTACCAGGAGGCCATCTTCTGCTACACGAACAACGTGCGCAACCGCGACGGCGGGACGCACCTGACGGGCCTGCGCGCTGCGCTGACCAAGACCATCAACAAGTACGGCGCGAAGGAGAACCTCTTCCGCGACTTCAAGCAGGATCTGAGCGGTGAGGACGTGCGCGAAGGCCTGACGTGTGTGCTGAGCGTGAAGCACCCCGATCCGAGCTTCGACTCGCAGACCAAGAGCAAGCTCGTCTCCAGCGAGGTCAAGGGCATCGTCGAGACCGTGGTGGCCGAGGGGCTGGGGCGCCACTTCGAGGAGAATCCGGCCACGGCGCGCGCCATCATCGAGAAGGCGCTGCTCGCGGCCCGCGCCCGGGAGGCGGCGCGCAAGGCGCGCGAGGTCATTCGTAAGAGCACGACCGACGTCACGAGCCTGTCCGGCAAGCTGGCCGACTGCCAGAGCAAGAACCCGGAAGAGGTCGAGCTCTACATCGTGGAGGGAGAGAGCGCCGGCGGCAGCGCCAAGATGGGGCGCGACCGCCGCTTCCAGGCGGTGCTGCCCCTGAAGGGCAAGATCCTCAACGTGGAGCGGGCCCGGGTCGATCGCATGCTCGGGTCGGCCGAGGTGGGCACCCTGATTACCGCCCTGGGCTGTGGGGTGAAGGACGCCGGAGGAGTCGATCTCGACAACCTGCGCTATCACACGATCATCATCATGACCGATGCGGACGTGGATGGCGCCCACATCCGCACCCTGCTGCTCACCTTCTTCTTCCGGCAGATGCCCGGTGTCATCGAGAAGGGCTACCTGTACGTGGCGCAGCCGCCGCTGTACGGCGTGCGCAAGGGCAAGAAGAGCTGGTACCTGAAGGACGAGGCGCAGCTCGACGAGTACCTGACCGCGAACGCCGTCGAGGGGCTGGAGCTCACGGCCGCGGGTGGCGCCGTCACGCTCTCGGGCCAGCCCCTCTTGCGGCTGGCGCAGCGCCTCAAGCGCTTCCGCAAAGCGGTGCAGAACCTGGACCGGCGTTGCGATGCTCGCGTCGTGGCGGCTCTGGTCCGTGCTGCGGCGCTCGACCGCGGCGACTTGCAGAATCGAGACAAGGTGGATCGGGCGGCGGCGGCGCTCGCGTCGTATCTGGCCGTGCAGCACCCGGAGCTCGGCCCGGCGACGGTAGCGGTCGGGTGGAACCAGCCGTACGGGTCATTCCTGATCGAGGTGCGCTGCGCTCACGCCAGCCGCGATCGCACCAGCGTGCTCGACTGGGACCTGCTCGAATCGCCCGAGTACCAGGAGGCCCTGAGCGTCGAGCGGGATCTGCGCTCGCTGGGAGTGCCGCCGTACGCGGTGCGCACCGGGGACAGCCAGCAGTCGCTCGCGGACGCGGAGAGCCTGAGCCGCTGGCTGGAGGCGCGGGGCAGAAAGGGCGTCTCCATCAGCCGCTACAAGGGCCTCGGGGAGATGAACGCCGACGAGCTGTGGGAGACGACCATGAACCCGGACGCCCGCGTGCTGCGGCAGGTGCGCGTCGACGATGAGCTGGCGGCCGACGAGCTGTTCTCCATCCTGATGGGCGATCAGGTGGAGCCGCGGCGCCGCTTCATAGAGGAGCACGCGCAGCAGGTGCAGCACCTGGACATCTGATGCTTCAGATCGCGCGCTCGGCGCGCAAGGCGCGGATCTGTGCGGCATCCAGGCCGAGCAGCGAGCCCAGCACCAGCTCGGTGTGCTGGCCGAGCAGGGGCACCGGATCGATCTTCGTCTCGTCCTCGAAGGAGCTCATCTTGATGGGGTTCCCGGCGATCTTGAGCTTCGTGCCGTCGCCGAAGCTCGTCTCGACGACCATGTGGCGAGCCAGGATCTGCGGCAGGGCGAGAACCTTGTCGACGGTGTTGATCGGGCTCGCCGGGACGTGGGCCCGCTCGAGGATCTGCTGCCACTCGGCGGTGATCTTCTCCTTGAAGCTGCGCGTGAGCTCCTGCTCGAGCTCGGCCCGGTGCTCCGTGCGCAGATCGTTGGTGCGCAGCTCGGCCCGGCCGAGCAGATCCTCACGCCCCATGCACTCGCACAGCGCGTGCCACAGCTTGTCGTTGCCTGCCGCCATGATGATCCACGAATCGCGGGTCCGAAACGCCTGGAACGGCGTGATCGACGGGTGGGCGGTGCCGAGCGGCCGGGGCGGCTGGCCCGTCAGCTCGTGCCGGGCGATGGCGTTCTCCAGGATGGCGACCTGTGCGTCGAGCATGCCGACGTCTACCATCTGGCCCTGGCCGGTGATGGTTCGCTGGTACAGAGCGGACACGATGCCGATCGCGGTGAACAGGGCCGCGGTGATGTCGCCGATGCTCGTGCCGACCCGGACCGGAGCCGCGTCCGGCTCGGGGCTGCCGGTGATGCTCATGACGCCTCCGGCCGCCTGGACGATCATGTCGTAGGCGGGCATCCGGGCGCCGGGGCCGGTGTGGCCGAAGCCGCTCGCCGCGGCGTAGATCAGGCGGGGGTTGATGCGGCGCAGCTCGGCGTAGCCGAGGCCGAGGTGCTCCATGACGCCGGGCACGAAGTTCTCGACCAGCACGTCGGCGTGCCCCACGAGCTGCCCCAGAAGCTGCTTGCCGGCGTCGTGCTTGAGATCCAGGGTGATGCTCTCCTTGGCGGCATTGATGCTGGCGAAGTAGCCGCTCTCGCCGTTGTGGAACGGCCCGAAGTGGCGGGCGTCGTCGCCCACGCCGGGCCGCTCGACCTTGATCACGCGCGCGCCCAGGTTGCGCAGGATCATGGTGGCGTACGGCCCGGCCAGGACCCTGGTCAGATCGATGACCACGATGCCGTCGAGCGGCTTCATGCTGTGCCCGGTCAGCCCGCGCCGCCCGCGCCGCCCGTGCCACCCGCGCCGCCCATGCCAGCCGCGCCGCCGTCGCCAGCTACGCCGACGGGACCGGCCGGGCCGGCGCCTGCGCCAGCGCCGCCCACCGGCTCGACGCCGTACGCGGGCTGCCCGCCCGGGTCACCGCCCGGGCCGGGGCCGCCGTAGGCGCCGGTTGGGCCGGGGTCCATGCCGGCCGTACCCGCGTCCGCGGCAGGAGTGCCCTCCTGCTTCTGCTCCGTGGATCCGCCACAGGTGGCCGCGGCAGCCGCGAGGCCGGCGCCGATCATGGCGGGAAGCAGCACGCGCCCGGCTCCCTGGCGCGCGGCCCGCAAGAGCCGGGGGCGGTCGAGGTCGGCACAGATGCTGCTGATGACTGCTCGGATCTCGTTTTCCGACATGGCACCGAGCATAGCACGCTGGGGCCGCCGGCACCGGCTGTGCCGCTGTACCCGTTCACGGCATTTCCGCGCCAGCAAGGACGGCTCGCCGAGTCGGCCGCGATCGCGGGGCAGGGGTGATGCGCCCGAAGGGCGCGTCGGGACCCCAACCCCGTCCCGAAGGGACGGACCTACGTCCTCGGCCCGGCTCCTCACGTACAGGAGTACGCTCCGGGCCGGGCCTCCGGGCGCGCTCATGCGCGCAGCCCCGCCTGACGAGCCGGCTGGGAGAATGCGTGAACGCTTATGTGCCGCTGCGGGTTGCGGCGCTCATTCGGAGAAGAGGTAGCGGCCGGTGGCCGGATCGATTTGCACGACGGGGGGAATGGAGCGCTCCTCGAAGGAGTCGTAGCCCTGCTTCAAGTTGGCCCAGAAGGCGCGCTGTATCGGGTGAGTTTCACCCAACCGGCGCAGCGCCGCGTCCGTGAGCCGCGCGGGGAAGATGTGCACGGGGATCGGCTCGCGTGCGCGCGAGCGTGCGGCCAGGGCGATCAGGTAGAGCTGCTCGACGGCCGGGTCGGTGATGGCGATGCAGCCGCTGCTGACGCAGTCGCCGTGGATGAAGATGTCGCCGCCGGGAGCACGGGCATCGCCCAGCACGCGGTCGGCCGCGTTCGGGTAGTCGAGCCGGAGCGAGAGGTGGTAGCGGCTGACCGGATTGAGCTCGTCGACGAAGTAGAAGCCCTCGGGTACTTGGCCGTCGCCGTCGCGCCGCTTTGGTCCCGGGCCGCCCGAGAGTGCGCAGATGGGGTACTGCGCGACCAGGGCGTAGCGCAGCTCGCCGCTCGCCCGCGCCCACAGCTCGAGCACGCGCTCCTCCTTGAAGGCGCGTAGGGCAATGGCCTCGGGCGGATAGGCCACGCCGGCCTTCGCGAACAGCCGGCGGATGCCGGAGCTCTGGTGCTGGCTGGCGCTCTGGAGTCGCTCCTCCTCTCCCGGACCGGGCGAGGCCAGGCGCCCCAGCGCGCCCAGGCCGGCGATCAGGCACGCGACCACGCTCAGGAGCACGGCCAGCCTCGAGGCCAACCGGAGGGCGGGGTGGCTCATCGGGCTAGAACCACGCCGTCTCGATCCACATCTCGGGCCTCGGATCGAAGATGCCCCCGCCGTGGCGCTCGTCGAGCCACACCAGCATGACGTTGGTCCCGAGGGCCGTGGCGCCGAGCTCCGACGTGCCCGCGATGAAGCGGGCGTGCGGGAACACGACCGGCTTTTCGGCCGCGAGCTCGTCGCTCACGGCCGCGGCGTAGAGCTCGATCCGGCCGTGCGCCGGATCCTCGGTGTACGCGCGGTGATCGGTCCAGGCGAGCACGCCGAAGAGACTGGGGTGCCCGCACAGGACCGGATCGTCGCGCTGGTCCGGGGCGTCGAAGAGCTTGACGCCATTGCCCTTGATCGGCATGGCGCCGGCGGCGTCGGAGCGCGCGCCGAAGAAGAGGATCGGCGGGTTGTCCTCGGGCGAGGTGAGATCGCTCGCGCTCCAGATGGCCACGGCTTCGTCGGGGCGCTGGAAGACGCGGGCGTCCCAGTGGAAGGTCAGGCTGTTCTCGATGCCAAGGTACTGGCTCTTCACGAGTGAGCCGTCGGCGCCCACGGTGGCGAGCTGGCTCTTGGGGATGGCCATCTGCAGCAGCTTGTCGTAGCGATCGCGCAGGAAGCCGACGAGCGAAACCTCGCCCACGCGGGCCACCTTGACGTGGCCGAAGGGGACGAAGCCGCCGTTGGGATCCTCGTTGCCCGACTCCGCTGCCACGCTGGGCCCGGTCGTCTCCTGGCTTACCTCCTCGACGCGCAGCCAGCGCACCTGCTCCTTGCTCTGCCCGTCGTGCGAGCGCCAGACAGCGACGAAGGCTTCGCCGTCGAAGACCACATCGCCGCCGAAGGACCCGGTCCAGCCCTCGGGATCGAGCGACAGCGGCGCCATGGTTTCCTTGCCGTCGAAGTCCACCAGCTTGAAGAAGTTGCGGTAGGGCTGGCCCTGCTGCTGGTAGAGCACGCCCAGGCCCTTCTGGCCGAAGGCCGTGCGGGCGTAGAGCGTCTCGTGCTCCGCGTCGCCCACGAGCGCGACGGGCTCGCCGAGGAAGCGACCCGCACCGTCGATGCGCCGCAGCCAGGCCTCGGCGTCGCCCGTGGAGCGGTCTGTCCAGGTGAGCCACAGCTCCTCGCCGCGGCGGTGGATGCGGGGAGTGCCGGCGAAGCCGACCTTCGCGAAGTCGGTGAGCTGTACCCCGGTGGTGGACAGGACGAGCTCGGCTTGAAGGCTCGTGGGGTCGGCCCCTGCCGGCGCGGCCTCGATCGCGAGCGCCACGGTGCCGGGCTTCATGCCCGCAATGGGCAGGTCGGCCACGAAAGTGCCGGCTGGCCCCTGGGCGATGGCGCCCACCGCCGTGTCGCCGAGCTTGACCGCGACGCTCGCGGCCGGCGGCTCGGTCTCGATGCGCAGGGGCACCGTGTCGTAGACGTCGGGGTTGGCGAGCAGGGCGCCGTCCACGGCCTGCGGGAGCCTCACCGCGACCGGCACGCCGCCGCCGCCGCCGACACCGGCGCTGCCGCCGGAGCCGCCGGTGGCCGAAGCGCCGCCAGAGGAGGAGGCGGTAGGCGTGCTCGTGCTTTCCTCGGCCGAGCAGGCGGCAAGGAGCGTCGAGCAGAGCAGGAGCGAGAGGACGAGACGGGCGCTGGTACGCATGGCCCCCAGAGTGTAGCGCACCGCCGCGCCCTGCGGTCGGCTCTCACTCCAGGTGCAGGATGGTGCTGTTGTCGCCGACGATCCAGCCGTCGGTCTCGCTCACGAGGAAGACCGAGCGCAGGATGCTCGACACCGGGCTCGGAAGCTCGGCAAAGCTCTGGCCGTTCCAGAGCAAGATCCGGCCCTGCTTGCCGACCGCCACGGCGAAGTCGGCGCCGATGGCGTGAACGGCCTGCAAGCCCGGGTTCTGCGGCGCTTCAACCTCGGCCCAGGCGGTCCCGTCCCAGCGCAACACGGCGCCCGTGGAGCCGACGATCCAGCCGGCGTCCGGGCCCACCATGTGCACGCCGTAGAGCGAGCCGGAGACGGGGCTGTCCTGTTTGCTCCACTTGGTGCCGTCGAACCCGAGGAGCATGCCCTTGTTGCCGACGGCGAAGCCGCTGTCCGGGCCGATCATGCTGACGGCATGGATGCCGCTGCTCTGCGGCGCCGGGTACTGCTTCCAGGCCGTGACCGCGCCGCCCGAGTAGCGGCGCATGTAGGGCTGCCCCTCGGCGGGCGTGGCCCAGCCGTCCACGGCGCCGAGGAAGGCGAGGCCGTGGACGCAGCCGCCGGGCAGGGTGAACTTCTTCCAGTTCGCCCCGTCCCAGTGGTAGGCGAGGCCGCCTCCTCCGGCCGTCCAGACGTTGTCGGGCGCGAGGGCCACCACCGTTGTCAGGTGGCCCTGCTCGTCCTGCGTCTCCTTCGTCCAGGAGCCGCCCGCGTAGTGGTAGATGTGGGGCGTATTGAGGTTGCCCTCGGCGCCCCCGACGATCCAGCCGTCGTCCGGGCCGGCGAAGCTCACGCTCTGGAACGGGAGGCCCGGCTCCACGGTGCCGGCCGCGCTGCTCTGCACCCAGCTCAGGATGCCGACGTCCACGGATGCCTCGGCCTTGCCGCCGCGGCCGTCCTCGACGCTGACGCCGATCGTGGCGGTGCCGCGTTCGGCCGGAGCGGTCCAGGCGATCGGACCCTCGCCCTCGCTCGCGTCGAGTTGGCCGAGGCTCGCCTTCCAGGAGAAGGTCAGCTTGTCGCCGTCGGGATCCTCGGCCTGCACGCTGATCGTCGCCGCGCCCGTGACGAGCACGGCGTCCCTGCTCGCCGAAAGGGTCACCTCCGGCGGCCGGTTGGGCGCTGGCGTGGCCTCGGACTCGTCGGATCCGCCGCACGCGGCGCCTGCACCGAGCGCCGCGCATGCTGCGAGTAGGGTTGCCGCACGTCTTCTCATGGTTGGTCCCCGGGTGATGGGAAGTAGGGCCCTGGCTGCTTTCGGGACCTTGTACCTGGCCCGAGCGAGCGAGGTCAAGGCTTGCCGCGTCGCAGTGGGACGCGCCCGGACATCGGCAGCCACAGCGCCCGGGAGCTGTGGGCGAGCGAGCGGCCGCAGCTCGGCGGGCGCCTGTCCGCCGGCACCCGTTCACGGCATTTCCGCGCCAGCAAGGACGGCTCGCCGAGTCGGCCGCGATCGCGGGGCAGGGGTGATGCGCCCGAAGGGCGCGTCGGGACCCCAACCCCGTCCCGAAGGGACGGACTTACGTCCTTGGCCCGGCTCCTCAGGTACAGGAGTACGCTCCGGGCCGGGCCTCCGGGCGCGCTCATGCGCGCAGCCCCGCCTGACGAGCCGGCTGGGGGAATGCGTGAACGCGTACCGTCCGCCGGAAGGTGCGGAGCTCCTGAGCCACCGGCGAGGCGGTAGCTTCCGAGTCCGCCGTGCGGCATACTGTTTTCCATGAGGTCCGTGGCGGACGAGCTGCGCGCCGAGCGGCGTGCCGTGGGGCACGATCTCCCGTCCGACGAGCGCGTGGAGCTGGCATGGCGCCTCGGAGACGATGATCTGGCTGCCTACTGCGCCGCTCGGCGGCTCGACCGCGTGACGGCCCTCCAACGCATCCGAGCGCTGCGGCAGATGGGGCGGATGCCGTCGCGCTGCGCCGCCGAGGAGCCCCCGAAGTGAATCTGCTTGCGGCCGTGCACGGTGCGCTCGAAAGACACGGGATTGCCCACGCCGTCATCGGGGCCGCGGCGATGGCCGTCCACGGCGTCGTGCGCTCGACCGTCGATCTCGACCTGCTGACCGTCGATCCAGGCTGTCTCGAGCCCGATCTCTGGCAGGAGCTGTCGCTCCAGGGTACACGGGTGGACATCCGGCGTGGCGACGCAGACGATCCTCTCGTTGGCGTGGTCCGGCTCAAGACGGAAGGAGCGCGCGATGTCGATCTCGTCGTCGGCCGTGGCGCCTGGCAGCGAGACATCTTGTTGCGAGCGCAGCGAGCGCTGGTGTCCGGAGTCGAGTTGCCTGTAGCCACTGCCGCAGATCTCGTATTGCTCAAGCTCTACGCCGCTGGTCCCCAGGACTGCTGGGACGTCGAGCAACTCCTGGCGGCCGGCGAACGCGCGACGTTGGTCGGAGCAGTCGAGCGCTCTTTGCCGGGCCTCCCCGAACAGTGCCGCCAGCTCTGGCGCGGCATCCGCGGTCGATAGGCGCTGAATCAGAACCACGGCGACATGGGCAACTTCCTGTTCTGGGTGGACGAGTTGTGGCGGTCCCGTTTCGGGGTTGAGGGGCACCGAGGTCGCCATGCGAGCGCACGTTTTCCGTGCCTTCGGGTGCCGACCTCGCCGAGGTCGCCATGCGAACGCGCGCTTTTCGTGCACTCGGGTGCCGACCTCCGGCGATCGCCGCGCCTGGCACGGGCCCTTGGCCCTGACGCGCCGCGTGCCGTGCGTCTGCCGCAAGCCATGGTGCACATCACCGTGTCGATGCGCCGCGTGCGTTGGGCGGGAGCTCGGAACATGTCGCGTGGCGGCAGGGCGGGCAAGCGGCGTCCCGGAGGTTCCACGAGCGGCGGGCGTACCCGAGCCGGGTTGATCCGGCCTGGTGGGTCGGACGGCTAGCGACTACTTGCCAGCGCCCGTTCAGCGTCCGCCACGGTGATCATCAGTGTCATCGGCGCGACCGGGGCCTCGGCAAAGCCGTGCCGCAGGTAGAAGCGCTTCGCGTCCTCCGAAATCGCATGCACGACAATCGCGCGGATGCCGGCGATCTCTGCCGCCTGGAGGGTCCGCAGGATCGCGTCCCGCAACATGCCCCGGCCGATGGCGCGGCCCTGATAGGCCCGGTCCACGGCAAGCCGGCCGATGATCATCACGGGGATCGGGTCGGGCATGTTGCGCCGGACGCGGCCGGGCGCGTCCGCCTGAGCCACCGCGCCGGTCGCCAGCGCGTAGTAGCCGACGACTCGACCGCCGGCGGTCACGACATAGGTCCGCGACGCGCGGGTCTTCTCGTTGTCGAGCGCCCGGCGCCTCAGCCAGTCGTCCAGGACAGGGACCCCTGAATCGAACCTGATCGCGTCATGCCCGGAGGTGAGGTGTTCCGGGGCGCCCACCTGCTCGGCGCCCATCATCTCTCCCAAGGCGCCGCAGTCGCGAGCAGACGGCGGAGCCGGGGATTCGCGTCCGGCGGCCTGTCGAGCTCCTCGGCGAAGCGCCGGTAGGCCTGTTCGTCGAGGAGGAAGAAGCGGCGATCGAGCAGCGCGGCACGCGCCTCCCTACAGGCCGCCTCAAGCATGAAATCCGACCGGTTCTTGCCGAGCGCTTCGGCCGCCCGGTCGATCAGGGTGCGCTGCCTCTGGCTGGCGCGCAACTGGATCGGCGTGTCGCGTGGCTCCCGCTCCCTGGTAGCCCTGGTGCCTGGCATCGGAATCCTCTTGTATGCCTAGGAGTCTGTCGGAGAAAAAACTAAGTGCGCGGAATTGTTCGGTTCCAGCGTCAGAGTAAAGTGAGCGATTTCGATAACTTGGACCATTTCGAGCACGCTTTCTCCGACACACTCCTAGTAAGTATACGGGTACGTATAGCTCCTGTCAACACGGAGGCTGGAGCGTAGGGAAAGCAAAAGGGGGCGAGAGGGAACAGGTTGGAAGGCGGCAACTACATTAGCGCACCATATCCTACCTACTCCTACCCATGCCTACCAGGGCTCCTACCTATACCTACCAGGTTGTTGGAGCGCGGTAGTCGCGGCGGAGCGCTGATGCCGGACCTGCGCGGGTCCGATTGGCGCCCGGGCCCGGCTGGGCGCTGTTGCGCTGTTGCGACGCCGCCTGCGATGCGCGCCCCCTGACGCTCGGCAGGAGTTGACCGCTTCTACTCGTCAGAAGTTGACCACGTGCCGATCGGCCCACGGGGTGGTGTTCGGGATCGTGTTCTTCGTTCTGATCAACACGTGAGGTAGGCTTCTTCCGGC
>JACQWT010000369.1 GCA_016209145.1 Deltaproteobacteria bacterium | reverse complement strand
CCGAGAAGTGACGGTATGCGTTCGCGCATGGCGGCGCTAGCAACGACGGCTCGCCGAGTCGGCCGCGATCGCGGGGCAGGGGTGACTCGCCCGAAGGGCGCGTCGGGACCCCAACCCCGTCCCGAAGGGACGGACTTACGTCCTCGCGCCGGGCCCTCACGTACAGGAGTACGCTCGGGCCCAGCGCTGCGGGCGCGCTCGGCCGGCGCGGCGCCTCGGCCGCCGGCCGATTGCCCGCCTAAAGCCTATGCCCATGCCAGCCAAGAGGGAGGTGCCGCAGGCGACGCTCGGCCGGATCCGCGCGGTCGTTGACGCCATCGGGCAGGGAGCCCGGCGCACCGAGCAGATCGGACAGCTCGTGGGCTGCTCGCCGCGCCACGCCGCGTACGGCGTGGCTGGGGCCCGGGCCCTGGAGCTCGTCGCGGACGAGGACGCTCCAGAGCCGCTTACGGCGCTCGGCGCGGAGCTGGCGCAGACGGAGCGAGGCTCCGAGGCGGAGCTGGCGCTTCTGCGTCGCGCCGTCGCAGAGAGCGCGTTCGTCAGCGAGCTGGCGCCCGGGCTGCTCGGCGAGGGGGCTCCCTTGCAGCAGGAGATCGTCGACCGCATCCGTGGCGCCACGCCCCTGTCGGCGGCCACGGCCGCGCACCGGGCGGCGATGCTCCTGTGCTGGCGCCGGCAGCTCGTCGTCGCGGGCACGTTGACGCCCACGCGCCGCTCGCCCGGCGGGCTGTGGCGGCGCCTGAGCCTCGATCACTTCCGCAGCTTCGCGCGCCTCAGCGTGGATCTGCCGCCGTTCGCCGTGCTCTGCGGGCCCAACGGCAGTGGCAAGTCCAACCTCGTCGACGCGCTGCTGCTCGTCCGCGACCTTGCCGCCGACGCGGCCGCGGCCGTGCACAGTCGGGGCGGCCTCGGCCGGATCCTCTGCCGCGGCGCCGCCGGGGAGGGCGACATCGTCCTTGGTCTACGCGCCGCCGCGAGCCGGCGCGCGCTCGGCTCGGACTACGTGCGGCACCGCTGCCGGCTCGCGCCCGGGCCGGACGGCGGCGCCGCCATCGCCGAGGAGTTGGTGGAGCTCGTCGCCGGCGGCGAGTGCCGCCTCGGCATCACCAGGCGCGGCGCGGCGACGGAGCGCAGCGACGGGGCGCCGGGCTGGACGGTGGGCGAGCGCACGAGCGCGCTGTGCCATGCCCTGCTGCTTCCCGAGCTGCGGCGCGCGAACGCGCTCGTGGCCGTGCGCCGCTTGCGGCTCGAGCCGGATCTCATGCGCGGCGGCTCGTCCGAGAGCGAGCCCGCTCGGCTCGAGGAGTCGGGCGCAAACGTCGCGACGGCAGTGCGCGGCTTCGCGGGCACGACCCTGCTCGGGCGGCTCCAGGCGCTGATGGCCGAGATCGTGCCGGGCTTGCGGGAGATCGGCGTACAGGAACAGGAAGGCCGACTGGGGCTCGTCTTCCAGATGGCGCAGCCCGATGGCGCCGCGGTCCCGTTCGACGCCGCATCCATGTCGGACGGTACGCTGCGCGCCTTCGGCCTTGCCGTGGCCGCGCTCCAGTTGGGCCAGCTCGGCCGCGACGAGCTGCTCATCGTCGAGCAGCCGGAGACGGGGCTCCACGCTGCCGCCGCGCGGCAGATCTTCGACCTATGCGAGGAAGCGGCCGAGCACGGCGCCGTTCTGCTCGTGACCCACTGCCGGGAGCTCGTCGATCGGGCCTCCGACGAGGAGCTCGTCTGCTGCGAGATGGTGGACGGCAGCTCGCACGCCGCCCCGCTCGCGCCCGGCGAGCGGGAGCGGGTGCGTGATGGTCGGCCGGTGGCGGCCGAGGGCGACCCTACCGCCGGTGCGTGATCGTATAGCCGAGCAGATCGGTGCTGTTCTGCTCCCAGCCGCTATCGGTGTCCTGCCAGTCGGCCTCGAGGATCCAGAAGCGGCCCTGGCCGTAGTCGCGGTAGGCGAGCGACGTGTCGGCGTTCGACCAGCCCGCGAGCTTGGTGATGCTCGGGTAGTTGCCGATGTCGTAGCCGCAGCCCGTCTTCTGCGTGACGACGAACTTGTTCTTGAGTCTTGATGCCGCGGGGCGGACATCGCCCCCGTCAGGCCCACGAGGCTACCGCATCGCGGTAGGACGCGCCAGTGCGGCCCCGGCCGATCGATACGCCGCCTCAGCCGCCGAGCTGCGCTTGCAGGATCGCGATCGCCCGCCGGGTCGGCCGGTGCGAGGCCGCGAGCACCTGCTTGCGCACGCGCACCGCGTCGGGCGTGACCTCGACCAGCTCGTCGCGATCGATCCACTCCATGGCCGTCTCGATGGTCAGCAGCCGCGGCGGAGCCAGGAGCACGTTGTCGTCCTTGCCGTGGTTGCGCATGTTCGACAGCTTCTTCTCCCGGCAGACGTTCACGTCGGCGTCGTTGGCACGATTGTGCTCGCCGAGGATCATGCCTTCGTACACCGGGGCGCCCGGCCCGAGGAAGAAGGTGCCGCGCGGCTGCAGGTGGAACAGCGCGTAGGGCGTGGCCGCGCCCGGGCGATCCGCCACGATGGCGCCCATGGGGCGGCGGATCATCGGGCCCGTCCAGGGCTCCCAGCCGTCGAACAGCGCGGTGAGCAGCGCGGTGCCCCGCGTGGCCGTCAGCAGCTCGCCGCGGAAGCCGAGCAGGCCCCGGCTCGGCACCAGGAACTCGACCCGCGCGCGGCCGTAGCCCGGGTTGGTCATCTTCACCATCCGGCCGCGCCGCTCGCCCAGCCGCTGGGCGACCACGCCGACGAAGCCCTCGGGCACGTCCACCACCACCAACTCGACCGGCTCCTGGACCTGACCGTCGCTCTCGCGGGTCACCACCTCGGGGTTGCCGAGCTGCAGCTCGTAGCCCTCGCGACGCATCGACTCGACCAGGATGGATAGCTGCAGCTCCCCTCGCCCGTAGAGCAGGAAGGTGTCGGCGACCTCGGTGCTCTCCACCCGGATGGCGAGATTGCGTCGCGTCTCCTTCTCCAGGCGATCCTTGAGATGGCGGCTGGTCAGGTACTTGCTTGCCGGGCACTTGCCGGCGAACGGCGACGAGTTGACGCCGAGGCGGATCTTGATGGTGGGCTCCTCGACGCGGATGCGCGGCAGCGGCCGGCTGGTGTCGGACTCGGCCAGGGTGTCACCCACCCGGGCCTGGTCGATGCCGGCGATGGCCACCAGTTCCCCGGCGCGCGCCTCGCCGACCGGCTTGCGCTCCAACCCCTCGAAGGCCATGAGCACCTTGACCGACGCCCGGCTGGTCTCGCCCTCGCCCAGCAAGGTCACGATTTGGCCGCTGTGTAGCGTGCCGCTGACCACTCGTCCGATGGCCAGCCGGCCGAGGTAGTCGTCGTGATCGAGGTTGTGCACCAGCAGCAGCCCCGGCGCCGCCGGATCGGCCTCGGGCGGCGGGATGTGGGCCAGGATGGCCGCGAACAGCGGCTCCAGGTCGGTGCTCGGGTCGTCGAGCGAGCGCTTGGCGATCCCCTGGCGCCCGACGGCGTAGAGCACAGGGAAGTCCGCCTGGGCGTCACTCGCCTCCAGGTCGCAGAACAGGTCGAAGACCTCGGAGAGCACCTCGTCCGGGCGGGCGTCGCTGCGGTCGATCTTGTTGATCACCACCACCACCGGGAAGCCCAGCTCGAGCGCCTTGCGGAGCACGAAGCGGGTCTGCGGCAGGGGCCCCTCGGCGGCGTCGACCAGCAGCAGCACGCCGTCGGCCATCTTGAGCGTTCGCTCCACCTCGCCGCCGAAGTCGGCATGGCCGGGCGTGTCGATGATGTTGATCTTGGTGCCGCGGTAGCGCACGCTGGTGTTCTTGGCGAGGATGGTGATCCCGCGCTCGCGCTCGATGTCGCCCGAGTCCATCACTCGCTCGGTCAGGAACTCGCCCTCGCGGAACACGCCGGCCTGGCGGAGCATGTGATCGACCAGCGTGGTCTTGCCGTGGTCGACGTGAGCCACGATGGCGATGTTGCGCAGGTCGGAGCGAAGCATGGCGGGCGTCGGGCGGGCAGATAGACGGAGCCAGCGGCCTGCTGCCCGAGACAAGGCTGCCCGGCTCGCCCAAGCCCGGTCGCGAAGCCCGCGCGGCTGAGGTTGAGATGGTATCCTAGGCGATTCGGCCGGGAAGAAGTAGGACAGAAATTCGCGGCTGGGCCCCTGTGCGAACGTGTCCGTGTTGTCTGCCGTCGGGAGGCGAGCAGCCGACTGGCGGAGGACGGGTGCGCTGCGAGGGAGGAGTGGCGGCCGGCCGCGGTCGGGAGTTCGGGCGCGACGGCCATGACTCCGGGCGCTAGTCTACTAGGTCCGAAAATCGTCGCGTGGCTCGTCGCGTGGCGCGAAGAAAAACGAACCGCCAAGACGCCAAGGGCGCCAAGATCGAATCCGATTTTGTTTCTTCCTTGGCGTTCTCGGCGCCTTGGCGGTTCATCTTCTTGCTTGGGTTGCGGGCGAAGCCCGCGCTACGGGAACGCGGCGCGCGCGCTCGCCCGGGCGGCCAGAGCGGCGGGGTTCACCCTATCCCGTACCGTTTGAGCTTGTAGAGCAGCGCGCGGCGGCTCATGCCCAGGGCCTGCGCCGCCCGCGTGCGGTTGCCGCCCTGCGCGGCCAGGGTCTGGACGATGAGATCGTGCTCCATCTCGTGCACCGTGGTGCCCGGTCGCGCGGCCGGGCCGGCCGGGGGCACTGGCGACGCAGAGGCGGCGGCGACGGTCGGGGGCAGGTGCTCCGGGTGAATCACCCCCCCGCGCGCCACGATCACGGCTCGCTCGATGGCGTTGCGCAGCTCGCGCACGTTGCCCGGCCAGCGGTGGGCGCAGAGAAGCTGCTCGGCTTCGGGGGCGAGCTTGCGCGGCCGGCCGGTCCCGAGCTCGGCGATGAACGCACGCGCGAGCGGCAGGATGTCACGCGGCCGTTCCCGCAGCGGCGGCAGCAGCACTTCGAAGACGTTGAGGCGGAAGTACAGATCCTCGCGGAAACGGCCCTCGCGGATGGCGAGCGGCAGATCGCGGTTGGTCGTGGCGATGACGCGCACGTCCACCCGGCGCGGGCCGACGGCGCCGACCCGCTCGAACTCCTTCTCCTGGAGCACGCGCAGGAGCTTGACCTGGAGCGCCCCGTCCATCTCGCCGATCTCGTCGAGCAAGAGAGAGCCCCCGTCGGCCGCTTCGAAGCGGCCGGCCTTGGCCCGGTCGGCACCGGTGAAGGCGCCGGCCTCGTGGCCGAACATCTCCGACTCGAGCAAGCTCGGAGCAATGGCGGCGCAGTTTACCTTGACGAAGGGTCCGGTCGAGCGGGCGCTGTGCTCGTGCACGAAGCTCGCGGCGAGCTCCTTGCCCGTGCCGCTCTCGCCCGCGATGAGCACGGGCGCGCTCGACTCTGCCGCGGCGGCAAGCAGCTCCAGGGCGGCCTGGAAGGCTGAGGCCGAAGGGGTGATGCCGCCGAACTGCCGCGGGAGCGGGCCGGCCGGCTCCGGCTGCGGCTCCGGCGGCGCCAGGACCTCGCGCACGATGCTTCGGACCTGGTCCAGATCGAGGGGCTTCTCCAGAAAGTCCAGGGCTCCCAGCTTCATTGCCGCCACCGCCGACTGCACGTCGCCGTAGGCGGTGATAATGGCCACGGGAAGCTCGGGCAGCCGTGCGCGGATCTCGCCGAGCGTGCTCAGGCCGTCCCGCGAGCGCGGGCCCAGTGTTCGCGGTTCACCGGTTGACGTCCCTGCGGCTCAGCGCTCCCGGGGGAGGCGGAGAGTGACGGTGGTTCCGCGGCCCGGCGCGCCCTCGATGGCGAGCTTGGCCCCGTGCGCCTCGGCGATGCGCTGCGAGATGCACAGGCCGAGCCCGCTGCCTCCGGGCCGGGTCGTGAAATAGGGCTCGAACACGCGCGGCAGATCGTCCGGCTCGATGCCGCGTCCGGTGTCGCGCACCGCGATCTCGGCCGCGCCCAGGCGCTCGCGCACGGCAATCGTGACGGTGTCGCCTTGCTTGCATGCCTCGATGGCGTTGAGCGTCAGGTTCAGGAGCAGCTCCTTCAACTGTGCCGCGTCGCCGCGGCACATGACGGGCTCCTCTGGCGCAGCGAGGCGCAGATCGATGCCACCGCTTTGGGCGTCCGGCCTGAGCAGGGCCACGACCTCGGCGGCCAGGGCGCCGAGATCGAGCGGCGCGAGCTTGGGACTGCGCCGCCGCGCGAAGGACAGGAACTCCTCCAGCCGCTCGCTGATGCGATCGAGCTCTCCCAACACGAGCGCGCTCTTCGCCCGCGCTTCGCCCTGGGGTGCTTGCTCGTGCGCGAGCTGCGTGTAGCCGCGGATGGCGGCGAGCGGGTTGCGGATCTCGTGGGCCAGACCCGCGGCGAGAAGCTGCAGCGACTCCAGGCTTTGGCGCTGGTGCGCCTCCAGCGCCACGCGCCGCGCCAGCCGCTCCCGCTGCCGCACCGAGCGCAGGAGCAGCCCGCCGATCAGCGCGGCAAAGGCGATGATCGCGGACAGGGCCACCGCCTCGCACAGCACCAGCGCGCGCACGCGCTCCGCCGGTCGCCGGTCGAACACGAGCACAAGCTGCATGGCGCGCGCCGGCGTGCCCTGTGCCGCCTGCCCACAGCCACAGCCGCTTGCCTCGCCCCCGCACGTCGCGCCGGCCGCGTGCCCGCAGCCGCCGCCCCAGCTCACCTCGAAGCGCTCGACCAGGCGCAGCACGCGCGGCCGGGCCGCGGCGCCGTCCGGCGTCGCGCCGGGCGCCCCCTTGGCCGCGACCGTCCGGCCCTCCCCGTCGAGCAGAGCCACGGCGAGCACCTGCGGATCGCGGGCAATCTCCTCCAGCACGGCGGCGACGCGCTCCTCCTTGTCGCGGCCGTAGCGGACGACACCGCGGATGGCGCTCACCGTGGTGCGCTGCAGCGTGCGCGCCTTCTCCTGCTCGGCCCGCTCGACCTGCTCCAGGCCGCCGGCCGTCTGCACCGCCACGAGCGCGACCAGGCCGGCCGCGAGCAGCACGAGCGGAACGGCGAGCAGGTTGGGAGGGAGCTTCATGGGCGGGGCGCGGCGAGGGAAGTTGCGGCAAGGCTAAATCGCCGCTCACGATTCTGGAACGTGAATCGTGAAAGGATCCGCTGAAGGACTATGATGGAGCAGAAGCGGACCGGTTCCGTGCCCGGCGCCTCAGAGGAGCAGCATGGCGAAACGACCAAACCAGTACGTCGAGGCCGCGCTGGAAGTGCTGAAGGCCGCCAAACAGCCGATGACCGCACTCGCAATCACCGACGAGGCCATGCGCCGGGGGCTGCTGGACGCAAAGGGCAAGACCCCCGACCAGAGCATGGGGGCGGCGCTGTACACGAGCATCAAGCAGCTTCGTAGCGGATCCCCGTTCGAGCAGCCGGGGCGCGGCCTGTTCGTCCTGCGACGGGCGCGGGGGCGTGGCAAGGGGCGCCTCGGAGAAGCAGGAGCGCCGCGAGGGGGGCGGCCCGAGGGCAGCATCTTCGCGGCAATGGGCCTGTTCTGGTCGAAGGCCGACGTCGACTGGAGCAGCAAGAGCCTGCTTGGCCGCCTGCGAGCATCGGGCCAGCCGGCGAACCTGTGGGACCAGCGGGGGATCTACGCGCTCTACGCTGACTTCCGGCTCGCCTACGTTGGCCAAGCGGGCTCGATCGGCGACGGGCTTCGCGGTCACACCCAGGACGATCTTGCCGGCCGGTGGGATGCGTTCTCCTGGTTTGGGCTGCGGCGCGTTCTGCGCGACGGCGCGCTTGCGTCGCCCGCCCGCGTCAAGTTGGCTTCGGTCGCGAGCTTCCTCAATCACGCCGAGGCGTTGCTCATCGCCGTCGCTGAGCCGCCGCAGAACGGCGCTTCGGGCCGCTGGAACGATGTTCCGCGCTACCTCCAGGTTCGCGCCCCCCCGTTGGATGAGGCCGCAGATGAGCGCATCGTGGCGGCGCTCGTGACGGGGCTAAGCAAGAAGAGCAAGGCGTGAGGCCGGCGAGCTGCCGGGAGGTTGACGGTGGCCACTGCGGACGTGCGAGGTGATGTTCTCCGATGGGCCCGCGAGAGCGCGGGGCTGGACGTGGAGGCCGTCGCCAAGCGGCTGAAGGTGAAGCCCGACACCGTGGCCGCCTGGGAGGAAGCTGGTGCCAGGCTACCCGTCGTGAGGCTGCGGGAAGTCGCCCAGGTGTGCAAGCGGCCGATCGCGGCGCTTCTTCTCGCCCGCCCACCGGCGGAGCCGCCCGGACCCGCGGATTTCCGGACAGTTCCGGACGCCGAGCGCAAGGCTCTGTCCCCTCGCACCATCGTCGCGTTGCGTCGGGCACGCCGGGTCCAGCGTCTTGCCCGTGAGCTCGCATCGACGACGCGCCTCCCCTTCGGCCCGCAGCTCGATCGCGTCTCACTGTCCGACGATCCGAACGCCGCGGCGACGACCGTCCGGCAGGCCCTCGGCATCACGTTCGACCAGCAGCGCTCGTGGCGGTCGGCATCGCAGGCCCTGCGCCGCTGGAGCCAGGCGGTCGAACGCCGGGGGGTGCTCGTCGTTCAGGCGAGCATGGCCGTAGAGGAGATCCGTGGCGTTTCCCTGGGAGACGTCGTGCCGCCGGTGGTCGTCGTCAGCACGAAGGACCCAGCGACGGCCCGATGTTTCTCGCTGTTCCACGAGCTGGGCCATGTTCTCCTCGCTTCGCCCGGGATGTGCGACCCGTTCGCCGACGAGTCAGCTTCGGCGACGACCACGGACAAGAGCAGCGTTCGGTGCACCGAGGTCTTCTGCAACCGGTTCGCGGGGGCCATCCTCGTCCCCGAGGTTGATCTCCGGGGCATCGTCGGCAGTCGAGCGGACGGCGGTTCGTGGTCTGACGAGCGGCTAGGCGCCTTGGCGGACGCGTTCTGCGTGAGCCGGGAGGCGATGCTCCTGCGCCTCGTCTCGCTCGGCGGGGCAACGCCTGACTTCTACCGGCGCAAGAGGGAGCAGTGGCGAGCGGCGTCCCGAGTGGTGGGGCCGCGGCACGGGCCGAAACCGGCGCAGAGGTGCCTACGGAACAACGGCGCCGCCTTCGTGGCGCTCACGCTGGAGGCTCATGAGCGTGGCGCCATCACCCGCCGAGACGTGGGCGACTACTTGGCAATTCAACTCCGCCACATGGCAGCGGTTGAGAACCTTCTGCGCGGCGGGGCAACTTTGTGAAGCTGCCGTTTCCGGGGCAGACGTTCTGCATCGACACGAGCGCGTTGATCGATCTCGCCCACAACTACCCCAAGGACGTCTTCGCACCGCTTTGGGCAAAGATGGAGCAAGCGGTGCGCGAGGGCCGACTGCTTGCGCCGCACGAGGTGCTTGAGGAGATCAAGGCATACAAGGGCAAGCAGGAGGAGCCGCGAGGCTGGGCCAGGGCGCAGGCCGGGATGTTCGTCCAGCTCACCGACGAGCAGCTCAGCGTCGTGGGCGCTATTCTCGCGACGCACCGTGAGCTTGTCGATCACGACAAGACCATCCCGGACGCGGACCCGTTCGTGATCGCGTTGGCCAAGGCCGAGGGCGGCACAGTCGTGACGTCCGAAAGACCGGCGCGGCTCGGCCAGCGGCCGAAGATCCCCGACGTCTGCGCGGCGTACGGGGTTCCGTGCCTTGACCTCGTGGAGTTCTTCCGGGCGATGGGGTGGGCGCTGTAACCACGAGTAGCGCCCCGTGACCGCTGGTGCCAGGGTCTAGCCGTCCCGCCCGACTTGCGCCCCGCTGCACCTGTGGCGGATACTGCTTCTAGAGGCTGCACGTCGCCGCCTCAAGAAGGAGGATTGTCGTGGACAGGCGCACTGCCGCCGTCCTCGCGGGCTTGGCTCTGGCCGCGTGCAGCGGGCCGGACGGCAACGGCCCGGCACCGGTGCCGACGACCACCGCGCCGGCGCCGGGCACCGTGACCGTCTCGCTGCTCTTCACGGGCGGCGTGGCCGGCTACCTCGAGCCCTGTGGGTGACCGAGCCACCCCGTCGGGGGCCTCGCTCGGCGAGCGAGCTACATCAAGATGGTCCGCGCCAGCGGCGACGAGGTCGTCTTGCTGGACGGCGGCGACGTCTTCGGCCGCGGCGGCGCCGTCAGCAACCTCGATGCCATGCTGAAGGGGGAGTTCCTGATCCGGAGCATGGACCTGTGCGGCTACGACGCCATGACCCTGGGCGAGGAGGAGTTCCGCTTCGGCGAGGACTTCCTTGCCAAGGGCACGGCTGGCGCCAAGCTCTCCGTCACCTCGGCCAACCTCTACCGGCAGAAGGGAGGCGCGGCGTACGCGGCCCGCTTCTTCACCAGGGCGGCCGGCGAGATCCGCGTGGGTGTCGTGGGCGCGATCGGCGAGGAGCACGCCGAGGCCGTCGCGCAGGCCACCGCCATCCACGGCGAGGCCGTGGAGGTCAGGCCGGCCGCCAAGGAGATTGGCTCGGCCATCGCCGAGATGGGCCCGGTGGATCTGCTGATCGTGCTGGCGCACATGTCGCAGGACGCGGCCCGCGCGCTTGCGAAGAAGCTCTCGGGCGTGCAGGTGCTGCTCGCCGTGCACGAGCGGCTGCCGCCGGGCGAGGAGCTGGAGAGGGTGGGCGGCGCCTGGCTCGTGACGGCCGGCTACGACGGGAAGTGGGTCGGCCACCTGCGGCTCTCCGTCGAAGACGGCGGCAAGGTGAGCGCCCTGGGGTGGCAGGCCGCGGAGATGTCCGAGTCCCTGGCCGACGATCCCGATCTCGTGGCGCTCTACCAGGAGTACCTCGCCCGCGTGAAGAGCGAGGCCGAGAAGATCGTCGCGAGCATCCCGCAGCAGGAGCCGGCCGGTGGCGCCTACGTGGGCGCCGCCGCGTGCACCGCGTGCCATGAGGCGCAGGCGGCCCAGTGGCAAGAGACCAAGCACGCCACCGCCTTCCAGACGCTCATCGACAAGAACCACGACTACGATCCGTCCTGCTTCCCGTGTCACACAACGGGCTTCGGCTACAAGGGCCGGCGCCGGGGCCGAGCACGTGGCGACGCCGGGGCCGGACTGGTCGGGGGACACGACCGCAACGTGCACGGGCTGCCACACGGCGGAGGTGAGCCCGCAGTTTAGCCTGGACACGTACCTCCCGCAGGTCCAGCACTGAAGCTGTCCGTTCACCGGGACAGGCGCGTGACGCACTCCACCATTACCGATGCTCTGCTCGAACAGGCCCGCCGGCGTCCCGACCGGCCGGCGTTCACGGTGGTGGACGGCGAGCGCGGCCGCGCCGGCGTGACCTACGGCGAGCTGTGCGCCGGCAGCCTGGGCGTGGCCGCTCGCCTGGGCGAGCGGGGCCTGCGGCGGGGCGAGCGCGTGCTCGTCTGCCTGCCCACGAGCCTGGATCTCTTGCGGGCGATCTACGGCGTGCTGCTCGGCGGCGGCGCGTGCGTGCCGGTCTACCCGCCGCTTTCTCCTCATCTGCTCGATCGGTGGAAGGAGCAGCTTCGCGCCACCCTGCGCGTGGCCCAGCCCTGCGGCGCGATCGTCGCGCCGGCCCACCGGCTCCACGTGGCCGCGGTGCTCGCCGAGCACGGGGAGGATCTGTTCGTCGTCACGCCGGCCGAGCTGGCGGATCGGGGGCGGGCCGCGCCGGTGCCGGCCCAGGCCGGCGACCTGGCTCTCGTCCAGTTCACCTCCGGCACCACCAGTCGTCCCCGCGGCGTGGCGATCTCCCACGGCGCGCTCATGGCCAACGTCCGGGCGCTCGTTGCGGCGCTCGATCTCTGCGAGGCGGACGTGTCGGTCTCCTGGCTCCCGCCCTACCACGACATGGGCCTGGTCGGGCACGTGTTCACCCCCGTGGCAGGCGGCGTGCACCAGTACCTGATGCCGCCCATCCGCTTCCTGATGCGGCCGGCCCGCTGGCTCGGGCTGGTGAGCGAGGTGGGCGCCACGCAGACCACCGCGCCCAATAGCGCCTACTCGATCTGCGTGCGCCGCGTGCCGCCCGAGGCCCGCGCCGGGCTCCAGCTCCAGGGCCTGCGCTGGGCCCTGAACGGGGCCGAGGTCGTTCAGGCCGAGACGATGCGCGCCTTCGCCGACGCGTACGCGGCCGGCGGCCTGCGCGCCGAGGCCCTGCGGCCCGTCTACGGCCTGGCCGAGGCCACGCTTGCCGCCACGCTCGGCCCTCCCGGTGGCGCTCGGTTCGACTGGGTCGAGCGAAGGCAGTTCTCGACCTTCGCGCGCGCCGAGCCCGCCCGGCCCGGCGCCGCGGGCGCGCTCGGGTTCGCTTGCGTGGGCGAGCCCATCGCCGGCCACGAGCTGGTGATCGTGGGCCCGGACGGCAAGCCCTGCGCCGAGCGGCAGGTGGGCGAGATCCGCCTGCGCGGCCCCTCGGTCATGGAGGGCTACTTCAACGACCCGCAGGCCACGCGGCAGGTGCTGCGCGACGGCTGGCTGTGCACCGGCGACCTGGGCTACCTCGCGGCCGGGATGCTCCACGTGACCGGCCGCAGCAAGGAGCTGATCATCAAGGCGGGCCGCAACCTGCTGCCCGCGGACCTCGAGGCGGCCTGCCAGGACGAGCCGCGGCTGCGCCCCGGCCGGGCCGTGGCGTTCGGCGTGCCCAATCCGCGCACCGGCACGGAAGACGTCGTCCTCGTGGCCGAGGTGCGGGAGCGGGCCTGGGTTGCGGACGGGCTGCTGCGCCAGCGGATCGCGGCCGCCGTGGCCCAGCGCACCACCGTCCGGCCCGACCGCGTCGAGCTGGTCGAGCCCGGCACACTGCCCAAGACCACGAGCGGCAAGCTGCAGCGGGCGGGGGTGCGCGACGCCTACGCGCGGGGCGTGCCGCTCGGGCGCTCGCGCCGCGCTCTGGCGCTGGCCGGGGGGCTGGCTGAAGGGGCGCGCTCGCTCGCCCTGCTCGCGCGGATGAGAGTTCGCCGGCTGCTCGGCTGGGAGTGAGAGTAGGCGGTCACGCACGATGGCACAGGTAGTGGCGGTAGAGCCGGCGCGCGTGGCGCTCGTGGCAGGAGGAGGCGCGGTCAAGGCGTATGCCTTCCACGCTGGCGTGCTGCGCGCCATGCAGGAGGACGGCTTTCACTTCCGCTCGGGCGTGCGCTGGCAGCCCAACGCCGCCCGGCCGGGCGTGCGCGAGGTGGACACCTACGTGGGCTCGTCGGCGGGCGCCTGCGTGGTGGCCGCCATGGCCGCCGGGCGCGAGGTGGGCGAGCTGCACCAGGCCCTGACCGGCTCCGCGGCGGATGTGCCCACCTTCGGCTATCGCGTTCTCTTTGTCCCGGTGGCGCCCAACCCGGTCAAGTACCTGCGGCGCCTCTCTCGGCGCTGGCGCCTGGGCGACTTCCAGCCCCACCACCTGCTCGACGTGGGCGGGCTGTTCACGACGGCCGGCGTGGAGCGCTACTTCCGGCGCCACGTCCTGCCCACCAACCGCTTCGCCGACCTCGCGGCGCGGCTCTACCTCGTGGCGACCCAGGTGAACAGCTCGCGCAAGGTCGTCTTCGGGCCCACCGACTCGCTCTCGGACGCAGGCTACGACCCCTCCTGCGCCTACTACGACAACGTCGCCATCTCCCGGGCCCTGGCCGCGGCCGTGTCGGTGCCGCCGGTGTTCGCCCCCTACGGGATCGTCAATCCGGCGAGCGGCAAGCTCTTTCACTACTACGACGGCGAGGTGCGCGAGCCGCTCTCGCTCGACGTGGCCCGCCACAGCGGCGCGCGCTTCGTCATCGCCTCGAGCATCTGGCGGCCGTACTCGTACGACGAGAGCGTGGGCAGCCTGGCCGATTGGGGCATGGCGGCCGTGGGCGAGCAGGCGCTGCACCAGATGATCGGGCAGAAGGTAGAGCGCGAGCGGGAGCAGTCGAGCCGCTTCGAGCGGCTGCTCGATCTGGTCGAGGCCCACGGCGCCCGCCACGGCGTCCCGTCCTCGGCCCGGGAGGCCCTCGCGGGCGAGATCTGCACGCTCCTCGCGCACCGGCCCATGCACACGCTCTTCGTCGCGCCGGAGCCGTCGGACGTCGGCTTCTTCTTCCGCGGCTCCTTCCGCTTCGGCCGGCGCCTCGTGGATCGTTGCGTGGAGGCCGGCTACCGGGCCTACCGGCGCGCCGTGTGCGACAGCCCGGATTTCCTGCCGGCGCTCGACCAGGCGTTGGGGGCGGGGGAAGGCGAGCATGGCCGTTAGCAGTTGGGCGCATAGCTGTTAGCCTCGCCCGGTGCCCGCCCGGCTCCCTCCCTCCGGCGCCCTCGCTGCCGCGGTCTTGCTCGCCGCGGCGGCCGCCGCGGCCGAGCCGGCCGAGGCGCCCGCTGATCGCTGGTCGGTGCGCGTTCTCTCGCAGACCTACCTGCGCCTGTTCGAGCGCGCCCTGCTGCCCGGTCCGGGTGGCGCGCTCGTCTCGACCGAGCTGTCCGCGCCGCTGTGCGAGCACGCCTCGCTCCAGGTGGCCGACATCGATCTGCCATGGGAGCAGGACAGCCTCGACGTGGAGCTTTCGGTCTGGGGCGACGTCGATCCGGCCGAGGCGGGCGCGGGGCAGCGCGTCGACGGCGACGTGGCCGTTGCCAGCGTGCGCCATCGGCTCGGCCCCGCCTTCTTCCGGCTGGGCCGCCAGGTGCAGGCCGGCGGGGCGGCGCGGCTGGCCCGGTTCGACGGCTTGGCCGCGGGCGCGCGCCTGAGCTGGGGTCTGGGCGCTCAGGCGTACGCCGGCCTGGTCGTGCTGCCGCGCTGGTCGGAGCGGCCGGGCTACCATCTGCTGGGATCGGCCGCCGACTCGCTGCTGCGCTCCCCCGACGCGCTACCCGAGCCGGAGCGCGCCGGAAGCTGGCTTGCCGGGGGCCAGGTTCGCTACGACCACCGCTGGCTCGGCTCGCTCGGCGCGTCCTTCCACGAAGAGCGCGCGAGCGGCGAGCTGGGGCGCCGCAACCTGGGCTTCGATCTGCGGCTCACTCCGCACGAGAGCACGGCCGTCTCGGCCGGAACGGTGGTCGACGCCGACGCCTGGGGCCTGGCCGACGCGCGGGCCCTGGTCGAGCTGCGGCCCTGGGACGAGCTGGATCTTGCGGCCGAGTACCTGCGCGCCACGCCCGCCCTGCTGCTCTCGCGCCAGTCGGTCCTGAGCACCTTCTCCGTCGACGCCTTTCACGAGCTCGGCGGGCTGGCGAGCTGGCGCCCGGTGCGCGAGCTGGAGCTCGGGGGCGCGGGCTACGCCCAGGTGTTCGCTACGAGCGCACTCGGGGCGCGCCTCGTCGGGCGCGCGCGCCTCGAGCCCGAGCGGTGGCTGCCGCTCGTCGCCCGCGGCGAGTACGGCTTCGTGACCGAGCCGGAGAACGGCTACCACGCGCTGCGCGTCGCCCTGGCCTACCGCATCGCCCTCCCGGTCACGGCCACGGCCGAGAGCTACCTCTACTTCTACGAGCGGCCGATCCGCGACGTGTCGCGCTCGTGGGTCGGCGCGGCGAACGTCGAGTGGGCCATGGCCCGCGGGTGGTCCGTGCTCGGCGGCGGGTCGGTGGCGCGCACGCCCTATGCCGCGATTGACGCCCAGGCCATTGCACGGCTGCGGCTCGAGCTCGACTGGAGCAAGCCATGAGGGTACGCGCGCCGACGCTGCGCCCCTGGGGTCTTGCCGCCGCCGTCGCTCTGGCCGCGGCCCTGCCGCTGGCGAGCTGTGCTCGCCTGGCGCCCCCCGCGTTCCCGCACCGGGCCCACCTCGAGTCGAGCGCCTGCGGCGGGACGGGCCAGCCGGCCTGCACCACCTGCCTTGGTTGCCACGAGGAGCTGACCCGCACCGAGCAGCGCGCGCGCTTCGAGCCCGAAGGCTGCACGGGCTGCCACGAGCCGGCGGGAGCGGACGTGCGCGCCGAGGCCGGGCGCCTGTCGGCCAACGCGCCCAAGACGCGCACCATCTCGTTCACGCACCGCGTGCACCTTGCACTTCCCGAGATCCGCTCCCAGTGCGTCTCGTGCCACGCCGGTGTCGCCGCCGACGGCGCCGCCGGCCACGTCATGCCGGCGCAGGCCGCGTGCCTGCCCTGCCACCAGGTCGATCTCGACCGGGGCGACTGCCGCAAGTGTCATGGCCTCTCCGCCCTCGCCCGCCTCGTGCCGCGCACTTTCCTGCGTCACGACGAGAGCTTCGCGCGTGACCACGCCCTGCAGGCCGCGAGTCACGCGCGGGCCTGCGAGCAGTGCCACCGGCAGAGCGACTGCACCGACTGCCACGACGCGAGCCAGAGGCTCGCGATCGAGGTGCGCCGGCCCGAGGCCATCGACCGGAGCTTCGTGCACCGGGCCGACTTCGTCACGCGGCACGCCATCGAGGCGCGCTCGCGGCCGGCGAGTTGCGTGCGCTGCCACACCGAGTCGAGCTGCGACGCTTGCCACACAAGCTGCGGCGTGAGCGCCGCGCGCGTGGACAGCACGAGCCCGCACCCCATCGGCTGGATCGGCCGCGATCCGACCTCTCCCAACTACCACGGCCGCTCCGCGCGGCGCGACGTGGTCTTGTGCGCGGGCTGCCACGACCAGGGGCCAGCCACCAATTGCATCCGCTGCCATCGGGTGGGAGGATTCGGGGGCAATCCCCATCCCAGCGGCTGGCGCTCCTCGCAGCCGACGACCGCCGGCATGTGTGGGTACTGCCATGCCAAGTAGCCTCCCGCGCCCCCTTCGCCTCCCGCTCGCCGGCGCCGCCGCGCTGGCGGTGGCGGCGATCTCGGCGAGCTGCCTGGAGGAGCGCGCGCCCAACCCGTTGCCCATCAATCCGTGCACGCGCTGCCACGGCTCGGACGAACGCCAGGGGACGCGCGAGCTGCAGGCCGCGCCTCCCTTCGACACGGCGGGGAACACCGACGTGGCCTTCCCCGGCGTCGGCAGCCACCAGCAGCACCTCGTGGGCTCGATCACGCACGGGCCCGTGGCCTGCGCCGAGTGCCACATCGTGCCCGAGGCCAGCGACAGCCCCGGCCACGTCGACTCGGCCGCGCCCGCCGAGCTCGCGCCTGGCCCGGTGGCTCGCCAGGGGGGGCGCAAGCCGAGCTACGACCCGATCGCCTTTCGCTGTGCGCACACCTACTGTCACGGAAGCGATGAGCCGCGCTGGACGGCGCCGCGCTCCTCGGCCCAGGCCTGCGGGAGCTGCCATGGCCTGCCGCCGCCGGCGCCGCACCCGGCCGACGTGCACTGCGAGCGCTGCCACGACGAGGTGATGCAGGCGGGCTTGTCGTTCGCCGCGCCCGCGCGCCACGTCGATGGCGCGATCGACAGCGCCTCGGCCTGCGGCGCCTGCCACGGAACGAAGGAGTCGTACGCGCCCCCGCCCGATCTGTCCGGGTCCGAGGCCGCCGCCGGCATGGGCGTGGGCGCGCACCAGATCCACGCCACGGGCGGCGCGTCCAGCCGTCCGGTTGCCTGCGAGAGCTGCCATCTCGTGCCGGCCGCCGTCTCCGATCCGGGGCACCTGGACGGCTCCGCGCACGCCGAGGTGGCGTTCGGAGCCGTGGCCGTCACCGCCGATCGCCAGCCCGTCTGGAGCCGCGAGCAGGCCCGCTGCGCCGGGGGCTGGTGCCACGGCCCCACCTCGGCCGACGACCCACCCTCGCCGATATGGACCTCTGCCCCGGCCGAGCCCCTGCCCTGCGACGGCTGCCACGGCATGCCGCCGCCCGCGCCGCACGCACCCAGCCCCAAGTGCACCGTCTGCCACGGCGAGGTGGTCGAGGGCGAGCCGGGCAACGTCACGATCAAGGATCGCGACAAGCACGTCGACGGCGTGGTGCAGTCGCTCTGATCTGCGATGAAGCGAAGCCGGCTCAGCGTGGCCCGCAAGGCCCTGATGTGGTGGTTCCGCTGGCCGGGGAATCCCTACGTCTGTCTGAACGCGGCGGTCGACTTCAGCGCGGCACGCGCCTACCTCGATGCGCTTGCGCGCCGCGGCGACGAGCCGGTGAGCGTCAACCACCTGGTCGCGGCGGCCGTGGTCGAGGTGCTTGGCGAGTTCCCGCAGGCCAACGCCCGCATCTTCGGCAGCCGTATCGTCGAGCTCGGCGGCATCGGTCTAGCGATGCCCGTGGATCTGGCCGGGCGCGGCGATCCGGCGGGCCGGCGCGGCCAGGAGACGGCCATGGCCGTGGTCTCCGGGCTCGCCGGCTGCTCGTTGCTGCAGGTGGCGCAGGCCTGCCGGCGCTCCGTGCATGACGAGCGCAGCGGGCGCGGCTCGGTGCGGGCGATGCGGTACCTGACGCGCTTGGCCGAGAAGCTGCCGTACCCGGCGGTCGCCGGCGTGCTCGCCGCCGTCGATTGGCTCGGCCGGGCGCCGCTGCTAGGCGAGCGCCTGTACGGCGGGCTGCCCGCGAGCGGGCTGACCAACCCGGGCGCGGTCTTCGGCAAGATCGAGGGCATGCTGTTTCGCGGCAGCAGCATGGAGCTGCCCCAGCGGCTGATGCACGTCGGCTCGGTCTGGGGCGTGTCGGCGCTGCAGGACGAGGTCATCGCCGCCGGCGGCCGGCCGGTGGTGCGGCCCATGCTCCCGGTAGTGCTGTGCTTCGACCACCGGCTGTTCGACGGGGTGACGGCCGCGCGCATGCTCAAGCGCTTCGGCGAGATCCTGCTGGAGCCTGCCGCGATCTTCGGGGCCGACGGCCGGCGCCCGCTCGGGCGTACGGGGACGCGGTGCGCCGGCTGAGCGCCGGGCATGCCGCACTCCGGGGGCCACCCTCGCCCGGCCCAAGGCGCTACAGCCCGTTCACCTCGCGTATGCTCGCCACTTCCTGCTCGAGCACGGCGAGGCGCTCGGGATCGGCGCCGCTTTGCTCGAGCGCCGCGATCTCCTGCTCCATCGCCACGAGCAGCGCGAGGAGATCGCCCTCGTCATGGATGTTGAACGTGCCGCAGTCACGCCAGCCGAAGTAGTCGGTTGGCTCGTGGAACGGGATGCCGAGGTTCTCGGCGAACAGCCGGTCGGAGTTGCTGAAGTCGTCGGCGGGCCGGCCGTCCGGATGGGGGCCGTCCACGCCCTTCTTGTAGCCCGCGTCGCCGACCATGAACGTTGCCGGCCAGTCGACGCTCGCCCCGCAGGTTTCGCCGAGCAACTGATCGAGGTGCTTGGCCATGCCCGTCTTGGGCTTGCGAAACTCGTCGTTCTTCTCCGCGAAGTCGAAGTAGTCGATCTTGCCGCCCAGGCGGGCAAGCTGCGAGGCCGTGAAGGCCAGGGCGGCTTGGGCCGCCGCGACGGTGATCTGCCCCTCGGCCACGCCGCCCTGGTTCGACACGATCGCCACGAGCCGTGCCTGCTGGTTGAGCTCGGCGATGCGGCGCGCGGCAAAGGGCAGCACGTTGACGTCCTTCTCGCCGTTCGCCGTCGGCGACCCCGACTTGGAGACGCGCAGCGTGCTGTCGGCGTCGAAGAAGGCGACCGCGATCAGGGCGCCGGCTGCCGGGCAGTGGTACGCCTCCAGGCTGCGGCGCTCGTCGGGCGTGGCGGGCAGCGCGCAGCACGCCTGGCTGGCGAAGTGGCCGTTCGGCAGCCGGCAGCGGTCTGCGGCGTCGAGCCTCGCGCCCTCGCAGCCCGAGGCCGCGCCCGCGAGCTGACCGGGCTCGGTGCCGCCGCAGCCCGCGAGCGCCACCGCTGCGCAGGCAGCCACCACTACCCGGTGGAAAAGAGCAGAGCCGTTCATCGCCTCTTCGCCCTGCCCGCATCGAGCCGAAGCATGGACAAACGCTACCACAGTTGTGTCCCCGACGCGTCGCTTCAGTCGCACTCGATGCTGACCAGGCCGCCGCCTGCGCGCGTCGCGTCCGTGCCGTCCTGGTCGCTGCCCGCGTTGTGGGAGCTGCCGCCACCACCGCCGCCTCGATGGTGGACCGGCGGTGCACCCGCCATCGCCGGGGCGCACGTCAGCATCATGGCTCTTCGGCGGAAGTCGGGCTGCATGATCTCAGGATGTTGGCGTAGCGCGGCTTGCCGGGCTGGGGTCGCGCAGGGGTGTCAGGCCAACGGGCAGCGCCCCGCTCGGCGCCCGGCACGTCGCTTCTTCTATGGAACGGGATGTCAAGGGCACACTCACCCCGCCGCCGAACCCCGTGGCATCCGGCGTCCGCTCCCCGTCTCGCGATGGCGCTCGGCACGAGCGCGGTCGCGGTCGAGGCGGGCCACGTGCACACCTGCGCGGTCAAGGCGGACGGCACGCTGTGGTGCTCGG
>JACQWT010000368.1 GCA_016209145.1 Deltaproteobacteria bacterium | reverse complement strand
GCGTGCCTGCTCGTGGGCGCTCCAGCGTGCCGGAGCGCTTGAGCGCGGCGCCGGCCGCGGCAGCCAAGATCACGGCCGCGGCCGCGCCGAGCAGCCCCCGGGGGCGCCCCCGGCGGGCGGCAGCGCTCGACGCCGCGCCGTCCTCGCCGATCTTGTCGATGGCGATGCTGGTTTCCGTCGCGCTCGGCGCAGCCGGCCGGCGGGGCGGCCGGGGAGAGCGCGGCGCCGGGTGTGTCGCATCGAGGTCGTCGGTGGACGCGCCGGACGCGTCTTGCGGGGACAGCTCGATTCGGCCGGTGTCCGAGTCTGGAGGCTGCGCGCCAGCCCCGGGAAGCGGGTACGCCGGCGTCGGTGCCGCGTCGGCGTCGCGTACATGTCCGAAGGCGGCCGTCTGGGCCGCGTCCGGATCGCTGGGCAGCGCGTCGGGCACGGCCGGCGCTGCCGGACCCACGGTCCCGGGATCCGGGACGGCGCGCGCGGCCGTGAGCGGCAGCGGCTCGGCGTCCTCCGTGTCACTGGCGAGCACGGGGAACCCGTCCGGCGCCAGAGCGCGCCGCAGTCGCTCGGTCGTGAGCGCGAGCGGATCCTCGGCCTCCGGCAGCGGCAGGAGCACCTCGACGCTGGTCTCGCCGTCGGTCGTCGGATCGTCGATCAGCGAAAACGTCGCTTCCAAGGGCTCTGCGGACGCTTGCTGGCGCGCCGCCTGCGCCGGAACGAGCCCCTGGCTGCGCGCCGCCTGCGGGGCTGCGGCACCCGTGCTCGCCCCGACCGCCTGCTCGAAGGCAGCCACCATCTCGGCGGCTGATGCGAAGCGCCGCTTGGCGGCCGGCGCCAGGGCGCGTGCAAACCAGGCGTCGAGCGCGGGCAGGGCGCCCTTGTGGCTAGCCGGGGTGTACTTGCCCGTGCAGATGGCGAAGGCCAGAGCCTGGGGTGTCGCCTCGGAGAAAGGCAGCTCCCCCGTGACGGCGCGATAGGTCACCGCGCCCAGGGCCCACAGATCCGTGCGCTGGTCGATGTCCTTCGATCCCAGGATCTGCTCCGGGCTGGCGTAGTACGGCGTGCCCACGATCACGCCGGTCTTGGTCACGCCTTGGGCCTGCCGCCCGGCCTGCTTGGCGGCGCCGAAGTCGAGCACCTTGGCGCCGAGCCCGCCGCCCATGCTCACGAGGAAGATGTTCTCCGGCTTGATGTCGCGGTGCACGATGCCGATGCCGTGGGCGCTGTGCAGGGCGCTGCCCACGTGGCGGACGATCACCGCCGCTTCCCCCAGGCCCAGCCGCCCCTGCCGGGAGAGCCGCTGTTCCAGGCTCTCGCCCTCGAGCAGCTCCATGACGAGGTAGGGGATGCCGTCTACGGTCGTGCCGTGGCCGTAGGAGCGGACGACATGGGGGCTCTCAATCCGTGCGGTGGCCTCCACCTCGCGCTCGAAGCGCGCCAGCACCGCCCGGTCGCGCGCGGCCGAGGCCTTGACCACCTTCACCGCCACGCGAGCACGCAGCTCGGCGTGATCGGCAACCCAGACGTCGCCCATCGCACCCTCGCCCAGGTGCCGCACGAGCTGCACCCGAGCGTCGATCCAGCTTCCCGCCTTCGGCTCCATGCTTCGCGGAAGGCCAATCATAGCGCGGGCTTCGCCCGCAACCCAAGGGTGTTTGACTGTCGATTCCGCGCAAGCGCGGAATCGGGGCGATGCACCCGCACGGCCGGATCGGGCCGACGCGCGCCCTAGCGCTTTCCCGGCACGGTGCGCTCGCAGGCGAGCAGGGCGAGGTAGCGTCGCAGCTCCTGCCCCGGACGGGCATTGAGGCGCGCCGCGAGCGTACGGGTTTCGTGAGCGCGCACGAGCCGGTGGGCGAGGGAGATCTCGGCCTCCAGCGCGTCCAGGGGAGCGCCGGCCTCGTCCGCCAGCCGCTTCGCCTGCTCGTAGGCGCGGGCGAGCGGCGAGCGCGCCAGGAAGGCGGCAACGGCCTTGCGCTCGCGCGCCAGGGTGGCGGCGAAGTCAGGGTGCCAGGGATCGCCGAGCTCGGGCCAGCGCTCCAGCAGCGCCGTGCGCAGGGCAGCCTGGCGCTCGTCCAGCCGGTCCTCCAGCTCTGCGGCAGCCTGCTGCGCGCCTTCGAGCCGCGCCGCGAGCTGCCGCTCGATCCCCCGAGCCGCGGCGCCATCCGGCGCCGCGAGCTGCCGGCCGAGCGCGGCGATGACGGCGTCCTCCTCGGGCAACCCGAGCGGACGCCCCGGCCCGCGGCGCGGGGCCGTGCGGCGCAGCCAGCGCTCCGAGGTGGCCGTCGGCACCCCGATCGAACGCGAAGCGATGCGCGCACGCGTGTGTGCCTCGAGCAGCGAGATGCGGCCGTCGCCATCGAGATCGAGGGCGGCGAGCGCGAGGGCGCGCCCGTCGCGATCCGCGCCGCGCAGCGCGTTGAGAAAGTGCAGGGCGTAGCTTTCCTGGCGCGAGCGCTCCGGATTCGGATCGCAGCCGCTCGCCTCTCGGTCCCACGTCGAGGCGAACAGGCCGCAGCGCTCGCCCGGCGCCGCCCCTTTGTCCGGATCGGCCTGGGCGAAGGCGAGATCGGCGAAGCCGCCCGAGAAGCAGGCGGCCACGACAAGTTGCAGCGGCCGGGCGCCGGGTGCGGCGTCCAGCCTGCCCGCGAGCTCGGCAACGCTCAGCTCGGCGCCGCCCCATAGCAGCAAGGCGCCCTCGCGCGGGCTGTTTCCCTGCTGGCCGTGGGCCGCCGCGAATACGACCAACGGGCCGGCCCCGCGCTGGGCGAGCGCGCTCTCGACCGCCGCGAGCACGGACGGCGCCGTGGCCGGGCCGTGCGGGTGCAGCGCCGTCGGCCGATAGTGCGCCTCGCGCCCGTCGCGTGGGTCGAGTAGCTCGCCGAGCGTTGCGAGCAGCGGATCGCCCGGCGGCGGGCGCCCCAGCTCCTGCACCGGCGCGGCGCCCATGCCGCCGGCGAAAAGCAGCACTCCGGGCCCCGTCGCGCCCAGCACCCGGGCGGCGAGCCCGAGATCCTGCTCCAGCGAGACCTGGTTCGAGGCGGGCTCCGCTCCTCCGCCGAACGCGATCCAGCTCACGCTGCGCGGCATTGCCGGCGGCAGAGGTCGCAGCGCTGCGGCCTCGGCCCCGGGCGCGCTCCGGCGTCCGCTCGTGGCCGCGTCCGGCGCCTGCCCACCGGGCACCGCCTTGCAGCGCGGGGCGGCGCCGCCAATCGCCCAGACGCCCAGCGCGCCGCCCACCACGACGATCGCCACGAGCGCGCCCCAGCCCAGGCGCCGGCGCCAGGCGCGGCGCCGGGGCCGAGGCGAACGATCGCGCTCCGGGCTCACGCCCGAGAGCGTACACCAGCCATGATTGCCCGCGCGCGCCCGCTTGGTGCAAGCTATGAGGCAGGTTCGCCCTGGACGCCATGGACCGGTCATCCGAGCAAGCGCTGCTCTCGACGCAAGCCTTCCCGGCGGCCGAGGGGGCGGCCGATCCGATCCCGCGCGGCGAGAGGCGTCGGGAGCCGCGCCGCGGCGACCTGCTCGGGCGCTACCTGGTGATCGATCCGCTCGGCGCCGGCGGCATGGGGGTGGTGGTCGCGGCGTACGATCCGGAGCTGGATCGCAAAATCGCCCTGAAGCTCATCCGTGAGGATGCGCTTCAGGGCCCCGGTGCGGCGATGGCTCGCGCGCGCTTGCAGCGCGAGGCTCAGGCCATGGCCCGGCTCTCGCATCCGAACGTGGTCGCGGTGTTCGACGTGGGCGACATCGACGGGCAGCTTTTCGTGGCCATGGAGTACGTGGAGCAGACGCTCGAGCGCTGGCTGCGCGCTCGGCCGTGGAGTGAGGTGCTCGACGGCTTCCTCCAGGCGGGGCGCGGGCTTGGCGCCGCTCACGAGGCCGGGCTCGTGCACCGGGACTTCAAGCCCGCCAACGTCCTGGTCGGGCGGGACGGCCGCGTGCGCGTGACGGACTTCGGCCTGGTGGCGGCGATCGGCGCGGCGCAGGGGCCTGACCTGGAGCCGGCGCCAGCCTCGGCGCACGGTGCGCCGGGCAGCGGGCCGCTCGAGCTCGCGCTCACGCGTCCTACCGGCGCCTGCCCTTCGCGGGCGAGGACACCCTGTCCATCGCGCGCGAGGTGATCTCCGGCCGGGTGCGCGAGCCGCCGCCGGAGATCGGTGTGCCGGCGTGGATCTGGCCCATCCTGCAGCGCGGCCTTGCGGTCGATCCCGCCATGCGCCACGAGTCCATGGCCGCGCTTTGCGCGGAGCTCGGCCGCGACCCGGAGCGACGGCGTGGCCGCGCGCTCAGCACGCGCGCTCTCATCGCCTTCGGGCAGGCGCGCATGGCGGCAGGCGATGTCGCAACCTCGGCCGCGGCGCTGCGCGAGGCGCTGGCGTGCGCCGAGCGCGCCGGGGATGCCGAGCTTCAGGCGCGTGCCCGCCTGGAGCTCGCGATCGCCACCGCACACGAGGACGGCGGGGCGGGCGCTGCGCTCGGCCTGCTGGAAGAGGCCGCGCGGCTGGTGGTGCCGGCCGGGCCTGGCCTGCTCGATCGCGAGCTTGCCAACGCGCGGGCTCTCGTGCACGAGGCCGCGGGCGAGCTGGAGGAGGCCGCCGTCTGGCACACGCGAGCACATGCGCTCGCCGAGCGCGACGGCGCGAGCCCCGAGGAGAAGGCCACGGCCCTGAACAACCTGGGCGACGTGCTGCGCCGGCTCGGCCGCCCCGACGAGGCGCGGGCGCACCACGAGGAAGCGCTCGGCCTGGCACGCGCGACGGGAGACCCCTGGCACCCGGAGATCGGTCACGGCGAGGATGGATTGGCGCGCGTCGCCGAGAGCCTGGGTCGCTACGGTGAAGCGGCGGAGCACTTCGCCCGGGCCATGGAGCACGCCGAGCGCCGGCTCGGGCGCGACCACCCGCGCGTGGCACAGATCGCCAGCTTCCTCGGCGAGGCGCTGCGCGAGGCCGGCCGTCTCGACGAGGCGCGTGCGGCCCACGCGCGGGCGCTGTCCGTCTGCGAGCGCTCGCTCGGTCCCGACACCCCTCAGTACGCGTCGGCCCTGAACAACCTCGCGCTGGTCGAGATGGATCGCGGCGAGCACACCAGCGCCGTCGAGCTGGCCGAGAAGGCCGTGGCCGCCGGCGAACGGCTGGGTCTGGACGAGGCCGCGCGCGCCGGACACCTCGACACGCTGGGCAACGCCCTGGAGCGTCGCGGCGATCGCGCGGCCGCGGTGGCGCTGTTTCGCGCCGCCCTCGCCATGCGCGAGCGCAGCCTCGGCCCGCGCGATCCGGCGGTGGCGGCCTCGCACGCAAACCTTGGCGCGACGCTCCTCGATGGCGGCGAGCTCGTGGCGGCGCGCGAGCACACAGAACGCGCGCTCGCGCTATGGGAAGCTTCTCTTGCGCCCGGGCACCCCGACATCGCGGTGGCTCTGTCCAACCTGGCCGCTATCGAGGCCCGCTGCGGGCGGGCCGGCGAGGCGTGCGCCCTGCACGCTCGGGCGATCGAGATCCGCCGCGCCTCGCTCGGCCCCGATCACCCTGACGTGGCCCAAAGCCATGCCCGGCTGGCCGAGCTCGCCGCGGCGAGCGGCAAGCACGACGAGGCGGCCGAGCACTACGGGGCGGCGGCGCGCATTCTCGCCCGCCTGGGCGAGCCTTGGCGCGCCGCCCTGGCCGCCGCGCTGCACGGCGAGGGCAGGGCTCTGCTCGGCTTGGGCCGGCCGGCCCAGGCCGCGGCCCCGCTGGAGCGGGCCCTGGCGTTGCACCTGGAGCCCGATCCGGGCCTTCGCCCTGTGGGGCTCGGGCGCGGACCGGTCGCGCGCGATCGAGATCGTGCGCCTGGCGTGCGACGGCTTCGCGCGGGCCGGCCCGCAGGCCGCCGCCCATCTCGCCGAGGCGCGTGCCTGGCTGGCGGCACGGGCGCTAGACTGAGCTGAAGGATGTTCTACGCCGATCTCCACGTCCACTCGAAGTACTCGCGGGCCACCGCGCAGGACTGCGACCTGGAGCACCTGGCGCTGTGGGCGCGCAAGAAGGGCATCGCCGTCGTCGGCACCGGCGATTTCACGCATCCGGGCTGGCGCGCCGAGATCAAGGACAAGCTCGTTCCCGCCGAGCCCGGCCTGTTCCGGCTGCGCCGTGAGCTGGAGCGCGACGTGGCGGCCGGGCTTCCCGATGCCTGCCAGGGCGAAGCGCGCTTCCTGCTCTCCGCCGAGATCTCGACCATCTACAAGAAGGAGGACAGGACGCGCAAGGTGCACCACGTCCTGTGCGCGCCGCACTTCGAGGCGGCCGACCGGCTCTCGCGCCGGCTCGGCAAGATCGGCAACCTCGCCGCCGACGGGCGCCCCATCCTGGGCCTGGACTCGCGCGACCTCTTGGAGATCGTGCTCCAGGCGGGGCCGGGCTGCTACCTCGTGCCGGCGCATATCTGGACGCCCTGGTTCTCCGTGCTCGGCTCGGCCAGCGGCTTCGATTCCATCGAGGAATGTTACGGCGATCTTGCGCCGCACATATTCGCCGTCGAGACCGGTCTGTCGTCGGATCCGCCGATGAACTGGCGCGTGTCCTTCCTCGATCGCTATCGGCTCGTTTCCAGCTCCGACGCCCACTCGCCCGCCATGCTCGGCCGGGAGGCATGCATGCTCGAGGGCGACTGCGACTACTTCTCGATCCGGCGGGCCCTGGAAACGGGCCGTGGCTACGTCGGCACGGCGGAGTTCTTCCCCGAGGAGGGCAAGTACCACCTCGACGGTCACCGGAGCTGCGGCGTACGCCTGACGCCGGCCGAGACGCGCGCGCGGGGCGGACTGTGCCCGGCCTGCGGCAAGCCGGTGACCGTGGGCGTCATGCACCGCGTGGCCGCGCTCGCCAGCCGCGACGAGCACCAGCCGCCGCCGGCGACGGCCGGCTCCGTGCGCAGCCTGGTGCCGCTACGCGAGGTGCTGGGCGAGCTGCAGGGCGTCGGCCCGAAGAGCAAGGGCGTCGAGAAGATCTACGAAGCGCTGCTCCGCCAGCTCGGCCCGGAGCTCGCGGTGCTCGCTCAGGTGCCGCTGGAGCAGATCCGGCGGGCGGGCTCGCCCCTGTTGGCGGAGGCGCTGCGGCGCTTGCGCGCGGGCCAGGTCATCCGCGAGGCCGGTTACGACGGGCAGTACGGCACGATCCGCCTCTTCGCGCCGGCAGAGATCGAGCACGAGCGAGCCGGCGGCCTGCTCTTTGGCGCCTCTGGTGCACCTGCTGCGGCCAAGCCGGCTCCGGCAGCCAAGCCGGCACCCGCGCCACCGGCGGCTCGCCCCGCCGCCCTCGACCCCGGCGCGCGCGAGGAGCAAGCGCGCACGGCGCGCACCGCTGGCGGCGCGGACTTGCTCGCGCGCCTCGATCCCGAGCAGCGCGCCGCCTCACAGGTGTCGAGCGGCCCGCTGCTCATCGTGGCCGGGCCTGGCTCCGGCAAGACCCGCACCTTGACCCACCGGCTCGCTCACCTCGTCGCGAGCGGGCGCGCCGAGCCGGGCGGCTGCCTGGCCATCACCTTCACGCGGCGCGCCGCGGCCGAGCTACGCGAGCGGCTGCAAGCGCTGCTGCCGAGCTCGTGGGACAAGGTGCCGGTGTGTACCTTCCACCGTCTGGGGCTGTCGATCCTGCGCGAGCACGGTGCCCGCGTGGGCCTCGGCCCGGGCTTCCGCGTCGCGGGCGAGCAGGAGAGCCTCGATCTGCTGTGCGCGGCCCAGGGCCTGACGCCGGCGCGGGCGCGCCCGCTGCTCGCGCGGCTTTCCCGGGCAAGACGCAGCGGGAGCGGGCGCGAAGATCCCGAGCTCGCGGCGGCCCTGGGCGCGCTCGAGCGCGCCAAGCGCGAGCAGGGCCTGGTCGATCTCGACGATCTGGTAGATCTGGCAGTCCAAGCCCTGGCCTCCGACGCGCAGATCGCGCAAGCGTGGCGCGAGCGCTATCCCTTCGTCTCCATCGACGAGTACCAGGACGTAGACGAAAAGCAGTATGAGCTCGTACGCCTGCTCGCCCCGGCCGACGGGAACGTCTGCGCCATCGGCGATCCGGACCAGGCGATCTACGGCTTCCGCGGGGCCGACGTTCGCTTCTTCCATCGCTTCGCGGACGACTTCCCCGGGGCCAGGATCGTGCTTCTTGCGCGCAACTACCGCTCGGGCAGGCCCATCGTCGAGGCGTCCAGCCAACTGATCGGAGCCGGGGCGCGTGCGCCTGCCGGCGCCGGTGCTGGCGGCGCAGGGCCGGGCGCCGCGCGCGTCGCGGCGCGGGCGATGCTGGAGGGCGGTGAGCAGATCGTCATCCACGAGGCGGCCACCGACCGCGCCGAGGCCGAGCTCGTGGTGGCTGCCATCGAGCAGCTCCTGGGCGGCCACAGCTTCTTCTCGGTGGACAGCGGGCGGGGGCGCACGGCGGGCCGGGGAGATCTGTGCTTCGCGGACTTCGCCGTGCTCTACCGCACCGAGGCGCAGGCGGCGCTCTTGTGCGAGGCCCTGGCGCGCTCCGGCATGCCGTTCCGGTGCCGTTCGCACGAGCGGCTCGGTGATCGGCCGGGCGTGCCCGAGCTGTGCGCGGCGCTGCGGCAGGCGCCGACCGAGGGCGCGGTGCGGGAGCGGCTTCGCGCCGTGGCAACCGCGCTCGGCGAGGGCGGGCAGGCGGCGGCCGAGCTGGTTGCGCCGCTCGCCGACGCCTGCGGCGACGACCTCGATCGCTTTCTCACCGAGGTTGCGCTGGGGGCGCAGGCCGACCTCTGGGATCCGCGCGCGCAGTGCGTCTCGCTCCTGACGCTGCACGCGGCCAAGGGCCTGGAGTTCGCCGTCGTCTTCCTCGTTGGCTGCGAGGATGGCATCCTGCCGCTTGCCTGGGGGGACGAGGACGAGCTGGCGCTCGCCGAGGAGCGGCGCCTGTTCTACGTCGGCATGACCCGCGCCAAGCGCAAGCTCTACCTGTGCCACGCGCGCCGGCGCCTGTGGCGCGGCAAGCCGCGCGAGAGCTCGCCCTCGCCGTTTCTGCGCGACATTGCCGAGGCGCTGCTGGAGCGGAGCAAGACCAGGCCCCCGCGCAAGCCGCCGCTCGGCGACGCCGGCGGCGGCGAGCAGTTGAAGCTGTTCTGACGGCTCCCGGCGCTGGACCAGTGCCTACGGGCCGCCGTTCGCCGCTCGCTCGAAGCGCACCCACCGGCCATCGATCAGCCGCTCGTGGGGCAAGTAGCGCGCCTTGTAGGTCATCGCCGGACAGCCCGCGACGTACAGCCCGAGGTACAGGTAGCTCAGGCCCCAGCTTGTACACAGCTCGATCTGCTTGAGAATGGAGTAGGCGCCCGGGGAGAGCGATCCGTAGTCCGGATCGAAGTAGGTGTAGACCGCAGACAGAGCCTGCTCGCCTCGGTCCACCACGGCCACGCCGATGAGCCAGCCTTCCACGTAGTAGCGCAGCTCGAAGCTGTCGCAGCAACTGTCCACGAGGAACGCCTGGTAGCCAGCCGGGCCGAGCAGCGAGTCGCTCGTGGCGAGCCCCCGGAGCTGCTTGTGCCGGTTGAAGAGGGCCACCTTCTCGGCGCTGAGGTCGACCTCGGCGATATCGGTCTGGATCGCCCCGTCGCCGCGCCGCAGCACGCGGCGCTGGGTGCGATCGGGCCGAAAGCGCGCCACCTCCACCCGCAAGGGCTCGCAGGCCCGGCAGCCGGAGCAGGTGGTCCGGTACAAGAGCCGGCCCTGCCGCCGGTCGCCGGCCGCCAGGCGCCGATCCAGCTCGGCCGGCGCCAGCCGCCGGATGGGGAAGCGCAGCGGCAGGCGCCAGATTTGGCCCGCGAGGTAGGAGCAGTCGCCTGGCTCGTCGTACACGATGAGCTCCGGGGGCTCCAGGAGCTCTGGGGAGGACAACTGCAAATCGCGCACGGCCCGCTCGCGCCTCGGGGTCATCCTAGCACTGTGAGTGTGCTAGATGGCGCGACGCAGCATGCTCGCCGCGGCCGCCATCGGCTTTGTCCTCGGCTTCCTGGGCTCTGTCCCCGTGGCCGGCCCGGTTTCGGCCGTGGTCGTCGCGCAGGGCCTGGCCGGGCGGTTTCGCTCCGGGGCCAGCATCGCCCTGGGGGCGGCGCTCGGCGAGTCCCTCTATGCCCTGGGCGTTTTCTGGGGCCTGAGCGAGCTGCTGGCGCGCTACGCCTTCGTCGTGCCGCTGTCCCAGGCGGTTGCCGCGGCGATTCTGCTCGGGCTCGGGATCCGCTTCGTCCGCGGCCGGCTTGCCGCTGGGCCGGCGCGGCCCGAAGAGGCCCGGGCTGCGCCCTTCGCGCTCGGCTTCGGGCTGGCGGCGCTCAACCCCACCCTGATTGCCACCTGGACCGCCGCGGTGGCCGCCCTGTGCTCGACCGGGCTCGTCCTGCTCTCGAGCGAGCGGGCGCCGTTCTTCGCGGCCGGCGTGGGCGCGGGGATCGCCGCCTGGTTTGCCGTGCTCTTGGCCGTCATGCGGCGCTACGGGCGACGCCTGCCTCGGGTGGCGCTTGATCGCTGCGTGCGCGCTCTGGGCCTGCTGCTGCTGGGTCTCGCTGCCTGGTTTGCCCTGCGCTTCATCCTGTGGGCGGCGGCCGCGCTGTCCGTCCCTTCGTGACGGGGTTCGGGTCCCGACGCGCGCTGTGCGCGCGTCACCCGTGCCCCGGCCGCCTGACGGGCCGACCGGCAGGGCATAGGCGTTGGGCAAGATCCTGGCGTTAGCAGCGACGGCGGCCGATCCATCCGCGCTGGACCGGCATGAGCAACTACGTCCTCGCGTCGGGTCCTCACGTACAGGAGTACGCTGCGGCCCGGCGCTGCGGGCGCGCTCGGCCGGCGCGGCGCCTCGGCCGCCGGCTGATTGCCCGCTTAATGCCTATGGACTGGCAGGGGGCGTGAACGCTTGCGCTCAGAGATCGAGGCGGGCGCACCGCAGGCTCGGAACCCTGCGGTAGTGGGCTTCGTTCTGCGGCCCCACGAGCACCGCGAAATCGAGGTGCAGCGCCGTGGCCGCCACCGCCAGGTCGTTGGCCGGGATCATGCTCCCCTCCCGGCTGAGGACGGCGAACAGCTCCGCCCAGCGCTCGGCGATCTCGCGGCCGAACTCGACGACCGGACACCGGGACACCAGCGCATCGATGCGCGCGCGACGGTTCGCTGCGCGGGGCTCGCTCCCTGCCAGGTGCACGCCGACGAGCAGCTCCGCGTACACGATCGCCGGCACGACCGCCCGCTCCTCCGCCAGCCCGGCCAGGCGGTCCTCCCAGCCGGCCCCGGCGCGCTCGAGCGCGACAAGCGCGCTCGTGTCGATCACCAGGCCCACGGGTTCCTCGCCGGGCGATCAGCCCGGTTGACCTTCGCCAGATCGCCTCCGAAGTCGCCGACATCGGCGCCGGCCGACCTCCACGCGCCAAGGCCTTCGCGCAGCGTGCCGGCCGTGCCGGCCGCTAGCGGCGTCAGCCTGGCTACCGGCTCGCCGTTGCGCTCGACGACGAAGCTGTCGCCGCGGTAGCGGATGCGCCCGAGCACGTCGCCGAGCTTGCGCGCCAGATCGGTGGCGGAGATCCTCGAATCCATAATTGCAAGTATTACATAGATCCGCACTTTCTGGAACTACGCACAGAAGACCCGCACCCGCGGTCAGCGTTCGCGCCGTCGTGACCTGAAGGCCCGCTGCCAGCCGGGTCACGACCTCGCCGCCGCCGAGGATCCCCAGATCGGGTAGGCGCCCCGCCGCCCGCCTTGACAAGCCCCGCGCACGGAGTACCTTTCCTTTGCGCGGTGGAGCAGCCTGGTAGCTCGTCGGGCTCATAACCCGAAGGTCGGTGGTTCAAATCCATCCCGCGCAACCACCGCTGCATACCCCCCGCCGGCCCGGTGCCGAAAGCCACAATCGAGACGCTGCGCCTCTCGAAGATCGTTCCCAAAGATGCTGGTAGCGACGGCGGGCCGGTGCCAGTTTGCACCCTCATGCCGCCACCTGATTTGCAGGGTCATGCAGCCAGAGGGGCGGG
>JACQWT010000367.1:10398-24472 GCA_016209145.1 Deltaproteobacteria bacterium | reverse complement strand
CTGCTCCTGTTCGGCCTCGTCGGCGCCTTCGCGCTCGCGGCGCAGACGCTGCTGCTGCGCGAGTACCTGGTAGCCAACCACGGCAGCGAGCTGGCGATCGGGCTCTTCTATGGCTCGTGGTTCTTCTGGATTGCCCTCGGCGCCACGGCCCTGGTGCTGATCGGCCGCGCGCGCGGCGGCCGGCCGGCGGGCCGCGGGCCGATCGAGTGGCTGGGGCAGCGCTTCGGCTTGCTCATCGCGCTCTACCCGGTGGCCCTGGTCGGGCAGATCCTGCTCGTCCGAGCCATGCGCGCGCTCGCGGGCGCGCCGGCCGGCGAGCTTCTGTCGCTCGGCTCCCTCGGCTTCTGGACGCTCGTGACCTGCGCGCCGGTCAGCATAGTGACCGGGGCGGTCTTCCCCGCCGGATGTGCGGCGCTACGGGCCGCGTCGAGGACGCGCGGCGGCACGGCGATCGTGGCGCGCGTCTACGCCCTGGAGTCGCTGGGCTCCTTTGCCGGCGGGGCCGCGGTCACCTTCCTGCTCGGCACCTCCCTGTCCGCGGTGGAGCTGGCGCTGTTGGTCTCGGCGGTCCTGGCCGCGGGCGGGCTGCTTCACGCCCTGGCCGAGCGGGCGCGTGCCCCGGCGGCGGCGCACGGCGTGCTGCTGGCGGCGGCCGTGGCCGCGCTCGCGACGCCGCTCGGGAGCGGAATGGCCCGGGCACTGAGCCGCCACCGCTTGCAGGCGAGCGTCGCCGGTGCCGAGCTGCTCGCGAGCCGGGACACGCCGTACCAGAGCGCCGCGGTGGCGCGCCTCGGCCGGCAGATCCTGCTCCTGTCGAACGGACGCGTAGTCGCCGCCCTGCCCGACGAGCGCGCGCAGGCGATGCGCGCCGCGTTGCTCATGAGCGAGCAGCCCGCGGCCAAGCGGGTGCTCGTCCTGGGCGCGGGCGCGCCGGGGCTGCTGGAGCAGCTCCTGGCCTACCCGGTCGAGGCAATCGACTACGTCGAGCTCGACGAGCAGGCCCTGCGCCTGGCCGAGCCGTACCTGCCGCCGGGGGCGCGCCGGGCCCTCGGCGACCGGCGCGTGCGCCTGCGCTTCACCGACGGCCGCTCGTTCGCGGGCGAGCTCGCCCGCCGCGGCGAGCGGCGCTTCGATCTCATCGTCGTCGACCTGCCCGATCCCGAGACGGCCGCGCTCAATCGCTACTTCACCGCCGAGTTCTATGGGGACGCGGCCCGGCTCCTGCGCCCCGGCGGCGTGCTCGCGACGCGCATGCGCTCGGGCGAGAACGTGCTCACGAGCGAGCTCGTGCGCTACGGCGCCTCGATCCTTCACACGCTGCGCGCCGTCTTCCGCGAGACGATGGCGACACCCGGCGAGGAGAGCCTGCTCTTCGCGAGCGACCGGCCGGGCCAGCTCTCCCTCGATCCCGGCGTGCTCGCGCGCCGCTACGAGGCCATCGCGCTGCGCTCGCGCGTGTTCCCCGCCGAGGGGTTCGCCTCCGTGCTCGATCCGGAGCGCGTCGAGGCCGTGGCCGCGGCATTCGAGAAGGCCGGGGCCGGGGCCCTCAATCGCGACGCCCGGCCGGTGACCTTCTTCCTCAACCTCGCGGTGCTCGCGCGACAGGGCGGCTCGCGGCTTCTCGGCGTGCTGGAGGCCGTCCGCCGCGCCGGCCCGTGGCTCTTCCTCCTGCCGCTGTTGGCCTTGGCGGTCCTACGGGCCCACTACCTCGCGGTCGTGGGCGTACCGGTTCGCGGCATTTGCGCGCCAGCAAGGACGGCTCGCCGAGTCGGCCGCGATCGCGGCTTACGTCCTCGGCCCGGCTCCTCACGTACAGGAGTACGCTCCGGGCCGGGCCTCCGGGCGCGCTCGCGCTCGCGGGCGCCTGACGAGCCGGCTGGGGGGATGCGTGAACGCTTGGCCGTGGGCACGGGGCCCGCGGTCGTACGCGGCAACGCGGCCATGCTGGCGCTCGCCGTCGGCCTGGGCTCGATCGCGCTCCAGATCGTGCTCATCTTCGCTTTCCAGAGTCGCTTCGGCGTGGTGTTCGAGCAGATCGGTCTCGTGGGTGCCCTGTTCATGGCAGCCGGCCGTGACCGCCGGCCTCGGCGACGCCGGACCGCGCGAGGCGCGGCTGGTCTACTACCTGCTGTTCCTGGCGACCGGGCTGCTCTCGGGCGCGGCGTTCCGCGCTGCGGGCGCCCTCGGCGAGCGGGCGACGGCCGGCGCCGGGGAGCTCGGCTCGCTGCTCGAGTCGGCCGACCACTGGGGGGCAGCGGCCGGCGCCCTGGTGGCCGGCGCTCTCATGGTTCCGGCGCTCGGGGTCGCGGCGAGCTGTGGCGTGGTGGCTGCCCTGCTCGCCGCCGCGGCGCTCCTGGCGCTGCTCGGCGAACGCGTGCCGCTCGCGCTGGTGCAGCGGCTCCTGCGCGCGGTGCACCTTCTCGGGGCGCCGGCGGCCGACCCGGCCGCCCGGCATCGTGCGCTCTCCTTCCCCTGGACCGGGCTCTCCTACCTGCTCGTGGGCGTGACCGCTGCCGCGGTGCTGCTCGGCGTGCAGGCGCGTGCGGCGGCGCGCCGGCCCGAGGCGCCGATCGATCGGGAGCAGTTGCAGGCGGCGGTCCCGGCCGAGCGCTTCGAGGAGCTGCTTTCGCCGTTCCACCACTATCGCGCCTACCGCACGCAGGAGGGAGAGGAGCGCTTCTTCAACGTCACGCTTTCGAGCCTGGCGGTGGCGGGCGACGTCGTCGGCTACGCCGGCCCGCTCGACCTGCTCGTGTCGGTCGACGAGGGCGGTACGATCCGCCGCGTGGCCCTGCTTGGCTCGCAGGAGACCCCGGCCTACGTCGCCGGGCTGCCCGACTGGCTGCGGCGCTTCGAGGGCCAGAGCGTACAGCGAGCGTTCGCGCCAGCCGCTCAGGCCCGTGGGCCGGAGCAGGCGGTGGACGTGCTGACCGGCGCGAGCGTGTCGAGCCGGGCGGCGATCGAGACCGTCAACCGCGCGGCCGGGGCCGCGGCCGAGAAGGTGCTCGGGCTGCCGGTCGAGCGGGCTTCCCGCGCCGCGAGCGGCCCGCCCTGGCAGCCCGAGGAGATCTACCTCGCCCTCGCCCTGCTCCTGTGCGTGCCTGTGTTCCTGCGCGCTCCGGCCTGGCTGCGGCTCGTCTTCCTCGCCGCCAACCTGGTCCTGGCCGGCCTGTGCTTCAACGTGCAGCTTTCGCTCACACACCTGCTCGGGATGATCGACGCCGGGCTCCCGAGCCCGTCGAGCCGCGCGCCGTTCCTGCTGATCGCCGGGGCCGGGGCGCTCGACGTGGCCTTCGGGCCAATCTACTGCAGCGTGCTCTGCCCCTTTGGTGCGGCTCAGGAGCTGGTCTTCGTGGCGTGGCATCCGACGGGGCTTCGCCGCGGCTTCGACTGGCCGCGCGCCGCCGCCGTCCTCGGCGCGCTCGGTCTTGCCGGCCTTCTCGTGGACCGCGCCTCGCCGCTCTTCTTCCCCCAAGTGGCGAGCCGCCCGCTGCGGGACGTGCTCCTCGGTGCCGTGCTGCTCGGGGCGCTCTGGGCCTTGCGGCGCGCCGCCGCTGCCGCGGGCGGGCCGGTTTCGCCCGGCGTGCACGCCCGTGCACGCTATCTCAAGTACCTGCTGCTCGCGGCCGCGCTGGCGATCTACGCGCTCGGCGGCGCGGGATGGGTTGGCGCCCTCGATCCGCTGGCGGTGGCGTTCTCGGGTGCCTGGGGCGCCTGGACGTTCGTGCTTCTCGCCGCCCTGGTCCTGCTGTGTCTGGGCTACTTCCGCTTCTGGTGCCGGTTCTTCTGCCCGGCCGGGGCGGCACTGAGCCTGCTCGGCAAGATCGGCCTGCTCCGCGCTCTCGCCCGCCCGAAAGCCTACGGCTGCTGCGACCTAGGCGTGCGCTCCGCCCACGACATCGACTGCTTGCAGTGCAATCGGTGCCTGACCGGCGCCGTCACCGCGTCCAGCCGGTGCCTGGCTGCCCCGACGCGGGGCGGCGCGACCGGCCCGGAGGAGGAAGATGATCCCGGCGCGCAAGGCTGACAGGTTCCTCCTGGTCGCCCTTGGCCTGGTGGGCGCGCTGCTCGTCGCGGGCGCGACCGAGCGGCCGGGCGAGCCCGCCCAAACTGCGGCAGCGGCGAGCGGCGCCCCCGGCACAGGCGGGCAGATGCGGGACGTGGACGAGCAACTCGTCCGCAGGCTCATCCAGCAGGGGAAGCTCTCCGACCGAGAAGCGCAGCACTACCGCCGGCTCGAGCCGGGGCGCCCTGGGATCGGCCACGGCGTGAGGCACCGGCGCCGGCACGGCATGGGCGCTACCCGGTGAATCGCCAACCCGGAACAGAGAACCGGAAGCGGCCACTCGCCGGCGCCGCTTGCCAAACCCGCGCAATCTACCGCCAAGCACTGAATCGATGCCTCCGGGACGGCGTCCCTCTGGTAGAGTATCCAGCTTGGAGCTGGCAAGGCGGGATCGCCAAACGGAGGCCAGGCGAGACATGGGTGCCTCGGTCGAGGTCCGCGAGGACGGATTCGTGCTGGACAGACGCGGTCGCAAGACAGGGGTGATCCTGTCGCTGCGCCGGTACGCCCGGCTGCTCGAAGATCTTCACGATCTGGCCGTGGTCGCGGAAAGGCGCGCAGAGAAGGTGGTGGCGCTCGTCGAGATGGAGCGCCGACTCAAGCGTGATGGCCGCCTTTAGCGTAGTCCTCAAGCCATCCGTCCATCGGGACCTGCGCGGCCTCCCGGCCGGCGCCGTGCGGCGGGTCTGGGAACGGATCCGTGCCCTCGCTCTCGATCCGTTGCCTGCCGGAACCGCGAAGCTGGCCGGGGCGGATCGGCTCTACCGCGTCCGTGTCGGTGACTACCGCGTCGTCTACGGCTTCGATCCCGGGCTTCGCGAGGTCGTCGTGCACTACGTCCGTCACCGGCGCGAGGCATATCGCTAGTCTCTTGTCGCCGAAGTTGATACCGATTCGGGCAGGACTCGTAGTTGGGCGGCAAGGGACAAGGGGCAAGGGGCAAGGAATTCATGCACGCGCCAGTGCAGGGATCAGGAAGAGCTCCTTTAGTTCGAGACCGGCGAGGATGACGCGACGACCCAGCTCGGTGGCGTGTTACTTGTACGTGTGGCCGACGCGCTTGAGTAGGCCATGGACCCGTAGGCGCCTGATGAGCCGGGAGATCTGACCAGGCGAGCGGTCGGGCAGCGGACGCTGGAGGTCGGCGTGGCGCAGGCCCTGGATCGTGTGCTCGCCCCGGACGATGGCCTCGAAGAGCCGCTGGTCCTCGGCGGAGAAGAAGTTGAAGCCCTCGTAGCTGCGCCCCTGGTCGGTCTTGGTTTGCGAGACCTTGTTGAGCATCTTCGTCCCGGCCGAGCCTCTTTGCGCAAGCTCGCCTTGCGGACGAGCTCGATCGCGACTCCGGGCTCCTGCGCGAGGCGCTCAGCGTTGGCGCGGATCTCGTCACGCAGCGGCTCCGCCCAGCGCGGGTAGTCGAAGAACCGGATGCCGTGCGCGCGCAGGTAGCTCGTCATGCCCTCGGCGAAGCACAGGCCCGGCAGCGTCCCTTGCAGGACCACCCGATCCTAGCGCGGGCTTCGCCCGCAACCCAACTCCGGAGAGAAATCCTCGCGCCGCGCGACAATTCTACGGAGTAGTAGACCAGCATGAGAGCACCCCGGCGATCTGGTTCTGGTAGCGCTCGGTGAGCGACGAGCCCATGGTCCACGATGTCGCCGGCGCGCCGCTGCTGCGAGCGAGCCCGTCGCTGGCCGAGGAGAACGCGATGGCGGCGGACAAGAACATCAAGTCGTTCAAGGACCTCATCGTCTGGCAGAAGGCCTTCGAGTTGTGCCTGGCGATCTACGCTGCCACCCGGAGCCTGCCCGCGGACGAGTGCTTCGGGTTGACCGCCGAGCTACGCAAGACCGCCCGGTCGATCCCGTACAACATCGCCGAAGGCCACAAGCGCCCGACCACCGCCGACTACCTCCGGTTCCTCGGGATCGCCGCGGGCTCGGGCGGTGAGCTTGAAACCCAAGTCCTGCTCGCCGAGCGGCTCGGCTACTTCACGCGGGACCAAGCCCATGGCCTGCTCGAGCAATACCGCGAAGTCGAACGCATGCTTGCCGGCCTTACCCGCTCACTGGAACGCCGGTAGCCGGACTGCTCCGAGCCCTTGCCCCTTGCCCCTCCGGTTCCCTGTTTGGTTCCGGCTACGCCCGGTTAGGATATCCCCGCCTACTGCCCGGTGAGGCTGCCGCTGTCGCCGCGCCCCTCGAGCACGTCCACCAGCCGCTGGCCGAACAGCGGGGCGACCTGCTGGCTGAAGGCCTCGTTGGGGTGGGGATCGCTCGGATCGACGGCGTGCTCGTCGAGCTGGTAGAGGCCGCCCTCGGTTTCGAGCTCGAAGAAGTCGAACACGAAGATGTTGTCGCCCGGCTCGTCCCAGGTGCCCTTGACCCACGCGAAGAAGGAGCGCGCCCGCTCGGCCATCTGCTCGTCGCCGCCGTACTGCTCGGGATCGAGCATCGCGGTCTTGGTCAGCGCCGCCCCGGTCCAGACCAGGAAGCGCGTGTCGGGGAAGCTCCGCAGCTTGGTCTTCAGCGCCTGGTACTGAGCCTGGTAGTTCTCCCCCGTCTTGACGTCCGAGGCAACATCCGGCTGGCCGGAGTCGGGCTGCACGGCGCTGACCGGGAAGCAGTGCTTGAGCACGATGGTGGAGTAGCCGCCGGTCAGGATCTCGAGCGTGTCCTCCTCGAGGTAGGGCGCCGGGCCCGCGTGCTCGACCCAGATGTTCCAGTAGTCGTAGGGGTAGTTGCTCCAGCCGTAGGGCTGGTCTGCCGGGTAGGCGCGCTCGGTGATGGCGTAGCTCGTGCCCTCGGCGGCGTTGTAGTCTGCGAGCCAGCCCGGCACGCCGCCGTTCCAGATGTTCTCGCCGGTGGAGTGGTGCAGGAAGATCACGCTGCCCGGCGCAGCCACGCCGCCGCCGGTGCCGTCGCCGCCGGTGCCGTCGCCGCCGGTGCCGCTGCCGCCGGTGCCGCTGCCGCCGGTGCCGGTCGTGGCCGGCGCGCCGTCGCCGCCGTCGCCACCACAGCCGAAGCCCGCGCCGAGCGCGAGGGGCAGGCAGAGCAGGATGGACAGTAGCGGGGAGATGGTGAGCCGGTTCATGAGCGATCTCGTAGCAGGCGCGGCGGCAGGAGGCGAAGCGTTTGCAGCCGGCGGCGATGGCACGCTTGGGTTGCGGGGGCAGCCCGCGCTAGGATCGTCCCGACCATGGCGGACCAAGCACAGCCCGTCGAAGCCCCGCCGCTCGGGACGACCCTGGGCGACCGCTACGAGCTCGTGCGCTTCCTCGGCTCCGGGGGGCTCGGCGCGGTCTACGAGGCCCTGACCCCCGGCGGGGAGCACGTGGCCGTCAAGGTGCTCCTCCAGCTTGCGCCCGAGGGTGACGACGAGATGCTCGCGCGCTTCCTGCGCGAGGGCCAGGTCGCGGCGCGGCTCGACGACGAGCACATCGTGCCGGTCGTCGACTCCGGCATGGACGAGGTCATCGGCCGCCCCTTCCTCGTGATGCCCCTGCTCTCGGGGCTGGATCTGAACGATCTGCTCGACCGGACCGGGCCCCTGCACCCCACGGTGGCGGTGCGCATCATGGCGCAGGCTTGTCGCGGCCTGGCTACCGCCCACCGCGCCGGCGTCATCCACCGCGACATCAAGCCCGCCAACATCTACCTCGACCACGATCCCAAGGGGCCGGTGCGCGTGCGCGTGCTCGATTTCGGCCTGGCCAAGCTGCAGCAGAGCGACGTGGCCTTGACGCGCGCCGGGTGCGTGATGGGCACGCCCCACTACATGTCGCCCGAGCAGTCGACCAGCACCAAGGACGTGGACGAGCGCGCCGACGTCTGGAGCGTGGGGGCGACGCTCTACCACGCCTTGACGGGCCAGGAGCCGTTCGCGGAGCTGCAATCCTACGCCGCCCTGTTCCTGGCGATCAGCAACCGAGACGTGCCGGCCGTGCAGGATCTGGCCCCATGGATCGATCCCGGCTTGGCCAGCGTGGTCCATGGCGCGCTGGTGCGCGAACAGGGCGGGCGCTGCCCGAGCATCAAGGAGCTCGCCGCCGCGCTCTGGCCCTTCCAGCTCGGCTCGTTCGACATCACCCCGGCCATGCTCGAGCCGGTCCCGGCCGTGCTGCGACGCACCCGTGCGCCTCGCTCCGCGCAGACGGTGAGGTGGGAGCCGGCCGGACCGCGCAGCGAGCTTCCCGCCGTCTCCAGCGAACCGCCCGATCCGCTGCTCGGCCAGAGCGTGGGTGGGCGCTACACGCTCCTTCGCCGCGTCGGCGCGGGCGCGGCCGGCACGGTGTACGAGGCGCAGGGAGCCCGGGGCAACCGCTTCGCCGTGCGCCTGTTTGCGCCCGCCGTCGCCGGCTGCGACGCCGAGGCCCGCAGTCGCTTCGTGCGGGAGGCCCGGGCCCTGAGCGCCATCGACCACCAGCACGTGGTGCGCTTCGTCGACGCCTATCACGACAAGGAACGGGACTTGCCTCTCGTGGTCATGGAGCTGCTGCGCGGCACGGATCTGCGCGCCGTGCTCGATCGGCATGGGGCCATCGATCCGCGTCTGGCCGCGCATCTGTTCACGGAGGCATGCCTGGGCCTGGCGGCGGCGCACCGGCTCGGCTTCGTGCATCGCGATCTGCGGCCCGCCAACCTCTTCCTGCACGAGCTGCCGTCGGGCGAGCTCGTGGTCAAGCTCTGCGGCTTTGGCCAAGTGGGGCGCGTGGTCCGGCCCGCGGGCGAGGGCACGCCCGGAGAGCTGACGAGCCCGGACGACGTCGCCGTCGCGTCGCCGTACATGTCGCCGGAGCAAGTGCGCGGCCAACCGGGCGTGGACCACCGCAGCGACATCTGGAGCGTCGGCGCGTCGCTCTTCCATGCGCTTGCCGGCGCGCCGCCTTGGCCGGGCAGCCCGGGGTCCACGGACGTGGCCATCGCCATCTGCACCGGTCCGATACCGCTCGTGCAGGACGTGGCGCCCTGGGTCGCGCCCGCCCTGGCGCGCACCGTGCAGCAGGCGCTGGAGCGCGATCCCGCGAAGCGCTTTCAGAGCGTGATCGAGCTGGCCGCTGCGCTTGCCCCCTGCGCACAGGGCGTGGACAAGCCGACCCTGCGCACGCTCGGGCCGGTCGCCGAGCGGGTCAGGGCTGCCCGTGCCCCTCGCAGTGAGCCGCTGCCTTTGGCGGTCCCGGCCAGAGGACCCGCGCTCGGTGCCGCGAGCCGGGCGGGGGTGCCCGCTCCGGCGATCGAGCAGGCCCCTGTTTCGCAGGAGATGCCTACGACCGCGCCGCAGCGCGCGGCGAGGGCTGCCGCTCGCGGGCGGGCGGTGCTGTGGGTGCTTGTCGCGGCAGTGGCGCTCGTCGTGGCGGCGGCCGGGCTCGCCGCCTGGAGCCGGTTTGGCGTGGCGGCAGCATCGCGGACGGCAAGCGAGGCGGCACCGCGCTTTCGCGTCCGCGTGGCGGTGCGGCCGCCGACCGCGAGGGTCACCGTCGGCGGCGTGCCGCGCCCGCTGGAGGCGGGGTCGCTCTGGATAGAGGGTCCCGCCGGCGAGGAGCTCGCGGTCGTGGTTTCCGAGGGTGGCCGCCGCGTGGAGGCCACGGTGGTGATCACCCGCAGCGGGCGCGCCGTCCCTTCCGTCGTCGAGCTGCCCGCGGCGGAGTGAGCTACCCGCCCTTCTTCACGACGGTCTCGAACTCCTCCCAGGAGATCCCCTTGTCCTTGTTGGTGTCGAGCTCCTTCATGATGCCGTCGGCCCACGCGCCGCGCGAGAGCCAACTGCCCACGCCCGCGTCCTCGAGGAGCTGCAGCAGGTCCGTCCGCTCGACCAGCCCGCCCGCCCCGCTCAGCTCGGCGTAGTGGTTGAATGCCTTGGTGTAGTCGCCGCCGAACTTGGTGTCGACCAGGCCGGAGATCTTGCCTTTCAGTTCATCAAGCTGCTCTGGGGTTGCCATGGGAGCTCCTTGTCTCGTGTCTGCCGTCGGAGCTGGTGTACCACAGCTTGGCCGCGCCGGGGAGGCGGGCTGCTGACTCGCTGCCTCCATGCTTGGCCACGCCGGCTTTCGTGGGCTACGCTGCTACCGACATGGTTGCCTACAGGGGCTTCATCGCGGCGGCGGGGCTCTGGTTGGTCACGGCTTGCGGTCCGGCCAACGTGCAGCTCGTCAAGGCGCAGGACTGCGACGGCGGCAACCTCAAGGACTGCCGCGAGCGGTGCGACCAGAACGTGCCGCGGGCGTGCTACCGCCTCGGCTGGTTTCACGAGCGGGGGCAGGGCGTGGCGCGAGACATCAGGAGCGCCGTCTCGCTCTACCAGAAGGCCTGCGACGCGGGCATGGCCATAAGCTGCCGGGCGCTGGCCATCATCTACGCCCGCGGCGGCGACGAGGTGCCGGCCGACAAGCGCAAGGCCGCGCAGTACTACGAGGAGGCCTGCAAGGGCGGCGTGCTCGCGGCCTGCCCGGACCGCAGCGGGCTCGTCGCCGAGCCTGAGTTTGGGGACCTCGGGATCAAGGTCAAGGCGCCCGAGGCGCCGGCTCTGCCCCAGGCGCCGACGATCCAGACGCCCACGATCCAGGCGCCTACGCTGCAGACCCCGTCGCTGCCGAGCGTGCCGCAGCCGAGCGTGCCCCAGCCGACGCTGCCGACGCCGGGGCTGTAGGCGCCGCCGGTCCGGGGGCTCAACGCGACAGCGGCACGCCCACGAAGAGCTGGCGGGCACCGCGGCGGATCTCGAACAGGGCGGTGCCGCCCGCCGGCAGCTTGGCGAGCTGCCGATCGAGCTGCTTGACGTTCTTCACCGGCTCGCCCGCAAGCTCGACGATGACGTCGCCGGGCTCGATCCCCTTGGGCGCCCCGGCATCGACCGCCACGACGCGGACCCCGCCTTCGGGGTGGTCGGCGATCTCGACGCCGCGCATCTTCTCGGTCTTCTGCTCGGCGCCCGCCGAAGGCTGGCGTCGCACGGGGGCATGCTCCTCCTCGAGCGTGTCGAGCGTGGCCGAAACCGCGAGCGTGCGGCCCTGGCGCAGCAGGGTCACGCGGATCCTCGAGCCGGGGGCATGGCGCGCGACGTTGCGCGGCAGCTCCTCGGCGTCGCGGATCTGGACATCGTCCACCGCGACGATGAGGTCGCCGGGCTGGATGCTGGCCTTGGCCGCCGCGCCGCCCGGCTCGATCTCCGAGACGAGCGCCCCGCGCGGCCGGTCGAGGCCGAGGGCGGCCGCGATCTCATCGCTGACGGGCTGGAAGACGAGGCCGAGCTTGCCGCGCTCGACGTAGCCCTTGGCCTTGAGCTGCGGCAGGGCGCCGAGCAGTGCCTCGACCGGGGTCGCGAAGCCGATGCCCTCGGCCCCGGCCCGAATCGCGGTATTGATGCCCACGACCTGGCCCCTGAGGTCGAACAGCGGTCCACCGCTGTTGCCCGGGTTGATCGAGGCGTCGGTCTGGATGAAGTCGTCGTAGGGGCCGGCACCGATGGAGCGCGCTTTCGCGCTGACGATGCCGAGGGTGACCGTGTGTCCCAGGCCAAAGGGGTTGCCCACGGCCAGGACGTGCTCGCCCACGCGCAGGCCGGCGCTCTCTCCCAGGCTCGCCGCCGGCAAGTCGCTCGCGCCGCGCAGTCGCAGCAGCGCGAGATCGAGCTTGCGGTCGCGGCCGACCACCTCCGCGTCGAAGCTGCGCTTGTCGAGCAGGCGCACCTTGACCTCGTCGGCGCCGCGCACCACGTGCTCGTTGGTGACGACGAACCCGGCCGGATCGATGATGAAGCCGCTGCCGGCGCCCACCTGCTCGGGCCGCGGCAAGCGCTCGGGATGGCCGAAGAAGAACTCGAAGGGGCCGAAGTCGGGCATGGTCAGCTTCTGCACCGTGGTGATGTTCACCACCGTCGGCGCGACCTTCTCGACCAGATCGGCGACGCTGGACACCGCGGGCACGACGGCAGAGAGCGCCAGCGGCGGGGGCACGGACGGCAGCGGCGGGCCCGCGGTGGCGGCGGACTGGCTGCACGCCGGCGCCGGCGGCGGGGGGGCCGTCCCCGGAGCAGGGCTCGGTTGCGGCACGCCCGCGGCCGGGCTGCACGCGGCGGCGGCGAGCGCCGCGAGCAAGGAGAGCGCCGGAAGCGCCGACGCGGGTGAGGGGAGTCGGAAGCCTTTCATGGGACCTCGCCTGGCTGGTGGGCTCCAGGAGCCAACAAGGCACAATAGCGCCTCATTCCCGGGGAGCCAGCCCCTTGCCCAACAGGAATTGCCACACCGGCCGCATCGTCACGTGCCGCCCGCGCACGACGAGCCGCTCCTCGCGATCGAGAGTCAGGATCGTCCCTTCCGGCAGGTTGAGTGCTTCGAGGCACGCGACCAGGCTTGCCACCTCGCGGTCGCGGGTGTCGCCGGGCGCCAACGGCGACCACGTGACCTGGAGCGCGCCGCCGGGCTGGGGGCCCTCGCGCAGCACGAAGTCGACCTCGTGGCCCGCGTCGCGCCAGTACGTGACATCGTGGCCGCGACGACGCAGCTCGAGGTAGACGGCATTCTCGGCGAGGCGCCCGATGTCGTCCGACGACGACGACGCCCCATTTGTCGGTCATGGCCGACAGATTGTCAACGGATTTGTCGGAGACGACCTGCAAAGCTGGTCGCCGCTGCCGGCGACGAAGGGCTTCTCCATCCTCCGGTTCGGGACCGCGGCAAGGAGCTCCCGCGCCCGCGCGCTGAACGCGCCGCCGGGCGCGACGGCTACCTCGTGCTGCCGCTCACCCTGCCGGCAGCTCCAGGACGAAGCGCACGCCGTCGCTGCGGCCGGAGAGCGGCGACTCGACGCGGATGCTGCCTCCCATCGCCTCCATCGCGAGCTTCGCGAACGCCAGGCCGAGGCCGACGCCCTTGCGTCCGGTGGCCTGGCGCGCCTCGAGCTGCGCGAAGCGCTCGAAGATCCGCTCGTGCCACTCGGCCGGGATGGGCGGGCCATCGTTCTCGACGCTCAGGGCCGCGCGCGCCTCGTGCGGCCGGGCGTCCAGGCGCACGCCCCCGCCCCGCGGGCAGAACTTGAGCGCATTGAACAGCAGGTTGTCGACCACGCGCGCCAGAAGCGCCGGATCGGCGAGCACGGCGACGGGCCGCGACGGCTCGTCCCAGCTCAGGCGCAGGCCGCCCTGCTCGGCCTGGGCCTGGGCGAGCCGCGCGCGCGCGCGGGCGAGCGCCCAGCCGTCCAGGGGCCGGGGCGAGACCGGGAGAGAGCCCGACTCGAGCTTCTCGATGTCGAGCAGGCTCGCGGTCATGGCCTGGATGTCCCGGCCGGCCTGGAGGATCGCCCCGAGATCCTCGCGCCCCTCCGGGCTCACCCCTTGCTCCCCTTGCAGCAGCTCCGCTCCGGCCAGGAGCGTGCACAAGAGGTTGTTGATGTCGTGCACGATCATCTGCGTGAGACTCGCCCGCTGCCGCCCCAGCTCCTCGACCTCGTCGGAGAGCTGCTTCATCCGCACCGCGCTCCGCACGCTCGCCTCGACGAGCGACTCGTGCACCGGCTTGGCGATGAACCCCACCGCGCCGGCCTCGATGGCCGCGGCGTGGTGCGCCGTGTCGGCGAGCGCCGTGACGAAGACGACGGGCGTGCTTTGCAGGGCGCGGTCCTGCTTGAGCCTGCGGCAGACCTCGATGCCGTCGGTGCCGGGCATCATGATGTCGAGCAGGATCGCGTCGGGGCGCGTCTGCCGGGCCAGCGCGAGGGCCTCCTCGCCGCCGGCCGCCAGCACGGCGTTCACGCCGAGCGGAGCCACCATGGCATCGAGCAGCCTCAGGTTCCTGGGATCGTCGTCGACGAGGAGGACGGTGGGCCGCGCGCCTTTCTTCACCATGTCTCGTAACCTCCGCGGGCAGCCGTCAGATTGCGAAGTCGCCACCGGCGGAGCCCGGCGCGAGCGGAAGGGTGAACGCGAAGCAACTGCCCTGGCCGGGCGTGCTCCGGAGCGAGATCCCGCCGCCCATCGCCTGCACCAGGCTTCGGACCAAGCTGAGCCCCAGCCCCGTGC
>JACQWT010000367.1:0-10390 GCA_016209145.1 Deltaproteobacteria bacterium | reverse complement strand
CCAGGCTTCGGACCAAGCTGAGCCCCAGCCCCGTGCCGCCGGCCTGCCGCGCGGCCGAGCCCGAGCCCTGCTCGAAGGGCTCGAAGACGCGCGCCTGGTCCTCCGGGGCGATGCCGGCGCCGGTGTCCTCGACCTCGACGATGATGCGATCGCCGTCCGCGCTCGCCCGGACGGTCACGCGTCCTCCCGCGGGCGTGAACTTGACGGCGTTCGCCAGCAGGTTGACGAGCACCTGGAGCACGGCGCGCTCGTCGCCGAGCGCGGCCGCAAGGCCCTCGGGCACGGTTGACTCGAGGGCGAGCCGGCGCGCCAGGGCGCGCTCGCGCACGAACAGGAGCGAGCGGGCGACCACGGGCCCGAGGGCGAGCGGGCGCGGCTCGAGCGACAGCTTGCCCGCCTCGATCTTCGACAGGTCGAGGATGTCGTTGATGAGCGAGAGCAGGTGCTCGCCGCTCTGCAGGATGTCTTCGACGTAGCCCCGCTGCTTGTCGCCAAGCGGGCCGAAGTGGCCGCGGCGCAGCACCTGCGCGAAGCCGATGACGGAGTTGAGCGGCGTCCTGAGCTCGTGGCTCATCACGGAGAGGAACTGCGACTTCGCCCGGCTCGCGGCCTCGGCCGCGTCCTTGGCCTCCCGCAGATCCTGCTCGGTCCGCCAGCGGAGCACGGCAAGGGCGAACAGGCCGGCCAGGCGTTCGGCGAGCTTCAGGTCGCGCTCGGCGTAGCCCTGGGGCGCGTTGGCCAGGACCAGCTCGCCGACGAGCCGATCGTCGAGCCAGGCCGGGGCTGCCACGAACCGCTCGATCGGCAGGTGCGCCGCCGGCAGAGCCAGCACCGCTACGTCCGCCGGCGCACCGCCCACGACCGGCCCGGGCGGTCGGAGCAGGCAGTGCGCCATGCCCGACAGGATCTTGAACGAGATCACATCCGCCTCGAGCAGCGAGCCCTTGCACTTCCACACCGCGTCGTCCTCCGCGGCCCCGGCGTCCGGACGGCGCTCGACGTGCGCGAGGTAGCCGTGGCGGCTGCCTGTCAGCCGGTGGCCCGCCGCCAAGATCTCCGACGAGATGTCGCCCAGGGAAGCCGACGCGATGAACTTGCGCGAGAGGCTGCCGAGCGCGGCCTCCACGCGCGCGTCCCACGCGAGGGCCGCCGCGGCGCGCTTCTGCTCGGTGATGTCGCGCATGAAGGCGAACAGGCGACTCGCTCCTCCCACATCGAGGTGCGTGACGCTCACCTCGACGTCGAGCTCGCGGCCGTCCTTGGCGCGGTGGCGGGTCTCGAACCTGTCCCAGCCACGCTCGGTGATTGCCCGGATGTGCTCGCGGATCTCCGCCGCGCTCTCCTTGGCTTCGAGAGCCGCGATCCGCATCCCGACCAGCTCGTCGCGGTGGTAGCCCGTCAGGCGCGAGCAGGCATCGTTCACGTCCAGGATCCTTCCCTCCGCGTCGGCGATGACGAAGCCGTCCATCGCGGTGCGCAGGACCGCCCGCTGGACCGCCTCGGCGCGCCGGCGCTCGCTCAGGTCCCGCGCGATCGCCAGCACCATGTCCCGGCCGCCCAGCTCGAAGAGGGCGCTGCTTATCTCGACCGGGATCTGCCGGCCATCCTTCGCCACATGCGTCGTCTCGAAAACGATGTGCTTCTGGGCGTGGAGTCGCGCCGCCCGCGCCGGTATGCTCTCGCGCAGCTCGGGCAGGTTGAGGTCCGCGGGCGTCAGGCCGAGGAACTCCTCGCGGCTGTAGCCGAGCCGCTCGCAGGCGACGTCGTTGACCTCGACGAACGGGCCGAGCGCGCCGTCGGGCCCGAAGCCGTGGACGAGCACGGCGTCGTGCCCGCCCGAGAAGAGCGCGCGGTAGCGCTCCTTGCTCTGCCGGAGGGCGTCCCACTGCCGCCGGATCCGGCGCAGGAAGCCGCCTAGCCCCACCGCGCCCGAGGCGAAAAAAAGAGCGTGGACGCCGGCCAGCGTCCGCTCGTGGCTCCTTCTCTGGGCCAGGAACTCGGCGGCCGGGATCGAGAGGCTCAGGCCGCCGCGGACGTCGCCCAGGCGGTAGCCCTGCTTGGCGTGGCAGGTGAGACAGGCCTGCTCCGCGAGAAGCGGGGCGATGGACCGGATCCGCTGGCCCTGGCGCGCGTCCTCGATGATCTCGACCCGCGCGCCGGTCCCCCCGCCGGGCCGCGCGAAGTCCTCAAGGGCCCGGCGCTCCCAGGCGTCGGGCGCGTTGGCGGGGTTGAGCGGCTTCAGGCTCGTCACCCGGATGCCGAGGTCGCCGTGCGCGCGCGCGAGCCCCTCGACCTGGTGCGTCATGTAGGCCGGGTTGACCTTCGTGAGCCGCAGGCCCCCGGTCGTGGCGACGTCGCGGTCGGGGGTGTCGAGGTACGGGTTGGGCGGCGTGCGCTCGGTGACGGGCACGTAGACTCCGCCCTGGCCGGCGTTCCAGGCCCTGAAGGTCTGGACGATCTCCTGAATCGTGCTCGCCCGGTCCCGGGCCATCTTGACGTAGTGACCCCGCAGGTCCCGGATGCTCCAGAGAGCCGCTGCGAGCGCGATGCCGCCCCAGGTCACGATCGGAAGCGCGTAGAACAGCAGTGCGGAGGTCGCGCGTCGCGCTCGGCTCCGGCTCGAAGGCGGTCCTTCCATGGCGGCGGCGGCCATAGCACAGTTGTCGTCCCGCCCTGACGAGCTCCTGCGCCTGCTGCGCCAGGCGCCCGCCGCGCTTCTCGACGCATGGCGCTGCGCCCGGCATGCGCTCGCCGCCGCGACCGCGTGTGCCCTGCAGCCGGCCCTCCGGGCCACGCTGCCGCAGCTTCGGGCACGCACACCCACCTGCATCTGTCAATCGCGCGAATCACGTACGTGATTTCCCGTACGTGATTCGCGCGATAGGAAGCACCGGCCGATGTCGGGCAAGACCTTCCTGCCGGCCGTCTCGCTGCGGATCCGCTGATCCGAAAGCGAGCGCCGGAAGTCGTCGGCGCTCGAAGGCGACCGACATGGAGGAATGTCATGAACAGGACTGGTCTGTGCAACGCCCTAGTGTGCTCGCTCGGGCTCGCGGCCGTGGCCGCGCTCGGCGGGGAGGGCTGTGGTGGAGAAGCGGGCGGGCCCGACGGGCTCCCGGGAAAAGGCGAGGCCGCAGTGCCCGAGTCGGCGCCGGCTCGGGCGCTGGTGAGCAAGGTGCAGGCGGAGCTCGTGTGGCAGCCGTCTCGGCTCGAGCTGCCGCCGGACCTCGCCGAGGAGCCGACGGAGCCGGCAGCCGGGGCCGTGCTCGGCGAGTCGGCAGCAGAGCGCTTCGTGCGCGACGGGGCATGGCTCTTGCCCGTGGTGCGCCTCGCCCTCGCGGCCGGCGTCGAGCACGCGCAAGAGCTCCCTGGGATCGAGGGTGTCGCCGGCGGTCGTGGCCCCGGTGGTCATGCTGTCTTCCGGGTGCAAGCCGAGGGCACGGTGCGGGCCCACCGGAAGCGCGCCCCGGCCCATCCGGAAGGCGGGACCCCGTCGCCCTCGTCATGCGGCCGTGCACACTTGGTCCGGCGTGCAGGCGGCGCAATCCTGAACGTTTGGCTGTGACCGCGGCGGGGACAGCCTGGCTCAGGTCTCGCGTCGCCCGGCCGCCAGCAGCTCGCGCAGCGTGCCGCGCGCGGTCTTGCGCAGGATGCGCTTCAGGTGCGTGCCCACGATCTCGGTGGAGCAGCCGAGCCGCGCGGCACACTGGCGGCGGCCGAGGCCCGCGCAGTACATGCCTAGCAGCTCGGTCTGCCTTGCGCTGAGCGCATGCGCGACGCAGAAGCGCGCCACGGGGTCCCCGACGGCGTGCGCCGCGACCAGCCGCAGGACGACGGCCACGAATGCCCCGGCGCCAATGGGCTTGGGGATGGCGATCACTCCACGCTCCAGCAGCTCGACGGTCAGGTCGCCGTCGAGCGCGACGCTCAGCACGGCCGTGGACGCCAGCAGGCCGGAGGCTTTGAGATCGCCGAGCAGATCGGTGCCATGGCCGTCCGGCAGGAGCAGATCCAGCACCACGGCGCTGATGGCGGCGCCGCCCGGGCGAGCCAGCCGCGCGAGCTCGGCGCGCGCCGTGGCGAGGCTCGGGGCGATCGCCGTGTCGAAGCCGGCCTGGCGCAGGATCTTGCCCAGGGTCCGGGCGACCCGTTCTTCGTCCTCGACGAGGAGAACGATCGGTGCTGACGGCGACGGGTCCGGCGACATGGAGCGTTGCCTGCGCCCGGCCGAGTCGGGACGATGGGCACTATCGGTCTGTCGCCGCCCCGGCGCAAGGACGCTTGTTGCGCACGGCGGTGACGCGCGGCACAGCCTGCGGTAGTATGCAACCTTGCGCCGTGGTGAGCGGCCGCCGCGAGCGAGTCAGCTCCGCAGGCAAACAAGGAGGCACGATGCCAACGTACGAGTACAACTGCAAGAAGTGCAGGAAGAGCTTCAACCTGGTCATGTCGATGAGCGCGCACGACAGGGCGGCCAAGGCGATACGGACGTCGGCGGCCGGGGTGCGACGGGGCAAAGGAGCGGCCAAGGGGCCGGCGAAGCGGCCGGCCAAGGGGGCAGCCAAGGCGGTGAGCTGTCCGGCTTGCGGCTGCGCCGACGTGGCGCAGCAGCTCGGGACGTTCTACGCCAAGACCTCGAAGAAGAGCTGATTCGCCGACATGCTCCGCGCGCTCGAGTCGAGCCCGCTCGATTCGGGCACTTCGACCAAGATCTATGCCCGCGACGTGGGCCCGATCTTCGACAGCGGCCTGGAGCTGCAGCCGGCAGCGGGCCGATAGCAGCAAGGCCGGCAACGGCGCCGGCAACGTCGCGCTTGTGCGTCCCCCCTGAAGGGTGTATAGATAGACGTATGCCACGGATGCAGATCTATCTTCCCAAGGGCATGTACGAGCAGGTGAAGGCGCGTGGCCTCCCCGTCTCGGAGCTCTTGCAGAGGGCCGTGCAGGCGGAGTTGCGCCGGCAGGATCTACTCGCGGAAGCCGACCGCTACGTTGCCGACCTCGTCGCCGAGGTCGGCGTGCCCAGCGCCGCCGAGCGCGCGGGCGCCGACGCGCTGGCTCGCCGACTGCTGCGCGGACACATGCGCCAGGCGGGGTGACGGGTGCTCGTCCTCGATTCCGGCGGAGTCAGCCGGCTCGCGGAACGGTCCCGGCGGCCGGCGGCGCTGATCCTCGCGCTGCGCGAGCACGGCCTCTGGCCGCCCATCGTACCTTCCATCGTCCTGGTCGAGTGCCTGCAAGGGCATGCGGGCCGCGACGCGCTCGCCAACCGCTTCCTGAAGACCTGCGACGTTGTCGAGCAGACTCCCGCATCGCTGGCGCGGCGCGCGGCGCTGCTGCGCCGCAAGGCTGGTCGAGGCTCCGCCGTCGATGCGCTCGTCGTCGCTTTCGCGGAGCCGGGTGGGACTGCGCTCACGTCGGACGTCGACGACATCGAGGCGTTGGCCGAGCACGCGAACCGCGTGAGCGTGGTGAGGGTCTGAAACATGAGCTCCAGCGCGGAAGCCGCCGCCGGGACACCAGGGCAGAGTGGGGGCGGCGCGCCCCGCGTGCGCGTCGCCCCGAGCGGCATCCACGAGCTGGAGGGCGAGCTCCGAGAATCGTCGCGCGGCGCGAGGATTTCTCTCCGCCCGCTCCCGCTCCCGCTCCCGAAGTGCGGAAGTCGGGAGCGGGAGCGGGAGCGGGTCGGACGGAGTTGGGTTGCGGGCGAAGCCCGCGCTGAGAGAAAGGTCACTGCGGGCAGCAGGCGCTGGTCCATGTCTGGCCGAGATCGCGCGGCCGGCATCCGGCGGCGCGAAGCACGGGGGCACGGTCGTAGATGGTCGTGCCCCCGGTGAACAAGTAGGCCGCCTGTGTGCCGGGCCAGTGCTGCTGGCAGTCGGCGTCGTGCTGGGGCGTGCGGCTGCGCGCGATGCCGGCGCCCACCGCGGTGGCGTCCGGCCCAGCCCGAGGCACGTTGAGCTTGGCCGGATCGATGCCCGCGGCGGCCGAAGCCGCCGGCGCCGGGACGCCCGCCGCGGAGCCGCCGTGGCCGTCCGGCAGCACGAGGGCGCAGCGGCCGCCGTCCCAGAGGTAGCCCGGCTCACACAGGGGCGCGCCATCGGTGCGCGCGCACTGCTCGCCGCGCGCCTCGGTCTGCGCGGGGCAGCGCGGCGGCCGGATGGAGCGGGCGCAGCGCACGCCCAGGGCGGCGCTCCACTCCTCCGGCAGGTCGCGGTTGCGCAGGGCGTTGCGCATCCACTTGGCGAAGCGCCGGCTCCAGCTTCCCCCGCGGTAGACGTAGTGGCGGCCGGCCACGATCTCGTCGGGGCCGGCGCTCGAGGGGTAGGGGGCGAACAGTGAGGCGGTCCACTCCCACACGTTGCCGGTCATGTCGTAGAGCCCGAAGGCCCCCGGGGCGAACGACGCTACCGGGCAGCTCCCGCCGCTGTGGTCGAAGCAGGCGCGGCCCGGGTCGGGCTCCGGCTCGCCCCACGAGAAGCTGCGCTGCTCGCTACCGCCGCGCGCGGCGTACTCCCACTCCCGCTCGGTCGGCAGGCGCGCGCCGGCAAACCGGCAGTATGCGTCGGCATCGCGCAGATCGATGCAGTTCACCGGGTGAGCGGCGCGGTCGGCGCCTCGCGCGTCGCAGAAGGGTCGGCTGGAGCGCGGCTGCTCGCACCGGCCGGCGCCGGCGCACTTCATGTACGCCGCCACGGTCACCTCGGTCTTGTCGAGATAGAAGGCCGCGACGATGGCTTCGTGCGGCGGGTGCTCGTCCGGGTTGCCGCGTGCGCTGGGCGAGCCCATGAGGAAGATGCCCGCGGGGATCTCCACCATGCCCGCCGGCGGCGGGGACGAAGGCCCGGGCCCGGGAGCGCCGGTGGGCACGGGGCTCGCCGGGGCAGCGCAGGCCGCCGGCGCAGCGGTGCGTCCCGGAGCTGCGCCGCTGCCATCCGCTCGATCGCACCCGCCGAGGGCCGCGCACAGAGCGGCAACGTGGCCGAACAGGGCGCTGCGCTGGCGCCAGTCGAACATCAGGGAGCAGCATAGGCGGCAGCGCGCCGCGGGAGCCAGCTTCTGGCGGTCGCCTGGCCGCCGGCGTCGGGCCGCGCGCCTGGTGGACGGCGCCGCCGGCCAGACGTACAGTTGCGCGCATGGACGACGCGTGCCGGCTCTACGATCTTCCTCAGGCCGAGCGCAATGCGCTGCTCGTCGCGGTTGGTGCAGCGCTCGGGCGCGTGGCTTCGGTGCGACTTGGGTATGCGTTCGGCTCGTTCGCGCGCGGCGAGAAGTTCCGGGACCTCGATCTCGCGCTGCTGCTCGATCCCGCTGCCGCGTGGTGGGAGCCGGCCGAGGCCGCGCAGCAAGCGTGGCAGGCCGCGGGAAGGCCGCCGTGGGATATCGACGTGATCGCGCTCGACGACGCTGCCGTCGTCTTCCGCAGGGGGATCGTGTTGCAGGCAGGGCTCATCTTCGAGCGCGAGGCGGGCCAGGCGCGAGCCTACGAGGTGCGCGTGCTGTCCCTCGCCTCCGATCTGAGCGCCTGGATCGGAGCGCGCGAGGCGGAGCGAGGCCTGGCCCATGGTTAGGCTCGAGCGCAGGGCATCGAGATGCCCAGGCCGCGGATCCCCAGGGCGCGCATGCCGCCGAGGGCCGCCGGCAGGCCGCTGCGCTCCTCGTTCACCCGGAACGGCACGTAGGTGAACGGCAGGCCGAGCGCGCGGTAGCCGGCGTTGTGCATGGCGGCTCCGAGCGAGACGGGGTGGCGAGACAGCGAGCCGCACAGCGTGACGGCCGGGCTCGCTGCGCGCGGGCACAGGCCAGCCACGGCTCTACTTCTTCTTCGGCGGCGGCGGCGGGAGGATGCGGCTCGAGCCGCAGTGCTTGGCCACGTTGGCCGCGGCCGTGGGCTGAAGCGCGCCGCTGCACTTGCCGAGCATGCTGCGCGCCGCGCCGCAGTTCTTCGCCGCGGCTGCGGCGATGGCCTGCTTGCAGGCAGGCGTTCCCGCTGCGTCGGGCTTCGCTTTGGGCTCGGGCTTGCCGGCCGTGGGGGCGCCGGTCTGGGCCCCGGTCGGCGCGGTCGGCGCTGCCGTGCTTGCCGCCGCTCCCGCATCCGGCTCGGGCGCTGCCGCGGCGTCGGCAGGCGCGGCCGTGTCCGCCTGTGCCGTGGCGCCGGAGGAAGCAGTGGCGGCGGCGCTCGGGAAGGTCATGGGCTCGGGCTCGGGCTCCTCGCGGCCGCGGCCCTTCAGAACGAGCACGATGCCCACGACCGCTACGACCGCCACCACGCCGCCAATCGCGACGTAGAGCCCCACGCCACCTTTGCCCCCGCCAGCCCCCGCGCTCGGCCGCGTGGCGGGGACGGCCTGCCCGCCCGTCGTGACCGGCGGGCCGTACCCGGGTGCGGCTGCGGGCCCCACCGGGTAGCCCGCGGCGGGCGCCGGCGCGGCGGCTCCGAAGGCTGCGGGCGCTGCCGCCGCGGCGAGGCCAGCCTGCGCCGGCGGAAACAACGGCTCGCCGATCTGCGTTCCCCCGGCGCGCGCCGCCCCCGCCGGCCCGGCCAGCGCCGGCACCGCCTCCGTTCCGGCGTGGGCCGAGACGGCCACGGCCGCCGTGTCGGGCAGCGGGCCCGTGCCGGCGGCGTTGAGCTCGTTGTAGAACTGCTTGGCCGCGCCTTGCCGCTGCCCGGGGTCCTTCGACAGCGCCCGCATGATCGCCTGCTTCATGTGCGGCGGGATCTGGGCGGCCATGGGGCTGGTCTGCTCGAACGGCGAGGGCTGCGCCGTCATGTGCTGCGTCGCCCACGCCCACGGCGTGTTCGCCTTGAACGGCAGCTTCCCGGTCAGCATCTCGTAGGCCATGACGCCGAGCGAGTAGATATCGCTGCGGTGGTCGAGTTGCTTGCCCGTGAACTGTTCGGGGCTCATGTACGGGGGCGTGCCCAGCACCATCCCGGCCTGCGTGAGCTTGCGCTCCTTCTCCGCGTCCGCCGCCTCGGAGCGCTTGGCGATGCCGAAGTCGAGCACCTTGACGAAGTCCGTCTCGCCGGCGCGCGTGGTCAGAATGACGTTGTCGGGCTTGAGATCGCGGTGCACCATGCCCTTGTCGTGGGCCTCTTGCAGCGAGCCGCACATCTGCTTCATGATCTTGTCGACGCGCTCGAAGCTCAGGGCGCCGTCCTTCTCGATGGCGTCGCACAGCGAGCGGCCGTCGACGAACTCCATGGCGATGTAGAGCTCGCCCTGGGCCGTCTGGCCGAAGTCGTAGAACTTGATGGTGTTGGGGTGCTCCAGCTCGGACACGGTGCCGCACTCGCGCCGGAACCGCTCGACCACCTGCGCGTCGCGCGAGAGCTCCGAGAGCAGCGTCTTGACCGCCACCTTGCGCACCGCCGTGCCCATCTGCTGCTCGCCCATGTAGACGCGGCCCATGCCGCCCTCGCCGATCAGGCCGGTGATGCGGAAGCGGCCTCCGACCACCTGTCCGATCATCGGGTCGGAGCCGGCGACGTGGGCCACGGGCAGAAGCTGGCCGCACTTGGCGCAGTACCGCGCGCCGTCCGCGTTCGGGTGCTGGCAGGCAGGGCAGTTCATGTCGGGGTTCCTATCACTTGCGCGCGGCTGGCGCCACCGCGGCCGGGGCCCGGGGCGACCATCGCAGGGCGCGCCGTCCGGTGCAAGGGCCGTGGTGCGGGGGCTGCGCAGGCGGCCGGCCGTCGCGGCGCGCAAGAGCCCCTTGACGCGGACCCCGCCAGCGGCTAGAAGCCCCCGCCCCCTCGCAGGATAGGCACGCCTTGTGCATAGGGGCTTGGTGTAGGTCTGGCACCTACCTCTACCTGCTGCGGCCGGCCCCCCGGGGGTTGGCTCGCAGCGCAACGACGGAGGATCGCTGGCGTAGCTCAACCGGTAGAGCACCTGCTTTGTAAGCAGGGTGTTAGGGGTTCAAGTCCCCTCGCCAGCTCGCTGTCCCTTGGCGGGCGGCGGCGAGCCCGGAGCGCGACGCCACCCTACGCATTGATGGCAACGTTGGGAACAGCGCAACGGGAGGGTTGCCCGAGCGGCCAAAGGGAGCAGACTGTAAATCTGCCGGCAGATGCCTACGTTGGTTCGAATCCAACACCCTCCACCTTGCGGCTCGGCGCTGTGCCCGAGCCGGCGACTCGAGCGGGCGAGGGCGGCGGGGCAACGCCGCGGACGGTCGCCCGAGACGGCGGGAGTAGCTCAGTTGGTAGAGCTTCAGCCTTCCAAGCTGAATGTCGCGGGTTCGAACCCCGTCTCCCGCTCCGGCCTTGCCCGCTGCGGCGGGCGGGATTGGCCCACCTAGCTCAGCCGGTAGAGCACGTCCTTGGTAAGGACGGGGTCGTCGGTTCGAATCCGATGGTGGGCTCGAGACCTTTTTGACGAGGAGC
>JACQWT010000366.1 GCA_016209145.1 Deltaproteobacteria bacterium | reverse complement strand
TGGCGAACGACCCGGCCAACTGCGGGAGCTGCGGCAACGCGTGTGCGGGCGGGCTGGTGTGCGCGAGCGGCGCTTGCGCGCTGCAGTGCCTGGGCGGGGCGACCAAGTGCGGCAGCAAGTGCGTGGACGTGGCGAACGACCCGGCCAACTGCGGGAGCTGCGGCAACGCCTGCCCGGGCGGGCAGGTGTGTGCCAGCGGCGCTTGTGCGCTCGTGTGCTACGGCGGCACGACCAAGTGCGGCAGCAAGTGCGTCGATCTCAACTACGACCCAACCAACTGTGGAAGCTGCGGCAAGGCCTGCGGCGGCGGCGGGGCGTACTGCAGCAGCGGGAGCTGCGTCGGCGGCGCGTGCGTGCCCTCGGGAGGACGAGCGGGCTTCAACACCCTGGCGGTGGACACCGCCAGCGGCTGCTGGAACGGCAACCCCTGCTCTCGGGACAACTACGCCTGGGACGGCAACGGGCAGAACTTCGCGGCCTTCGGCCAGCAGATCACCTGCAGCGGCAGCACGGCGTGCGTCGCGAACGTGGGCATCTCGACCTACGAGGGCAGCACCACCGTGTGCCAGGGAGCCTGGAACGTGTACTGCGACGGCCAGAACGTTGGCACCATCAACACGCTGGGCAAGACCTGCACCGGCCTGGCCACGACCAACGGCTGCAAGGTGAGCTTCTCGCCCCGGCAGTGCTCGCAGATCAAGATCGAGGCGGCCTCCGACGGTGACGGCACGGCAGGCTGCTGCGGCAGTCCGCAGCCCGACTCGATGATCATGTCGGTGAGCGCCTGGTAGCCGGGGAGGTTCGGCCCCGCATGCACCTGCACTTCGTCTTCCCCCGGTGGCAGAAGCTGCTCGAGGGCCGGCCGGAGCTGCGGGAGGCGCTGAGCGGCTACGAGATCGGCGACTTCCGCATGGCCGGCCTGGGTGTGGCCACGGCGGCCGGCGCGGTTCCCGCCGGCCATGGCGTGACGCTTGTCGACGAGAACGCCGAGCTCGTCGATACGAGTGTGCGGCCAGATCTGGTCTGCCTCGGCTTCTTCACGCCGCAGGCGACGAGCGCCTATGCCATCGCCGACCGTTTCCGCGCCGCCGGGGTCAAGGTGTTGGGGGGCGGCATCCATCCCACGATGGCGCCCGAGGACGCGCTCGTGCACTGCGACGCCGTGGTGCAGGGCCCGGTGGAAGGGCTGTGGGAGCGGATCCTGGCGGATCTCGCCGCAGGGCGGCTGGAGCGCTGCTATCGGGGCGATCCGGCCGCGCCCTTCGCCCGGCCGCGGCGCGATCTGTTTCGCCGCTCTGGCTACCTGCGCGCCGGCATCGTGCAGACGGCGCGCGGCTGCCACCTTCGCTGCGACTTCTGCATCGTGCCGGAGTGCTACGGCCGGGCGGTGGTGCTGCGCCCGATCGCGGAGGTGATCGAGGACATTGCCACGCTGCCGTACGGCTGCTTCTTCTTCGGCGACGAGAACCTCCTGTTTCCCGACGCGCAGAGCCGGGCGTACACCCGCGAGTTGCTGCGGCGCATGATCGAAGGCGGCGAGCAGCGCGACTGCTTCATGGCCACCTACCCGCACTTCCTCACGGCCATTCCCGAATCCGATCTCGCGCTCATGGCCGCGGCGCGCGTGCGGCAGATCTACTTGATCATGGGGCTCAGCCATCCGATCGGCGAGGAGTTGCACCACAGCGAAGTCCTCACCGCGGTGCAGCGCATGAAGGAGCACGGCATCGAGGTGCTGGCCTCGTTCACTCTCGGCCACGACGGCGACGTCGCGCCCGTCGCGCCTGCCATCGCCAACTTCTGCGAGCGTACGCGGACGAACCTCGCCGAGTTCGTCCTTGGCACGCCGTTCCCGGGAACGGCGCTCTACGCCGCCCTCGAGCGCGCCGGACGGATCATCGACCGGCGCTGGGAGCACTACAACGGCGCCCACGTCGTGTTCCAGCCCCGGGGCGAGAGCCCGGAGTCGCTGCGCGAGCGCTACGTCGCGCTGTGGCGCTGGTTCTACGGCCCGATCTCCCGGCTCGCCGTGCGGGGCCGCTGCGTGCGCGGCTTCGGCCGCGGGATCTTCACGCCGGCAGGCCCGACCTCGAGCTGACGGGCGCCGCTACGTCGGCGGCGGATGCCCGCACTCGCCGCCCAGGCACTTGGCCGTCGGATCGCAGCAATCGGCCGAGTCCTGGCAGAACTCGCCCAGCGGCACGCACTCCTGCTCCTGGTGCGGCGGCTGGTGAACACCACCCAGAAGAAGCCGCCGGCGTTGGCCGGAGCGAAGGTCGGCTCGTAGTTGTAGTGCCGGTCGCGATCGCCGGCGGCAAAGGGGTACCCGTCGCCGTTGGCGGCGGCGAGACGGATCTCCAGGCCCTGCTTGTCCGCGCTGGCGAGGTACAGGTCGCCCGGGCCGGAGCGAGTATCGAGCGAGCCCGGCCAGACGCCGCGGTGGTAGACGATCCAGGTCTTGTCCCCCTGCCCGGTGGGGATGGTGGGCGAGACGCTCGGGAAGGCGATGCAGTTGAGGCTGGGGTCGTTTCCGGCGGCCACGAGCAAGACCGGGTTGCTCACCTTGTTGGCGTTGGCGTCGTAGTCGTACGCCCACAGATCGTACGGCGGGCTGTGGCTCACGTAGCCGAGCTTGGTGCCGGCCGGACCGAACGACGGCATGTTGAGCCACACGCCGTCCAGGCCGGTGCCGAGGATCTTCTGGCCGGTGTGCGTGTCCCACATGCCGTCGGAGCCGCCGGGCGGCCCCGGCAGCGGCGCGTTGTTCTCGACAAGGTACTTGCCGTCGGGCGAGACCGCGGGGAACGCCCAGTTGCGCACCGCCTTGCCGACCTGTCCCAGGCTGAGCACCGACTGGTTGGTCACCAGATCGAAGGTGGAGGTCGGCACGTCACCGCCGATGACCAGGATCTGGCCGTTGGCCGAGACGGTGTGGCAGGTGCTGCAGCCCTGCACGCCGGCGGCCGCGAGGAAGTCGTCCGGCGCGTTCGCCCCCGGCTTGATCCGCACGACGCGGCCCACGCTGTTGGCCCAGTAGTAGACCGTGCCGCGCAGGCTGCCCGGCGCGATCTTCCAGCTCTGGGCGGCGACCACCGTGGCCGTGGGCTGGCCGGGCTGCAGGCGCGCCACGGTCACGTCGACCGCCGGCCCCTTGCCGCTCTCGGTCAGCACCTTCCAAGCCTCGGGATCGAGCGCGAAGCGCGAGGGCGGCGGCGCGAGGGTGAACACCTCGAGGTCGGCGAAGGGGCTCTTGAAGTGCACGTAGAACTCGTCGCTCGGCCCCGTGCCGTTCCACATCAGCTCGGGCGGCAGCAGGCCCTTGGGGAACACCGTCTTGTTGTACGGGTACGTCCATTGCGCCGCCCCGTCCACGTCGCTGGCGGCCTTCAAGATCGCCTGGTCGGCCGGGCCGATGTTCCCGGGGTTGGCCGTGGCCTTGAAGAGCACGGCGATCGTCGCCTCGGCCTTCAGGCCGGCGGCCTCGGCCGTCAGGATCACCTCGCCGCCCTTGGCGTTCGTCGCGGTGACGACGCCGCTCTGGTCCACGGCGGCCACGGCCGGCAGATCCACCGACCACTTGGCCGCGGTCGGGTTGCCGTCGAGCAGGGCCTTGAAGGCGGCCGGCGCCGAGGCGCCGCCCTCCACGACGATCGTGGCCGTGGGCGGCTCGACCGCCAGCGTGTAGCCGGGCTGGCCGCCGGTGTTGAAGAGGTCCCCGCCCGCGCCGCCCGCGCCGCCGTTGGGAACGCCGCCTCCCTGGCTGCCCGAGGAGCCCGGAGCCGCTGCGGCCCCACCCGCGTCGCCCTCGCCGCCGCACGAGAGCGCCCCATGCAGGCCGACGACCAACAGGACCAGACCGCAGCACAGTACTCGGCGCATGATGTCTCCCGGGGGTCGCCGCAAGAGGGAAGCCCCGCCCTAGTATAGCCGAAGCCGTGCTACTCGCGCTCGCCGGCGAGCTCGATGGCCACAGTATCGACGGAGGCGCGCGTCGGCGGCCCGAACTTGCGCAACCGCACCGTGGCGGCGAGGGCCGGAGTGTCGGAGAGCACCCTCTCCAGCAGGCGCCTGGCCAGGGTCTCGAGCAGCTTGCAGGAGCCGCGCGTTCCTTCCTCGACGACCAGGCTGGCGAGAGCGTCGTAGTCGAAGACGCCGCTGCGGCAGTCGCGCCGGGGCAACTCGCGTAGCGGCAGCGAAACCTCCAGATCCACGACGAAGTCCTGCGGCAGGCCCCGCTCGGCGCGCGAGGCGCCGTGCCGCCCGCGGAAGCGGATGCCCTCGAGGCGCATCCGGTACTGGGTCACCGAGGCCGCCACGTCGGGGGGCGTTACACGGCTTTTGACAGGCGGTCCAGGGTGCTAGCATCCTCGGGGTAGAGGAGATTTGGCCCATGCCTCTGATCGAGACCGAGAAGGAAGCGCGCCGGCTGGCCCGCGCCATCGCCAGCGATCTGTGGCTCTACAATGAAGAGAAGGTGACCGAGGGCATCCAGAACGACAACCTGTTTGCCCTGCTCGAGGAGGAGATCGAGGAGGGGCGCGAGCACTTCGAGAGCCGCGTCTCCGGCCAGCTTCGCTCCCGTCGCTTCTTCGAGCGGGCGCTGGTCGATATACTCGTCAAGTCTGCCGGGCACGTGAAGGCGAAGGTCTGGTAGGCGCCGGCGCGAGCGCGCGAAGCCGATCGAGCGCCCGCTGCATGTCGGCGGGCAGCGGGCTGTGCCACCGCACCCGCTCGGCGGTGACCGGGTGAACGAAGCCAAGCAACGCGGCGTGCAGCGCCTGGCGGCCGAGCGCGGCGGCGATCTCCCGCAGCGCCGGGTCGGCTGGCCGCCGGCCGTACTGCGCGTCGCCCAGCACCGGTGTGCCGCTCTGCTCGGCGAGATGAACGCGGATCTGGTGGGTTCGGCCTGTGCCCAGCCGGCAGCGGACCAGGGTGGCGCCCGCCAGCGATTCGACGGGCTCGACGTCGGTCACGGCGCGCCTTTCACCGGGCCGGCCCGCAGGCAGCTTCGAGGTGAAGCGCACCCGGCTGCGGGGGTGGCGGCCGTATGGAGTGTCGTAGCTCGCCCGCCGCGCGTGGCCGACGGCAATGGCAAGGTAGAAGCGCTCGACGTCGTGGCGCGCGAACAGCGCTCTGAGCCCCTCGCGTGCCGCCGGCGTCTTGGCAACCACGAGCAGGCCGCTCGTGTCCTTGTCGAGGCGGTGGACGATACCGGGCCGCAGGTGCGCTTGGGGGTCGCGCTCGTCCTCGCCGGCGCGCTCGAAGCCGCCGCGCGCCAGCAACCCGCCCACCAGCGTCCCGCCGCGGTGGCCGCGCGCCGGGTGCACTACGAGCCCCGGCGGCTTGTCGAGCACCACGAGGTGCTCGTCCTCGAACACCACGGCGAAAACGACGGACGGGTCGGGCCGGACCGCCGTCTCGGGCCCAGGCGCCGGCCGCAAGAGCAGCATGGTGCCGGCCGGCAGGTGATCCGCGCGGTCGACCGGCCGGCCCCCGGCGAGCACGCGTCCGTGCTTCATCCAACGCTGGATCTCGGCGCGGGGCACCCGCCGGCCGGAGAGCGCCAGCAGGGCGGAAACGAGCTTGTCGGCGCGCTCGCGCGGCCCGGTGACCGGAACCTGGAGCTCGATCGGCTCGGGCTCGTGGCCTGGCGGCCCGCTCAAAACGCCGCCTCGAACTCCTCCTCCGGCACGAGCGCGCGCAACTCGGGGTTGAGCGCCACGTGGGACTCGACATCGTCCAGGCGCGCGGCCTCGGAGAGCTCGACGAGACCGGACTGCTCGATCAGGTACAGGTCGAAGGCCGTGTAGCGCAGGTACACGAGAACGTTGGTCTCGTCGTTGACCAGACCCAGGATGGGCAGCTCCCCGTCCCGGCGCGCTTCGCCCAGGTACAGGGCGCTCCAGGGATGGCCGGGAAGGTTGGGCAGGCGCACGAGCTTGCAGCTCAGGTGAGTGGCGCTCCAGCCGTACTCCGTCATCGCCTCGGCCAGCTTGCGCACCGACGTGATCTTGGGCCTGGGCTGGTCCGCATCCTTGCCGAAGCGGTGTCGTCCGTGCCAGCGCGTGCCGAAGCTCTGAAAGGTGAAGTCGAACTCCAGGAACCGCCGGATGGTCGGCGGGAGCTCGACCATGAGCTGCGACTCGAGCGAGTCGAGCGCTCGACGGCCGGCTCCCCGCACCGAAACGTGGGGCGCCAGTCGCTCGATGATGCGGTCGATGAGGGGAACCCCTCGTTCAAGTCTGGCCATGGCTGCGCGTGGATCTGGCCTCGGGCCCGGGCACACCCCGACGCAGCCCCCCACTAGCACGGCACGCGCCGCCGTGGCTAGCCGAACTGGCAGGGATGCCCGGAGCATCACCGTTCGCAGCTCGCTGGCCCGAGATGCGGGAGGACGCGGGCTACGGAAACGTGGAATGTGGAACAGAGAAGACTGCGCCGTTGATGTTCCGGAGCCTACGCCAGGGCGGCCCGACACGCTAGCCCCCGGGCCGGCCCGCCGCGCCCGGATCGCGAGGCGGACTGTCCCATGGGGCTGCCACATGTGACAGGCTCGCTGTCCCATGTGACTGCGGCGTTCGGCGCCGGCCGCTTTCAGGGCGGGCGCCGGCGCCTGCGGGCGAGAAGTTGCAGCAGCACGGCGAGGACGATGGCCGCCGCTGCCGCGATGATGACCCAGGCGGGCACTCCGATGCGGCCGCCGGCAAGCCCGCGCGGCGCCGAAGTCGACGGCGCGGCGCTGAGGGTGGCTGATGCCGGGGGAGCTGACACGGCACTGGCGTAGCCTGCGGCCGCGGCTGCGGCAACCAAGGCAGGTGGCGCACGGTGAGCCAGAGCGTGCGTTAGGCGTCGCACGGGCGGCACGCGCCGCCGGCTCCTATCGCGGATCTACGGCACTTGTGGGCTGGCGCAATTGTTGCTTTACTCTTGGCTGCGCCTGTTGGCTCTGCCTGGGCCGGCGGCGGGAGGGCTTCCATGGCTCGTGATAGGCTCGCCTCTTGGTGTCGGCTCCGCGGCGGGGGCGCTGGCGTTCACGCGGCCGTGCTGGCAGGGTTCCTGGCGGTGGCAACCGCGGCCTGCGGCCGCACCGGGCCGTGGGACATCGACGACTGGGAGAACCCGGCTGGCACCGGGGCGACGGCCGGCTCTGCCGGGACAGGGGGCACGGGCGCGACGGGCGGCGGCGGCAGCGGCGGCACGGG
>JACQWT010000365.1 GCA_016209145.1 Deltaproteobacteria bacterium | reverse complement strand
CGAGCTTCTTCTCGGCCTCGCCCATCCGCTGGTAGCTCATCGCCTTGTGCTTGGACGCGTTCGCCTTGATCTTCGTGCCGTCGATCGCGATGTGCCCCAACTTGACCCGCCCTGGACTTCCTTTCGACTCGACTGTGCTGTATACCTCATATGTATGAAGCGTTCACAGCTCTACCTGACCGAGGAGCAGCGGGCTCGCATCGGGAGGCGCGCCGAGGACGCTGGCGTCTCCCAGGCAGAGGTCGTGCGCCAGATCCTCGACGAGGCTCTGGACATCGACGAGGGAAGCGCGCGGCGTCTCGCAGCCGTGGACGCCACCTCCGGCATCCTGCCCAAGGCGCCCGACTGGCCCGAGTGGCTGGCAAGCGTTCGCGGCCGCAGCGCCGGAGACCGCCTACGGGAGCTCGGGCTGTGAAGCTCTTTGACTCAACCGTTCTCATCTCCCACCTCCGAGGCGTGCCGGCGGCAACCGGGCTTCTTCGGGAGGCGGTCTGCGCCGCAGAGGCCGCCTGCAGCGTGCTCTCGCGCGTCGAGATCGAAGGCGGCATGCGCTCGGATGAGCGCGCGGCTGTCCGGCGGCTGTTCCCGGCTCTCCACCTCCAGCCGGTGACGAACGAGATCGCCGTCCGCGCGGGGGAGTTCCTCCGGGAGTATCGCCGCTCGCACCCCGGTATCGATCTGGTGGACTACGTGATCGCGGCGACGGCCGACGTGCTCGACGCCGAGCTCCTCACGCTGAACGTCAAGCACTTCCCCATGTTCGGAGCCCTGCGCCCGGCGTTCTGATTCGGGCGCTGCTCCGCCTGCAAGGATCGCCGCGCCGTCGCGGGCGCGGGCCCGCGCGGCTGGAAGGCCGAACTTGGCCCCCCTGCGGCGCCCGTGCGAACAAAGGGCATGGCTGACGATCCGGCCGACACCGAGCTCACGGCCCTGCGCAAGCGCGCCCGCGAGTTGGGCGCGCTGCGCGGCGAGGAGCCGGGCACGGGGCACCTGCTGGCCGCCCTTTTCGACCGCGCGGGTGTGGCCCGGGAGCTGCTCGCGGAGCGCGGGCTGGATCAAGCCAGCGTGCTCAAGGCGGCACGCTCCTTCGCGGAGCGCCGCGACGGTGACGACCCGGTCGCGGCCGCCCTGGGTGCTGCCCGGGAGGTGGCCCGCCGTGCCGCGGTGCCGAACGAGCGCGCGTTCGTGTCGAAGCACAGCGGTGTGGCCCGCCCCGGAGCGCCCGGCCCCCCCGGCGCGCTGCACGTGCTGGTGGCGCTCGCATCGGGCCGTCGCTTCGCCGCGCACAAGCTTCTCACCTACTGCGGCGTCGATGTCGGCATGCTGTGCGCGGCCGCGATGCAGGCGCTGCGCGCGGGGGCCCCGTCGCGCCCCGCAAGCACGCGCGCGGCGCAGAGCGAGAGCGCCGCGGGTGGTCAGCGGCGGCTCGTGGTCGTGCCTCCCGACTGCCGCCGGCCGAAGGCTCCGGAGCCGGCCGCCGCGCCGGTGCCGGCGCCAGCAGCGCACCCGCCGTCACGGCCGGCCAGTGCTCCGGCGCCGGCGCTTCTGCCTCCCAAGCCGACGCCGGGGCACGCGCGGGCGGCGCCCCAGCGCGCGGGCGAGCGCGCCGGGATCGAGAGCCTGGCGCTCGATCCAGGCCGCTTCCCCGTCTTGGCCGGGCTGGGCAAGAACCTGAGCCTCGCGGCCGCCCGCGGCGAGCTCGATCCCGTGGTGGGCCGCGAGCCCGAGGTGGAGCAGGCGCTGGACATCCTCGCCAAGCGCCACGCCAACAACCCGGTGCTGATCGGGCCGGCGGGCGTAGGAAAGACCAGCGTGGCGCGGGCGCTGGCGGGGCGCCTCGCGGCCCGGGCGGCCGAGGGCCAGGCGCGGGTGCTGGTCGAGCTGCCGGTCTCCGACCTACTCGCCGGCACGGCCACGCGCGGCTCGCTTGCCGAGCGCACGGCCGCGATCCGGGCAGAGATCCGCCAGGCCGCGGGCCGGGTCGTACTTTTTGTCGACGACCTGCACCAGCTCTTCGGCGCCGCCGCCGAGGAGATCGGAGCCGAGCTCAAGGCGGCCCTGGCCGCGGGCGATCTGCCCCTGGTGGGCGCCACGACCACGGAGCAGTGGCGGGCCCTGGTGCAGGACGATCCCGCCCTGCAGCGCCGCTTCACCGCAGTCGAGGTGGTCGAGCCCAACGTCGAGGAGGCGTTCCTCTTGCTGCGCACGGTGACCGCGGGCCTCGCGGCGCACCACGGCGTGCGCTACTCGGACGAGGCCATCGCCCTGTGTGTGTCCTGGTCGGTCCGCTACATGCCGGGCCGTGCCCTGCCCGACAAGGCCGTGTCGATCCTCGATCTGGCCGGCGCGCGCGTGGGCCGGCACGTGTCGCGCGCCCGCACCGGCGTGCGGCCGGTGCCGACGGTGGAGCCCCAGCACGTCGCCGAGGTCGTCTCGGAGCTCGGCGACGTGCCGGAGGAGCGGCTGCTGGAAAGCGACCGCGATCGCCTCCTGCGGCTCGAGGAGCTCCTGGGCGAGCGCGTGGTCGGGCACACCGAGGCCCTGGGGCGCATCGGTGCCGTGCTGCGCCGCAACGCCGCCGGCCTGCGCGGGCGGCGGCCGATCGGCACCTTCCTCTTGTTGGGGCCGACCGGCGTGGGCAAGACCGAGACGGCCAAGGCGATCGCCGCCGCCCTCTTCCACTGCGCCGATGCCATGACGCGCCTCGACATGTCGGAGTACTCCGAGTCCCACGCGGTTGCCCGGCTCGTGGGCGCTCCCCCCGGCTACGTGGGGCACGAGGCGGGCGGCGCCCTGACCGAGGCGGTGCGGCGCCGGGCCTACCAGGTGGTGCTGCTCGACGAGATCGAGAAGGCGCACCGCGACGTGCTCGAAGCCTTCCTGCAAGTGTTCGACGAGGGCCGGCTGACGGACGGCCGCGGCCGCTGCGTGGACTTCAGCAACGCGGTCATCGTGATGACTTCCAACCTCGGCTCCGCCGAGCTGGCACAAGCGCACACCGGCCGCAGGCTCGGCTTCGGCGCGAGCCGGCGCGAGAGCAGCGGCGAGCGCATCACCGAGATCGCCGTGCGCGCGGCGCGGGCCGCGCTGCCGCCCGAGCTCTACAACCGCATCGACGAGGTGTTGGTCTACCAGCACCTGAGCCGCCTCGAAGTCGAGAGGATCGCGGACCAGCTTCTCGCCTCGCTGGCGCAGTCCCTCGAGGGCCGCGGTGTCCGGCTGGAGGTTGGTGCCGGCGTCATCGGCGCGCTGCTCGACGCCGGCGGCTACGAGCCCGAGTTGGGGGCCCGGCCGCTGCGCCGCACGATCGCCCGGCTGGTCGAGGCGCCGCTGGCGGAGATGATCCTGCGCGACGAGCTGGAGCGCGGCGCGACCGCGCACGTGGGCGTCGAGAACGGGAGCATCGCCGTGCGCGCGGGGCGCGCGGCGCGCGCCCGGTCGGCCTGAAGGAGCGATACGCATCCGCGGCGTGCGCCGCGTGCCGGTAGCTGATGGCCACATCGGCGCGCCGCGCGGCGGCCTCGACCACGGTGTAGAAGTCGATCTCGGCATCGGCCTTGACGTAGAGCGAGGCCGGCTTGAGATACGTCTCGTAGCCCTCGGGCCGGAACAGGTCGTCGAAGATGCGCAACAGGTGAGGGTTCTCGCTGAGCTGGGACAGGAAGAGCGACACCAAGGTGTTCGACACCACGAAGTCGTCGGCCTCCGCCACGGTGGCGAGCTCCCGGTTGTGCACGTCCAGGATCTCGCTCGTGATGGACACGTGGCGGCCGGCGCGCTTCTCGATGTCGCGCAGGTGGATGAGCGTGGTCATGGTGCGGGCATCGGCGACGTCCTGGCTTCGGCCCTCCGTCTCCGACAACACCAGCACGTGGTCGAAGCTCGTGGCGCTCAGGCCGTCGAGCACCTCGCGATCGGTGGGGTCCCCCGCCTGCAGTGTGACTGCCAGGTGCTTGAGCGCCCCGGCCCAGCCGGCCAGCCGGGTGGCGAGCAGTGCGCCCGGATCCTCGGCGACCACGACGGCCTCGCTCCCCTCGGCCACGTAGGCGTCGAGCTCGGAGAGCACGAGCCCGAGCCGCTCGCTCGCGCCGAGCAGCAGGGTGCGCTCCTTGGCGCGGCCGGGCGACGGTCCGGCCTCGACGATCGCCGCATCGTCCGCGGTGCCCGAGCGGCCGTCGCGCACGATGGTGTCGTCGTCCTCGCTGATGCAGATGAGCCTGTCGCCGGCGGCGAAGCGGCGGTCGAAGGGCGGCGGCAGCAGCAGCTCGTCCTGTGCGCCGAGCACGCCCATGAGCGCGCTCGTGTCGTACTCGCACAGTGCCTCGCGGAAGCTGCGGCCCACGAGCGCCGGCTCCTCCTTCAGGTAGATCTCGCAGCCGGCGAAGTCGAGCAGCTCCTGGTAGACGCTGGAAAGCCCCGACTGGCGCCCCGTCTGCACGAGCAGCCGGCTGATGAGGGGCGGGGCCAGCACCAGGCCCGCGTCGTCGCCCATCACGAGCCGCGCCGCCCGCAGGGTCTTGTCGCACTGAAGCTCGGCCACGACGTGCGGCCGGCGGCCGGCCGCGTCCAGGCACTTGCGCAGCGCCAGCAGGGTCTTGAGCACGACGGTGTCCGCCTCGCCGGGGCCGAGCCGCTCGCCGCGCGCATCGGTCTCGGGCGAGAGCACGATGATCGACTTTGCCGCGGCGACGTTCACGATCCCGAGATCCGCGGGGCTGAGCGGGCTGCCCGTGCGCGTGACGACCTTGAGCCTGCGCCCGAGCTGGTCGCGGATCTCGTCGTCCATCTCGACCTTGTCGCGCGGGGCCAGCACCGCCACGCAGGCCCCCGGCTCGTTCGCCTTGGCCTCGGCCAGCTCGGAGAGCAGCGTGTGGATCTTGGGCGCGAAGCCGAGGATGACCGTGTGGCCGCGCTCGGCCACCACGCTGCGGCCCTTGCGAAGCTGCTCGATCAAGCCCTCGATGCCGTTGTTGATGATGCCGATGAGGGCCGAGGTGAAGAAGATGCCGCCGAGGCTCACCACGAGCATCAGGCCGAGGAACGGCCGGCCGCCGTCGTCTCCGCCCAGGGCCCCGGTGTCGATGGCGTGGTTGAAGGCTTTCCACAAGGCGGTCAGCAAGGAATCGGGGCTCGCCCCGTCCGGCACCGGGGCAAGCCCCAGGCCCACGCTCACCGCCGCGCCGCCGCCGACGAGCCCCAGGCTCAGCAGGGCAAGCAGCAAGATCTGCGCGACCGTGCCGCGCGCCATGAAGTTGTCGAACCAGTACCGCAGCCTCGCGCGCCATCCGATCATGTGCGGTCCGCTGTCAGCCTTCGACCCAGATCCGCCGCAGGCAGCAGTCGTCGCCGTCGGGCAGCGCCTTCAGGGTTTCGATGCGCAGCGCGGTGCCCAGCGCCTGGTTCACGTCCTCTGCCGCCGTGCGGAACCAGATGTCGCATCCCGGCCGGTCCTCGGCGAGCAAGCCGAGCCGCTTGTGCCAGTGATACCAGGGGCAATCGGCATGGCGCACGAAAGCCTCGTCCTTGCCCTCGGCCAACGCGACGCTCGCGGCCTCGCCCATGCACTGGCTGCTCCAGACGATGCTCGCCGCGAGTTGGGCGGCAAGCGGCTTGGTTCGGTCGAGCCGCTTCAGGTAGGCGCGGGCCGTCTCGTGACCGGTAAGCTCCCACATCTTGTCCGTCACCTTGGCGGCAGAGACCCCCGGACAGAGCGCGGCGACGGCCTCGTGCCAGGCGAAGTGCTGCGCGCGTACGATCTCGCACAGCACCGCGAACTTCCTCTCGATGGGTATCTCGGCCATGGTCTTTCTCCTCAGCGCAGCGGCGGGCGGTAGGCTTCGTGCTCGGCAGGGCTGTGCCGGTGCGGGAGCCGGAAGCGCACCGCGTCGATGGGGCACGCCTCGGCGCAGATGCCGCACTCCTCGCACAAGTCGGTGATGATGACGGCGATGTTCTTGACCACCCCCATGATCTGGGGCGGACACTGCTGCACGCACACGCCGCAGCCGTCGCAACGATAGGCGTCGATGATCGGTACCATGGTGGCTTCCTCGCCTCCCTACAGCCGCATGCCCAACTTGTAGCCGTCGAGGATGGCGCTGGAGCCGCGCCGCGGCGCGATCGCGTCCCCGACGCTGTAGATACGCTTCTTGGCGGTCGCGAGCTCCTGGTTGGGCTTGAGGTAGGCCACGACGACCGAGTCGGCCTCGATGAGCTGCTCGCCCTCCGGGCCGGCCACCACGACGCCCCGCCCGGTGATCTCCTGGGGCTGAGTCAGGCGCACCACCACCGCGCCCTCGTCCTTCAGCCTCTTCATGTAGCGCCAGATGTACGAGGGATTCACGTCCTGGCCCGGCTTCTTGGCCTTGCCCACGAGCGTGACCTCGTGGCCGCCGCGGTGCAGCAAGAGCAGCGCCGTGGCGATGGCCGCGCCCGAGTCGCCGAGGATGACCACCCGGCGGCCGACCGTCGCCTTGCGCTCGAACACGTCGAGGCAGGAGACGACGTGGGGCAACTCGGCGCCCTTGATGTCAACCTGGGCTCTGGCGCCGGTGGCCACCACGATCGCGTCGGCGTCCGATGCCTTGACCTCTTCGCGCGTGATCTCCCGGCCGAGCTCTATCCGGGCGCCGAACTGCCGGCAGCGGTGCTCCAGGTAGCCCACGAGCCGCATGAACTCCTCGTCGCCCCAGGGGCCTTGGGCCGCCGCGGCGAGCTGCCCGCCGACCTTGTCCGCCTTCTCGCAGATGGTGACATCGTGGCCCTTCTCCGCGGCGATGGCGCCGGCCTGGAGCCCGGCGATACCCGCGCCGATGATCCAGATCTTTTTCTTCTGCGGCGCGCGCGCAAACCCGTAGAAGCCCCAGGCGGGCTCGCTCTCGTGGCCGAGCGAAGGCCGCACGAAGCAGTTGAGCTCGGCGTCGCGGAAGAGGCGCGCCAGGCAGATGTTGCAGGCCATGCACGGGATGATCTCCTGCTCGCGGCCTTCCAGGATCTTCCGGGGCAGGAAGGGGTCGGCGATCATCGGCCGGCACATCTCCCAGACGTCGAGCTTGCCCTGCACGATGGCGTCCTCGGCGAGCCGGGGCAGGAACAGCCGGTAGGCCATGGCCACGGGCACGCGGATGTTCTTCTTCATGCGCTCGGCGATGTAGAGCCAGTGCCCCATGGGGATGTCCCGGCTGATGACGCTGACGGCCGACTCCTGCCAGCCGGCCGTGACGCTCAGGCAGTCGATGCCCGCCCGCTCGGCGATCTTGATCGACTCGAGCGACTCCTCGGGGCTGTTGCCGCCGCGGTCGTCGAGCAACTCCTCGCCGCAGAGGCGGATGATGATGGGGTAGCCCTCGCCGCACTGCTTGCGGATCCCCTCTACGATCTTGCGCATGAAGGTCGAGCGGCCGCGGATGTCGCCGCCGTACTCGTCGGTGCGCTTGTTGGTGTACTTGGAGATGAAGTTGCTGATGAGATACCCGACGATGCCGCTTATCTCCACGCCGTCGTAGCCCGCCTCCTGGCAGCGGCGGGCGCCCGCGACGTGCTCCTGGATGCACGCCTCGATGTCGGCCACGCTCATCTCCCGCGGCTCGCGGAAGCGCGGGATGCGCTGCTTGACGACCGAGGGGCCCACCGTGTAGTCGAGCTCCACCCCGCCCACGCGGCCGCAGTGCATGAGCTGCAGCACCGCCTTGGCGTCGTGCGCGTGGATGACGTCGGCGATGCGTTTCAGGCCGGGGATGAAGGCGTCGTTCCAGATCCCCATCATCCCGACGTAGCCCTTGCCCTCGGTCCGCGGATCGGTGTAGGCGCCCTGCGTCGTCACGATGCCGGCACCGCCCCGGGCCTGGGCCTCCATGTAGGCCACTTCCTTGTCGGAGACGAAGCCGTCGCCGTAGTTGAAGTTGGTCTCCGTGGAGGCGTACTTGATGCGGTTCTTGACCTCCATCTTGCCGAGGCGCAACGGGCTGAAGACGTGCGGATAGAGCTTCTCGCCGGGTTTCATTGGGCCCTCGCGCTCCTGCGGTTTGACGCGGCCCCGCGGCTGTCGGAGAAGGCCGGGGATGGAACCTTCTAACACAGTCTCGTGCAGGGCGTCTTGCCTGACGCCAACGCTGGGCGAAGAGGAGCGGACGCTGCTCGCCACAAGCGAGCTCGTCGCCTCCGGCCAGAGCTGGGACGCGGCCGAGGTGCTGGTGAGCCAGCGCCTGTACCGCGACGCCCTGGCCCGCGCCTACCTCGGCCTGTTCCACGCCGCCCGGGCGCTGTGCTGGCGCGAGGGCTACGACGTGCGCACCGAGGACGAGGTGCTCGAGGTCATCGGCCTGCGCTTCGCCGGCCCCGGCGAGATGCCGCCCGAGGCGCCGGCAGTGCTGGCCCGCGGCCAGCGCTACCGCGAGAAGTGCGACTTCGGCGTGGGCTGGGTGGTGAGCCCCGAGCGCGTGCTGGCCGAGCTGGAGGTCTACGAGGAGCACCGCAGCGGGCTGCTCGCCATGCTCGCGGCGCGCGGGATCAAGGCGGGGTAACGGCTAGTCCAAGGCCGCCGCCTTGCCCGATCCCTCCACCACGAGGTAGCGGCTGCCGGGCGCAAGCCCGCTCACCTTCTCCGTGCCGCCCCCGGTCCAGCGCACGCTCGCCGCGTCGATCTTGGCGGCGTCGCCGAGGCCGAAGTGTACGAGGTGCGTGTGCTGCAGGCGGTGAGCCTCGCCGGCCTTGACCTCGCGGAGCTGCGTGATGCCGCCGGCCGTGAGCGAGAGGCGCGCGCCCACGGCGTCGCGGTTGGTGCTCTTGCCCCGTAGCTCGATCTCGACCCATGCCTTGTCCTGGCCGACGCGGTTCTCGTAGAGCCGGACGTAGGGCGGCCCGTGGGGGCCGGGGACGACGAGATCGAGATCCCCGTCCTCGTCCACGTCGATCCAGGCGAAGCGTCCCGCCGACTCGACCGAGATGCCCGCCTCGTAGGTCACGTCCACGTAGCCCGCCGTCCCGTCGTTCCGGTACAGCTTGGGGTAGTGGGTCGGGTAGACGGAGGCCACCATCAGATCGAGGTCGGTGTCGTTGTCGTAGTCGACGAAGGCCGAGTTGATGTCGCCTTCGTCGTAGATGATGCCGAGCTCGGCGCGCTTGTTCTCGAAGACGTAGTCCGGCGGCCCGCCGTTGATGAAGAACTGGCTCGGATCGGCCCAGGGCTGCGTGCGCGGGTGCGAGAGGTTTGCGAGGAAGAAGTCCACGTCTCCGTCGAAGCCCACGTCGCCGAACGTGCCGCCGTAGGAGTGCCCGCCCGGGTACTTCGAGCCGCCCTTGGTAGGGATGTCGTCGTGATCGACGTGCACCTTGGCGGCGACGTCGACGAACGTGCCGTCGCCCTGGTTCTGCCAGAGGTAGTTGTCGGAGAGCTGGTAGTTGCCGACGAAGATGTCCTGGAGGCCGTCGTTGTCGTAGTCGTTCCACACCAGGCCGTAGCAGGGGCGCACCGGATCGACGATGAGCCCGGCTGCCTCCGTGGCGTCCACGAACGTCCCGTCGCCCTTGCCCACGACGTAGCGGTCCTGCACGGCCGGGAAGTCGGGGTAGTGCACGAGCCAGTTGCCCCAGTACAGATCGAGGATGCCGTCGCCATCGGCGTCGCCGAAGCCGGCCGTGGTCGAGGGGTCGATGGTTTCCACACCGGCGCCGGGAACCACGGCGAAGTGCCCCTTGCCGTCGTTCAGGGCGATGTGATTGACGAAGTCCTCGTCCGTCTGCCCGTCGCAGTCGTTGTCGCGGGCGTCGTGGAGCTCGGGAGCCTTGGGGAAGACGTCGGCGCGCGTGTCGTCGCAGTCGCCCTGCGCGATGCTCGTGCCGTCCCCGTCGGCGTCCTTGGTGTCGGTGCCGTCGTCGGCCACGCCGTCGCAGTCGTCGTCGTAGCCGTTGGGCGCTTCCTTGGCGCCAGGGTGCACGGCGGCATCGGTATCGTTGCAGTCGCCGTCGAGGACGCCGTAGTGGTCGCCGTCGCCGTCCATCGTGACGTAGCTCATGGCAAACGCGTCCCGGTCGCCGTCGTTGTCGATGTCGGCGAACACGAGCAGCGAGGCCTGGCCGAGCTCGTCGAACGGGTCGGCGACCGGCTCGGCGAACGAGCCCTTGCCGTCGCCAAGGAAAGCCTTGGGGCCGGGGGCCTGCAAGACGAGGTCGTCGTGGTGGTCGCCGTCGAGGTCCGTCACGCTGACGTCGCCGGCGGGCTCGTCCGCGAAGGCCGCGTCGTCGCGCAGGCCGAAGTAGCGCTCCGCCTCGCTCCAAGAGCAGAAGTACTGCCCCCGGATCTCCATCCGGAAGTTGCCGTCCAGTCCGTAGGGCTCGAACTGCTTGGGAACGTGGAGCATGGCGCGGCTCGACTCGCCGCCCGTGAGCGACTCGACCGCGACGAGCGGCGCCGTCCCGAGTTGCTCGTTGACGATGACGTAGTGCTGCGTGGGTTCGAGGAAGGCGCCTTGAGCGGCGATGTCGATTTCGATCCAGCTCTCCTGGTCGGGATCCTCCGGCACCTCGATCTCGACCGGCGTGATGAGATTGGCCTCGGGCGTCTCGATGTCGGGCCAGCCGCCCGGGTAGGACCGGCCGAAGGTGGTCATCAGGCGCAGGCGCGTCGGCCCGCCCGCCGCGCCGCCGTAGGCCACGCGAATGGTCTTGGCCCAGAAGGGGTGCTCCGGGATGACCTTCATCGTCTCGAGCGAGCCGGAAGCTGGCGGCTCGACGAACATGCCGACGTACTCACCCTCGAGCTTGCCGGGCGCGCCGTCGCCGAGCGCCGCGTCCCACGCCGCGCCGCGACAGAAGCGATCGAATGCTGCCCCGGGCGCGGGCCCGCTGCCGCCGCCGCCGGCACCGCCGCCGCCTTCCGCGCCGCCAGCGCCACCGGTGCCGCCGCCACCGCCCGTGGCGGGCGGGGTAGTGGGGGTCTGCTCGGAGGTCTCGTCCCCGCAGGCCGACGCGAGGAGCAGGACAGAGAGGGCGAGCCAGGTTGGCGGGCGGCGTAGATCCATGGAGCGATCCTACACCACCAGGGCGCGGGCATCGCCGCTTCCAGCCTGGCGCGGGCTTCGCCACATCGCCGTCGGCAGCTCCATCCGCCCGAGATCCTTGCGGTCGAGGCACGGGCCAAGAAACGCCGGCAGGCGTGGCCATGGCCTGGCGCCCGCCCCGGCGAATGTGAAATGTGGAACAGCAGCGATCGGCAAGGTCGAGCGACGGGCCGCAAGGGCGATGACCTCGCCCGGCGCCTGGAGGGGTTCGCTGCCGCGCTGCTCCGGAGCCTGCCCGGGCTCGATCGTTTCTGCGAGTCCAGGAATGACATTCCACATTCCCTGTTCTCTGTTTCACATTGCACGTTTCCGTGGCCCACGTCCTCCCGCACCTCGGGCCGCCGAGCTGCCAACGGCGATGGGGCCTCGCCCGCCCCTCCCGCCTAGCGGCGCCGGCAGCGATGACCTGCGGGCGGGGGCCGCGCTAGGGCCTGGCCGCGTTCCCAAACCACCGGGACCTGCTGCCAGAGCTGCTCGAGCAGCGAGCAGTGGTCGAGGTAGAAGGCTCCCAAGTCCCAGATGTGGTGCCAGCCCAGATCGGTGGCGACGTAGAGCTTCTGGCCGGCGAGCAGCAGGTGGGTGACCGGCCCGTGCAGGCGAGCCGATGCCAGCCGGCTGCCGTCGCTCAGGTCCCAGAGGCCGACCAGGCCGTTGCCATAGCCGGCCACGACCGTGCTCATGGGGGCCGCGAGCAGCGCCACGACCGGGCTGGCCGGAGTGTTGGCGAACGAGAGGTCGGTATGGCCGCGCAGCACGCGGATCAGCGCCTCGCTCGGCATGTCCCAGACGCGCACCGTGCGGTCGAAGCTGGCGCTGGCCAGCCAGCGGCCATCGGGGCTGTACGCGAGGTCGAAGACCTCGGCCTCGTGGCCGCCAAGCACGCGCTTCTCCTCGCCGGTGCCAGGGTCCCAGAGCCGCACCGTGCGATCCGCCCCGCCCGAGGCGAGGCGCGCCCCGTCCGGGCCGAAGGCCAGGCAGGCCACCGCCCCCGCGTGTCCGCGCAGCACGCGCAACACATCCCCGGTGCGCACATCCCACAGCCGGATGGTGCCGTCCTGGCCGGCCGAGGCCACGACCTTGCCGTCCGGGCTCAAGGCGAGCCCGATGGCCGGGCCCGAGTGGCCCTCTCCCGCGCGCTTCTGGTCGGCGGCGGCGAGCGACCGCAGGCCGACCTTGTTGTCCGCGGAGCCGGTCGCGAGCAGGCGGCCGTCGGGGCCAAGGGCTACGCCCCAGATCTCGCCGCTTGCCTCAATCTGCCGCTGCTGGGCGCCGCCCTGCACGTCCCAGAGCCGGGCGGTGCCGTCGGTCCCGCCCGAGGCGAGCCGGCGGCCATCGGCGCTGAAAGCCAGGTTCGAAACCCCGCCGCGGTGGCCGCGCAGCACGGCTTTCTGCGTGCCCTCCTCGACGTCCCAGAGCCGGATCGTGCCGTCGTAGCCGGCCGAGGCGAGCAGGGGCTCCGGGCCGAAGCGCACCCCGTAGATCTCGCGCTCGTTGCCGCGCAGCACCCAGCGCAGCGCCCCGGTCTGCACGCCCCAGATCCGTACCGTGCGGTCGGCGCCGCCCGAGGCGACGAGCTGGCCGTCGCGGCTGAAGTCGACCCCGCGGATGGCCCCCTCGTGGCCGCGCAGCACGCGCTGCTCGCGCCCGCTCGCCACGTCCCAGATCCGTAGCGTGCGGTCGTAGCCGCCACCTGCGACCAACCGGCCGTCGGGGCTGAACGCCACCCCGTGCACCCCGCTCTCGTGGCCGCTCAGCACCCGGCTGGAGCCCGCGTCCGGCACCGACCACAAGCGCACGGTGCGGTCCAGGCTGCCCGAGGCCAGCGTCTTGCCGTCCGGCGAGAAGGCCACGGACAGCACCTGGTCGCGGTGGCCGCGCAGGGCGCGCACTGCGGCGGTGTCGGCTTCGAACAGGTACACCGGCCCATCCTGCGCCGCCGCCGCGAGCCGGCGGCCGGTCGGGTCGAAGGCCACCGCATAGATCGTCGCGCCCAGATCCTCCTCCCAGAGCAGCGGGCTCTCGCGAAGCTGCCACCACAGCGCCCGGGCCGCCGAGCTGTCCTCGATCTCGAGCGATTCGCGCAGCTTGGCGCGCGCCTCGAGCACGCGGCCCTGCCCCAGGGCGGCGCGCGCCCCCTCGCGCAGGGCGGCGCCGCGCTGCTGCTCGGCCCGGTCGCGCTGCTGGCGGATGAGCAGGGCGAGCAGGCCGGTAGTCGCTGCCGCCAGCACCGACGCCACTACGACCGATGCGACCACGGCCCGACGCCGGCGCTGGCGGCGCCGCGCGCGGCTGAGGCTCGCGTCGAGGAAGTCGCGCACGAGCGGCGGCAGCACGGCCGCGCACCGCGACCGAGCGCGCTGCGCGTCGGCCAGCGCTTCGCCGTGCCAGAGCTCGTCGACCCGATGGCCGCGGCGGTCCCACAGCTCGGCGGCCTGGCGAGCCTCCTCCAGGAACACGAGCTCCTCGCGGCTCTCGTCGATCCAGCGGGCCAGCGTCGCCCAGCGGTAGATCAGCGACTCGTGGGCCAGCTCGAGCCTGGCAGCGGCACCGGCCGCGTCCGTCTGCCGGCTCACCGACACCAGCCGCGCCTGCGTGAGCCGGCCGAGCACGTGCGCGGTGTCGGGGCCGAGCCCCTCCAGCGCTCGCTCGCGCGTCACCAGGGCGCGCGTGCGCTGCGCCGTGACCAGCCGCAGCAGGACGGCGCGCGCCAGGCCGAGCTCCCCTGCCGTGAACCCGGCGAGCACCCCGTCGGCGTGGCGTGCCAGCGCGCCCTCTACGCCGCCCACCGCCTCGTAGCTGGCGCGCAGCAGCAGGCGCCGCTTGCGATCGCGCTGCTCCCAGAGCAACCGCGCCACGAACTGCAGCAGCGGCAGGCAGGCCGGCTCGGTGGCCACGGCGGCCACCATCTGTGTCACGAGCCCGGGATCCTCGTACCCGTGGCGCAGCGCATCGACCGGCTTCTGCAGTATGTCGCCCAGGGCGGCAGCATCGGGGCGCTGGATCACGGTCACCTGGGCCAGCACCTCCCGCACCGCCGGGCCGAAGGCCAGCCGGCCGAGGAAGTCGTCGCGCACGGTGAAGACCACTCGCATCGGGTCCATGACGTCGTCCGTGGCAAGGCTCAGGGCCGTCATGAAGGCCCGCTGCGTCAGTGGATCCTCGCCGTGGGTGAACAGCTTCTCGAGCTGATCGACGAAAAGCAGAACCTTGGTGCCGCGTGCCTCGGCGACGGCGCGCAGCTCGAGCGACAGCCGCTCGGGCCGGGCGCGAAGCTGCTCGGCCAGCTCGGCCACCGCCGCTTCCGTGCGGGGCTCCGGTGTCGCGCCGCGGCGGGCCGGGGTGGCGTCAGCCGAGCCCGCGCCACCGCCCGGCTGGCCGGTCTCGCCCCGTGGCTCGGCCGACGGGCTCGGGCGCCCCGCGGCGGACAGCCCGGCCGGGCGCACGAGGTGCGAGGTCGGGACGCTGGGATCGGGCTCGAGACCGAGCAGGCGCGAGGCCAGCGTGTGAAAAGGGCGGCTGCCGGGCCGCAGCTCGTAGACGGTCCACGGCTCCTGGTCGAGGAGCCGAGGGATCACGCCGGCGCGCACGAAGGAGCTCTTGCCCGCGCCCGACGGCCCGACCACCGGCAGCACGGGCTGCAGGCGCACCCGCTCGACGAAGGAGGCCACCTCGGCCTCGCGCCCGAAGAACAGGTGGGCGTGCTGCGCCGTGAAGGGCAGCAGGCCGCGGAAAGGGTTCTGCTCTTCGTCAGTGCGGTGCTGCCCGGCGTCGAGCAGCGCCCGGAGCTGCTCGGCCACCTTGGCTGCCGCGGGGCGTCCGGCCTGATCCTTGGCCAGGCAAGCGGCGACGAGGTCGGACAGCTCGGCGCTCACGTCCACGTACTGCCCGAGACGCGGCGCCGGCTCCGGGCCGCAGACGGCCGTGACCTGGTCGAGCAAGTCGGGCAAGTCGTATGGCAGCCGGTGGGCAAGCATGGCGAAGAGCAGCACCCCAAGCGCCCACACGTCGGTGACGTTGCTGCACGGCTCCTCCCTCCACTGCTCGGGCGCCATGTAGCGCGGCGTGCCAAAGCCCCAGGAAGCGCCGTCGCGGCGCGTGAGTCGCGCCAGGCTGAGCACCGACTGGGCGTCCTGCGAGGGGACCGAGGCCCGGGGCTCCGGCTCGGTGACCTTGGCCAGGCCGAAGTCGAGCACGGGCACGCGGCCGTCGCGGCCGATGAAGACATTGCCGGGCTTGAGATCGCGGTGCAGCACGCCGTGCTCGTGGGCCTCGACCAGCGCCATGGCCACGGCGAGCCCGATGCGCAGCGCCTCCCGCACGCTCAGCCGCTCGGTCGCCATGCGCGTCCCGAGGTGCTCCCCCTCCAGGTACTCGAGGGCGAGGTAGGGGCAGCCTCGGTGCTCGCCCACGCCGTACACGGTCACGATGTTGGGGTGGTTGAAGCGCGCCGTGATCCGCGCTTCGAACAGGAACCGCTCGACCGCCTGCTCGGAGTCGAACTGCTCCGGACCAATCACCTTGAGCGCCACCTTGCGCCCGAGCTTGGTGTCGCGGGCGAGGTAGATCTGGCCCATCCCGCCCTGGCCCACGAGCCGCATGATCCGGTAGTGATCGATCTGCGTGCCAGGCGCGTACGGCGCGGTGCGGTCCGCGCCCTGGCCAGGCTCAGGCTCGCGCCCGTCGCCCGCGCCGTGGACCAGCGTCGGGCGCTGGTCGTCGGCATCCTCGGCCGCGATCCGGGTGGTCCGGTCCTTGCTGCTCGCTGGGGTCTCGGCTGCCATGCGCGGGCTACGCCTAGCGTAGCTACCCCTGCTCGTACATCTCGTCGAGCAACGCGGCGTAGCGCTGCTCGATGACGCGGCGCTTGATCTTGAGCGTGGGCGTGAGCATACCATTATCGACGGTGAAGTCCTCCGGCACGATGCGGAACTTCTTGACCGTCTCGTAGCGCGCCAGCTCGCGGTTCCTGTCGTCGACGATGGCCTGCACGGCGGCCTGCACGCCGTCCTCGCGGCACAGCTCGGCGGGGCTCGCGCCTGCTCGGCCGTGCTCCTCGGCCCAGCGCCGCAGGTTCTCGGGATCGAGCGCAATCAGGGCCGTCAGGTAATTGCGCCGGTCGCCGTGCACCATGACCTGGCCGAGCAGCGGATCGGCCTTGAGCAGGTTCTCGATGTTCTGCGGGGCGACGTTCTTGCCGGCGGCCGTGACGATGATGTCCTTCTTGCGGTCGGTCACGCGCAGGAAGCCGTCCTCGTCTATCTCGCCGATGTCGCCGGAGCAGAACCAGCCGTCCGGATCGAACGCCTGCGCCGTGGCCTCGGCGTCCTTGAAGTACTCGCGGAAGACCCCCGGGCCGCGGATCAGGATCTCGCCGTCCGCGGCGATCTTCACCTCCGTGCCGCGGAGCGGGCGGCCTACCGTGCCGAGGCGGTAGGCGTCGGGGCGGTTGACGGTGGCCGGGGCGCTAGTCTCGGTCAGCCCATAGCCCTCCAGGACGAGGACGCCGAGGGCATGGAAGAACTCCAGGAGCTCGCGACCGATCGGCGCGCCTCCGGAGATGAGGTAGCGCAGCCGGCGGCCGAAGATCCGGTCGCGCAGGCGCGAGAGCACGAGGCGGTCCAGCGCGGCGTGGGCGGCGCCGAGCGGCAGCGGCACTCGCTCGCCGCGCTGCCGGCGCCGGCCCACTGCCCTTCCGAGCGCCACGGCCGCGCGGAAGACGGCCCGGCGGTGGGCCGGCTGCTCGGCTAGCCCCTGGAGGATGCGCGCGTGGATCTTCTCGAAGATGCGCGGCACGCTTGCCATGATGGTCGGCTGCGCCTGCTGCCAGGTCTCGGAGAGCCGCTCCAGGCTCGGAGCGAAGTAGCCGGTGACGCCTGCGCGCAGCCCGGCGTAGAGAGCCACACGCTGGAGCGAGTGCGCGAGCGGCAGGAAGACCGCGGAGACGTCCCGCTGGCCAAGGTCCATGGCGCGGCAGGTCACGTCGGCGATCTCGAAGAGGTTGCGGTGGGTGAGCACCGCGCCCTTGGGCGGGCCGGTGGTGCCGCTCGTGTAGACGATCGTCGCCGTGTCCTCGGGCTGGACGGCCTCCAGGCAGCGATCGAGCAGCTCGGGCTCGCGCTCGCCGAGCGCGCGGCCCTTCTCACAGAGCGCGGACAGGCTGAGGCAGTCGCCCGGGCCGTTCGCCGGCGCAGGCTCGGCCGGCGGGGCGATGCACACCACGGTCCCGAGGCGCGGCAGCCGGTCGCGCAGCGGGGCGATTTTCGCGAGCTGGTGCGCGTCCTCCACGAACAGCACCCGGCTCTCGCTGTGCTCGAGGATGTAGCGCGCCTGCTCGGCCGTGCTGGCGGCGTAGATCCCGACCACCACGCCGCCCAAACCCAGCACCGCCAGATCGACGAGGCACCACTCGTAGCGGCTCTCGCTCAGGATGGCGATCTTGTCGCCGCGGCGGCACCCGAGCTCCCACAGCCCGGCAGCGATGGCGTGGCTCTGCTCGGCGGCCTGCCGCCAGGTGACGGGCTGCCAGTGGCCGTCGCGGTAGTGATGGAACACGACGCGGCCGGCGTGGCGCTCCTGCTGGTCGTGGGCGAGATGAGCGATCGTTGCGCGCATGGGCATGGGCATGCCGTGCGCCCGCCAGGCTAGCACGCTTGTCCCCCGCGCGAAGCCGCTTGATACGACCGCGTGGCGGTGCGACACTGACTCGTGCGGGCGGCGCTCGGCGCGCGCCCCGCAAGGTGAGGAGTTCGGCCTGTCCATCGACTTCGCGGCCATGCGCGCGGAGAACGACAAGGCGCTGTAGTCTACGGCCATGCGGCTACTCGCGTCATGGTTCTGGCTCTCCGGCGCGCTGGGGCTCGCGGCCTGCGCCACGGGCACGGTCATCGGGCTCGGCGGCGGCGGCAGCGGCGGCGCCGGCAGTTCCGGCGGCGGCGCGGCCGGCGGTCCCGTCGGAGGTGCGGTGGGAGCGGGCGCCGTGGGACCGGGCGGCGGGGGCGGGGTCGTGTGGCCTTGCGGCACGGACTGCTCGAAGATCGAGACCGACGCCTGCCACCAGGGCACCTGCAACGAGCAGAGCGGCCAGTGCGCGGTCGTGGCCGCGGACGACGGCAGCCCGTGCGAGGACGGCCTGTTCTGCACGCTGGGCGACCAGTGCGCCGCCGGGGTTTGCCAGAGCGGGTCGCAGGAGCCTACCCGCAGGATCGCGGGGTCGCCGCGGTCAAGGGCTTCTACTTCACCTACGCCAACGGCGTGCTCTCGGCCTGGGACGACAAGGGCACGCGCATCGACACGGCCAAGCTCAACGGCGCCGGCTCGAGCTTCGACTCGCACTTCAGCCTGAGCTACGCCCAGGGCAAGATCTGGGTGGTCGACGGCGGGGGACAGACCTGGCGCGGCTACAACATCGGGCTGTAGCCGCGCCGCGCGGCGCCGCGCCTGCGCCGGGGCGCGGCCAGCACGAGGGCCGTTGCGGCGAGCAGCCAGTGCCCGCCTCGTGGGGCACTCCCGGGCGCCGGCGGGCCCGCCACGCTGGGCCTGGCCCGGAGCGCAGGAACACCGGGTTGGTCAGCGCCAGGAGCAAGCCCTCCTCGGTGCGAAGCTCCAGCCGCACGTACGACTGCTTGGCCGGCACCAGGTTCTCGAAGTCATGGCTGAAGTCATCGCCCTGGGCGACGGCCTCGCCGGCGATCTGGGCGTCGTGGACGAGCACGAGCCGCTGGCCCGTGCCGCCCACGGCGCGGCCGGTGACGCGACACCAGGGCCCGGTGGCCTCCTCGCCCATCGTGGCCGGCGGTCCGCCGCAGTCGGCGGTGACGAAGAGATCCGGCCCCAGGGGCGACTCGGCCCGGATGTACGCCCGGCCGGCCCTGAGCCCGGCCAGGATGCCCTGCTCGCTCCACTGTGCGGCGTAGACGACGGTGGTAGGCGTGCCGATCGGCGCGTAGGAGGGGCTCTCGTCGGTCGAGCCCTGCCCCGCCAGGTGGTCGTCGCTGCCGCCCACGGCGAAGACGTGCCGGCCCTCGGAGAGGAGCTTGTCCCAGTGCTCGATCGCCGCGGCGTTGAACGGGTTCACCACGGCGCCGCCCAGCGTCGCGCCGCCGTTCAGCACCTCGATGAGATCGATCTGCGACCAGTCGGTGCCCTCGACCGTCCAGCCCCCGCTCACCTTGGCGCCCGGAGCCGGCTCGGCGCCGGGCAGGTCGGGATGGTTGACGGAGAAGAGCCCGCCGGCCTCGTGGATCGCATCGATTACGGTGCCGATGTCGTAGCCTGGCTCGGTGGCGTGGTAGTCCTGGTAGCCGGTCAGGCCGAAGACGTTGGCGTGGCCACGATACGAGGTCAGCTCCAGGCCGCGCACGAGCAGGATGTCGTCGTACTGCTCCTGCAAGGCATGCATCTCGTAGTGCCCGGTGAAGGCGTTGTGATCGGTCAGGGCGATGAAGTCCAGGCCGCGTTGGCGGGCGTAGGCGAACACCTGCGCGGGCGGCTGCGCGCCGTCGGAGTGGGTGGAGTGACAGTGCAGATCCCCGGCGTACCAGCCGGCACCGCCGAGGGTCACCTCCTGCCACGAAGGCGCCGCGAACGGGGCGCCGCTGCCCGGCTCCGTCTCCACCGTGACCTGCCACGACGTGCTGCTCCCCGCGTTCACGTAGGCCGCGCCGACCTCCACGAGCCAGGGGCCGGCGGGCATCGGTCCGGCGACGTAGCCGTCGGTCGTCTTCTCGGCCGAAAGGGCCACGCTGAACGAGCTCTTGGCCGAGCCGGACCAGCCGCGCAAGCCCAGCGGATCGTAGATGCCGATGTCCACCACGTTGGCGAACAGCGCCCCCGCCTCGCCCGTGCTCGAGTACGAGTACGAGACGTGCACCGCGGCGGTGCCTTCGGGGACGAGGAACTGCTGATCGTGGTACGAGCCGCTCTGCGCTGGCGAGAACGTCCCGCCGAACGAGAACGTGTCGGGCCGTGCCGCCGAAGCAAGCAGCACCGCGGCCAGCGTAGCGGCCACGGCGGCACCGCGCCGCCGGCTGCGGCGAGCCTCGCCGCTCGTGCCGCCGGCCCCGAGCATGCCTGCGTGTTGCGCGTGCTGCATTGCCCTGCCCGCCTCGGATCGTAGCATGCCGGCGCCGTGAAGGGCCGATGGTGGCTTCGCCCCGGGACATGACGCCGCTAGGATCGCGTGGATGCTGCGGGCGACGCGCCTGGACGAGGTTACCCGGTTCGACCTGGCCCGCTCGGTCGCCGGCCGAGGCCTGTACTGGACGTGCGCCTACCTTGTCGGCGACACGCTCGTCGACTCGGGCTGCGCTCATAGCGCGCGCGAGCTGGTGGCCGCGCTGCGGGACGCGCCGCTCGCGCGGATCCTTTGCACCCACGCGCACGAGGACCACATCGGCGCCAACGGGCCTCTGCAGCGCGAGCGGCCCGGCCTCGTGGTCGCTGTCCACCCCGCATCACTCGTCGTGCTGGCCGATCCGCGCGGTCGCCAGCACGAGCACCTCTACCAGCGGTTCATGTGGGGCTGGCCCGAGCCCTCCGTCGGCCGGCCGCTCGCCGACGGGGAGGTCGTCGCCGCCGGGCGCTACCGCTTCCAGGTCATCTACACCCCGGGCCACAGCGCCGACCACGTCTGCCTCTTGGAACCCGAGCGGCGGTGGCTCTTCACCGGCGACCTCTACGTCGGCGGCCGCGACCGGGCGCTGCGCGCGGACGCCGACATTCGGGACATCATCGCCTCTCTCAAGCGCATCGCGGCCGTGCGCCCGCGCCGGCTCTTCCCGGGTGCGGCGCGCGTGCCTGCCGACGCCGCGGCCGCGCTGGAAGCGAAGATCGCCCACCTGGATGATCTCCGCGAGCGGATCCTCGATCTCCACCGCCGCGGCCTCGGCGAGGGCGAGATTGCGAGGCGGGCCTGCGGCAGGTCGATGCCCATCGAGCTCTTGACCCTCGGCCACTACTCCCGCCGCTGGATGGTGCGCTCGTGCCTGCGCGCGGCGACCGGCGATGGGCCGGGCGCGCCGGCCGGCCGGCACGGTGGTAGCCCCGCCTACGGGGCGAGCTGCACGAGGTAGATGTCGTAGCCGCCCTGGCTCACCAGGTTGCTGCCGCCCAGGCTGAACGTGCCGGCGAAGGCGCCGCCCAGCAGGTTGACGTCGATGCTGTCGATGGCCACCGCGTAGCCGTACTTGTGGCTGGTGTGGTCGCCGCCGTGCACGCTCCACTTGCAGTTGCCGAACTTGTCGAGCTTGACGGCGTAGGCGTCGTAGTACGAGGCGGACGCCGCCAGGTTGCCGCAGCCCCAGTTGACCGTGCCCATGTGGAAGCCGGTGGCCACCACGTTGCCCCAACTGTCGATCGCCACGGCCCGGGCGTAGGCGTTGTAGACGCTGTCCCCGGCCGGCCGGCTGAACTTGGCCGTGCCGTTGGTGTCGATCGACGCCACGTAGGCGCGGTAGACGTTTATGGGCGCGCTCATGGCGCCGGCCCCGAAGTCGAGGCTGCCGCGGAAGATGCCGGCGAGGGCGATGTTGCCGCTGGGATCGACGTCCATGCCGTAGACCAACTGATGCCAGCCGTCGCCGTAGTCCTTGCTCCACTTGTACGTGCCGGCCGTGTCGAACTTGGCGAGGAAGACGTCGTAGTAGGTCGTCGCCGCCGCGTGGCTGGGGCCGCCGAAGGCAATGGTGTCGTAGAAGTAGCCCGAGAGGTAGACGTTGCCCGCCTTGTCCACGTCGACATCGCCGCCAATCTGGTCGTAGGAGTTGCTGCCGAAGCTCTTGCTCCACTTGTGCGTACCGTTGGCATCCAGCTTGCCGACGAACGCGTCGTACGACAGGGTCCCGGCGCTGAGGTTGCCGCCGCCCAGGTTGAGCGTGCCGCGGAAGTAGCCCGAGACGATGATGCTGTCCGCCGCGTCTATGGCCAGCCCCCAGGCTACCTGGTCGTACGTGCCGTCGCCGTACTGCTTGCTCCACAGGTGCTTGCCGGTCGAGTCGAACTTGGCCAGGAACAGGTCCCAGTTGCCCGTGGAAGCCACCAGCGCCCCGCCGCCGAAGTCGATGCTTCCGCGGAAGTAGCCGAACAGGATCACGTTGTCCTTGGAGTCGGTGCGCACCCGCCAGCCGTACTGGTGGCTGGTGCCGTCGCCGAAGCCCTTGCTCCACAGATGCTTGCCGGTCGGGTCCAGCTTCGCCAGGAACACGTTGTAGTAGGTGGCCGAGGTGCTGAGGATGTCGCCGCCCAAGAAGAGGTTCTGCTGGAAGTCGCCCGTGAAGAGCACGTTGCGCTGGCTGTCGGTGGCGATGTGGTAGAGGTGCTGCTCGTCGCCGTCGCCGAAGCGCATGCTCCAGCGGTTCTGCCCGGGGGTGCAGACCTGGTTGCCGCAGAGCACGCCGCACAGGCCGCCCACGCAATGCACGCCAGGGCTGCAGACGTTGCCGCAGCTTCCGCAGTTGTTGTCGTCGGCCTTGAGATCGACGCACTTGCTGTTGCACTCGCTCAGGCCGGGGCCGCAGACGAGCACGCACTTGCCGCCGGTGCAGATCTGGTCCTGCAAGCACACCTTGTCGCACTGCCCGCAGTTCTTGGGATCGGTCTGCAGGTTGACGCAGAGGTTGCCACACTTGGTTGTGCCGCCGCCGCACTGCAGCGAGCACTTCGCGGCCACGCACACCTCTCCCGGCTGGCAGGCCTTGGCGCAGCCGCCGCAGTTGGCGGGATCGCTCTGCAGGTCGACGCACTTGTCGCCGCAGGCGGTGGTGCCGCCACCGCACTGCAGCGCGCACTTGCCGGCCACGCAGGCCCAGTTCTGTTGGCAGGCGTTGCCGCAGCTCCCGCAGTTCGCGGCGTCGGACTGTAGATCCACGCACTGCTCGCCGCACTTGGTGGTGCCGCCGCCGCACTGCAGCACGCACTTGCCCGCCACGCAGGAGTTGCCCTGTCCGCACGCCACGCCGCAGCCGCCGCAGTTGGCCGGGTCGGTCTGCAGGTTGACGCAGGCGTTGCCACACTTGGTGGTTCCGCCGCCGCAGGCGACGCCGCAGACGCCGCCGCTGCAGACCTCTCCGGGCGGGCATGCCTTGCCGCAGCCGCCGCAGTGGGCCGCGTCGGACTGCACGTTGACACAGTCGCCCCCGCACTTGGTGGTGCTGCCCCCGCAGAACAGCGCGCACTGGCCGAGGCTGCACGCCTCGCCCGGACCGCAGGGCAGATCGCAGCCGCCGCAGTGGGCCGTGTCGAGGCCGGTGTCCACGCACTTGGCGCCGCACTTGGTGGTGCCGCCGACGCACTCCAGGCCGCACTTGCCGGCAGAGCAGACCTCGCCCGGGCCACAGATCTTGCCGCAGCTTCCGCAGTTGGCGAGGTGGCTCTGCAAGTCGACGCACTTGCCGCCGCACAAGGTAGTGCCGCCGACGCACTCCAGGCCGCACTTCTCGGCCGAGCACACCTCGCCCTGGGCGCAAGCCTTGCCGCAGCCACCGCAGTGCTTGGCATCGAGCTCCGTGTCGACGCACTCGTTGCCGCACTTGGTGGTGCCGCCGACGCACTGCAGGCCGCACTTGCCGGCCGAGCAGACCTCGCCGGGGGCGCAGCCCACGTCGCAGTCGCCGCAGTTCTTGGGGTCGAGGTTCGTGTCGATGCAGGCGCCGCCGCACTCGGTCGTGCCGCCGCCGCACTCGAAGGCGCACTTGCCGCTGCTGCAGATCTCCCCCTTGTCGCAGGCGTTGCCGCACTTGCCGCAGTTCGCCGGGTCGAGATCGGTGGCGACGCAAGTGCCGTTGCAGTCGGTCAGCCCCTTCGGGCAGCCACCCGTGCCGCCGCTGCTGGCCGACGCGCCGCCCGCGCCCGGCTGCACCTGCGACGCCTCACCGCCGCCGCAGGCCCCCATGGCCAAGATTGTTCCGACGGCGGCCAAGAGGCACCATGAGCGAACGAGACGAAGCTGCACGACCTACCTCCCTGCGGGGCGCCGGCGCCGCCGGCGGGAGACGCGGGCGGCGCACCCCAGCTCTGTACCAGGCAGGGTATCGCACTGGCGGCGGGAGGGAAGCCGGAAACGCAGGCCGCTACGAGCGAAGGCGCGCTTCCGAGCGACGTGCGTCACGTGCCGCGGCGCAGGCCGCGAGCAGGAGCCAGAGGAGCCCCCTGGCCGGGCCACGACCCGGCGTCGCCAGCCGGCAACTGCAGCCCGCGTCCTGCTCGGACTCGGGCGGCCCCACGCCCGGCGCGCTGGCGCCGCCCGCCGCCGGGTTGCCGCCCTGAGCGGCGGCTCCGCCGGTCCCGCCGGCGCCCGGGCCGGCGGCGGCGCCGCTGCCGCCATGCCCTGCCGCACCTGAGCCACCGCCGCCGCCGCCCGCGATGTCGCCGGTGTTCCAGCTCGTCTGGTCGAGGATGGCGCCGGCCGGGTCCTTCACCTGCGCGTCCACCTGGCCGTTCTCGATGCGCAGGAGCAAGTAGCCGAGCGACTTCTTGGCGAAGTGCACGCTGTGCGCGTCGTCCAGCCAGGGCAAGGCAGTGGGCGACTTCGGCCCGAGCTTGCCCTCGGAGCTGTTGGTGTACAGCGGCGCTCCTCCGCCTCCCACGATGTAGTAGCGCAGGCCCTCGGGCGACTCGCCACGCTCGAGGTAGTGGTCGTGGCCGCAGAGGATCGCGTCGACGCCGTGCTGGGCGAACTTGGGGTGCAGCAGGCGCAGCGCATGGCTGCCGGTGCGTCCGGGCTTCGACGAGTACGGCGGCTCGTGTGTCACCACAAACAGGTGCTGGATCTTGGGGTCGGCGGCATAGCCGGCGAGCGCGGCGTCGAGCCAGCCGAGCTGCGCGTCCGAGAGGTTGGTCCACAGGCCGAGCATTTCCTCCTTGGTGCTGGTCTGGCCGTCGAGCACCAGGAAGGCGGCGTTGGCGTAGCGGAAAGAGTAGTACGCCTCCGAGGCGGACTCGGCGCTGGGCGGAGCGAGGTAGTCGGTGTAGAAGTGGGGCAGCTTGTCGCCGTCCGCCTCGTGGTTCCCGACGGTGGGGTACCAGGGCGTGCCCTTGACGAGCTCGTGCTCGATCTGGAAGAAGGTCTTCCAATTCGTCCCGACCGCGCCGTCCGCCACCATGTCGCCGGTGTTGACCACGAGCGCGGGCCCCTCGGCGCGCACGGCGTCGACCACGCTCTGGTGGGCGTCGGCGTTCGAGCGGTTGTCGCCCATCACCACGAGCACGTAGGACGCAAGGGGATTGGCCGGGGCAGTGGTGAGGGAGCCGGTCTCTTCGGCGCCGTCGGCCTTCACGCTGTAGCCAAATATCTTGCCCGCGGCCAAGCCGGTCAGCTCGACCTCCTGCAGCGGCCCGTCGCCCTTGGTCGGCCACGGCTTGCCGTCGACCTCCACTACTCCTGGCCCGGGCTTGGCCTGCTCCCAGACGATGGTAGCCCCGTCGGTGCGCACGTCCTGCAAGTGCGGGCCGACCACGAGCTCGCCCAGGGCCGGCCGCGCGAGGGCGAGCAGGCTGCCAACCGGCACCGCGAGCGCGAGCGCGCAGGCGAGACGGCGACCGACGACGCAGTGGGCGTAGCTCATGGCGTTGCTCCCGACGGCCGCAAGGCCTCCTCGCTCGGGCAGAGCACGCCGCAGATCGAGCCCACCTCCTGCACGCAGGTGCCGTCCCACTGGGCGTCGCAGCAGTAGGGGTCCGACGCGCAGACGGCCGCGGCGCATGGTTCGCAGGCGGCATCGAGCGCGTCGCCGGCCTTGCAGACCGGATGGGCGCAGTCGCAGTCGCTCTGGCACAGCGCCTTGGCCTGCTCCACGCACTCCTTGTCCCAGTCGGCCTCGCAGCAGGAGGCGAGCTTCGCGCACACGGCGGTCACGCACGGATCGGCCTCGCACAGCGAGAGGGCGAGCTTCTGGCAGGCCACGGTCCAGGCCGGATTGTCGCCCTCGGCGCAGCAGCTCTTCTGCTTGGCGCACACGGCCGTCACGCAGGGATCGCGGCAGTCGTCCTCGCCCAAGGCGCCGTCGGGCGTGCACACCGTGTGCGGGCAGCTCGGACACACGCCGCAGTCGTCGGCGCAGCTCGCGCAGTCCTCGCCGTCGCACTTGTCGTCGCCGCAGACGCACTCGCCGCAGTCCTCGGGGCAGGAGGCGCAGCTCTGGCCCTGGCAAGAGCCGTTCCCGCAGCAGCCGGCATCGCACAGGCTGTCGGCTTCCTTGATGCACTGGTCGTCCCAGTAGCTCTCGCAGCAGTACGGATCCTCGCCGCACACGGTCTCGACGCAGCTCTCGCATCCATCGGAGAGCGGGTCGCCCACCTCGCACAGGTCGTGCTCGCAGGTGACCGCGCAGTCCTTGGGGCAGCTCTCGGCCGTCTCGCTCGGGGCGCAGGCCCCGTCGCCGCACTTGGGCGCGACGCCGCTCGATGCGCTCGACGAGCTCGTGGCGGTGGGTCCACCGCCGCCGGCGCCGCCGGTGCCGCCGGCTCCGCCGCTGCCGCCCGCGGCGGTGCGACCTGGGCCGAACGCCGCATCGTCGCCGGAGCAGGCCGGGTGCGCGAGCCCCAGCGCGACGCCGACGACGGCCCACAGCAGTGCGTTTCGCATGGCCGTCAGCTCGGGTTTCCGGTCCAGACGATGCCCAGGCGGCCCCAGCCTCCGTTGTCCATGCCGGTGATATTGCACCCGGAGCATCCCCATTGGATCATCAGCACCTGGTTCGCCGTGACGTTGTACGCGCCCCCGGCGTGCATCCCGTCCCAGTAGCCGCCCGTCGGCGCCATGAGCGAGGCGCCGGCGTTGATCCCGTCGATCCAGGAGAACACCCAGGCGTAGCTGCCGCCGGTGGCGATGATGTCCTGGTCGTAGGTCCACATGATTCTACCGGCCTTCTTGAACTTCACGCCGTAGTTGCCGCTCGCCAGGACCTCGAACACGTTCGCGTTCGTGCTCTGGACCTCGGCGAACTGGGCGTACCCGGCGTCGTTCGCCACGATCGTGGGTCCGTTCGCGAGCTGTGCCAGAAGGGACTCGGTGGTCCAGGCGGCCGTGGTCTGCACCGTGGCGTCGGGGAACTTGAACCCGCCGGACGTGGACTCGACGACGCCGGCCACGCTGAGCTTCTGCCCCGGCGCGTTCGTGCCCACGCCGACGTTGCCGTTGGTCTGAATCGCCATCGCATCGGTGGCCGACGTTTTGATTCGCAGAGAGCCGCTGTTCGCGGACTCGTGATAGACGACGACTTGCCCTGCTGACGGCGTGGACACGCCGGTGCCCCAGCCGAGCTTCAAGATGCCGTCCAGGCTCATCCCGTCGTTCGCGCCGTGCAGGTTGGAGCCGACGCTCAGGCTCATGGAAGGGCTCGACACGCCGACGCCCACCTTGCCGGCGTCGTAGTAGGTGTTGTTGCCGTTGAGCTTCCACGGCGAGGCGCCGGCCGGGCCCTGGGGCCCCTGCGGGCCGGTGGCGCCGGTGTCGCCCTTGGGCCCTTGCGGGCCCGTGGCGCCGGTGGCGCCCGGATCGCCCTTCTGGCCCTGCGGGCCGGCTGCGCCCTGGTCTCCCTTGGGGCCTTGCAGGCCGGTGGCGCCCGGATCGCCCTTGGGCCCGACGGGGCCTTGGGGGCCGGTCATCCCCTGCGGGCCCTGCGGCCCGGTCAGGCCCTGGGGGCCTTGCGGTCCGGTCAGCCCCTGCGGGCCGGTCGGACCGGGGTCGCCTTTGGGGCCCTGCACGCCGGCGGCGCCGGTGTCGCCCTTGTCGCCTTTGGGCCCCTGCGGGCCGGTCGCGCCCGGATCGCCCTTCGGGCCCTGTGGCCCGGTGGGGCCGACGAGCCCGCTGGGATCGCCGACCCACTTGCCCTCGTTGTCGATGACCGTGCCGTGCTCCGGGATGCTCACCGAGTTGGGAGTGATGTCGCCGGTGGCGTTGTACGCCACGAGCGCATAGGGCACGCTGCCGACCAGGGCCCGGGGCTTCATCTCCGCGTCGTTGGCAATGGTGATGCCGAGGTAGCGCGACGAGCCGTCGAAGGTCTTTTGCTGGAACGGCATGACGCTGCCGAGCTGGACGCTGAAGTAGCCCGACTCGAACGTCACCTGCTGCGTCTCGACCCAGAGCGGCCCGGGGGAGAGCTGGCTCTCGTAGAGCGCGAACGAGACGCTGAGCTCGCCCTCGACCGGCTCGGCCGTCTTGGCGTCGTAGAGCCTGCCCTGGTGGCCGATCGTGGCCGGCACGGCGGCCAGGGACGCATTCGTCAAGAGCAGGACGGCGCCAAGCAACCCCGCTCCGAGCCAGAGCCGCGGTCGCGGCGCAACGCGCATCCAGTCTTCCCATCTTCTACGAGCAGCCATCGAGTGCCTCCCTGCGGCGCGGGGTGGGGCGCGCCCTTGGCTCGGCTCGGGCCGAGCACTCGGGACGAGCGTATCACGGAGGCTGGCGCGACGGCTCGCCCTTCCCACTTCTGGGGCTGAGGATCGCCCTCGCGATCGACAGCACAAACCCCGACGGGTCCGCGTGACGTGCGCCCTGCTTCGGCCAGGCGGCCGGGCGCTTGCAGCGCGGAGGCGTTTCTTCCTGCAGCCTCACGGCAGCCGCAGCCGAACCGCGGCTCCCACCGCGCGTTCGGCGCGACCGAGCAGCTCGCGTGCTGCTTCCTCGGTGCAGACCTCGGCGGCCGCGAGCCGCGAGCCGTCCTCCGTCCTCTGCCCGTAGGTGGCGCGGCCGTGCCAGAGTGCCGCTTCGCTCGCCTCCTGCGCGAGCTGCTCGAGAGCCGCGCGGCTGCTCGGGCCGAAGGCCGCGTCCAGCTCGGTGTCCGAGCGCGCGAGCAGGACGCTCCGGAGCTGCTCTCCGGGATCATGAGTCCAGCGTGGCTCGGCGAAGGCGGCGATCACTGCCTTGGCCGCCATCTCCACGGCGAGCTGCCCCGTGATGCACACGACGCGCCATGCGCCGTCGCGGAGATTGCGGCGGGCATCCGCCAGCGACAGCTCTGCGTCGCGCAGCCACGGCTGCCATTCCCCGCGCCGGGTCATGGCTCGGCGAGCTCCAGCTCCCACGGCTTCGAGGCGTCGCCAACGTACTCCCAGTACGGCCGGCCGCCGCCGTCGCGCTCCACGAAGCCGGTGGCCAGTGCCCGGTCCCTCACCCGTCGCAGCAGCGCGTCGATCTGACCGTTCGTGTCGTGCAGCAGCAGGCTGTCGCTCGCCAGCCGCAACACGTACCAGTTGCCGATCCGGCGGATGGCACGCGGCGTGTACACCAACACGGAAACCTCGCGGCCCAGCGGGGCGAGCGCGCGCCGCACCGCACGCCACCAACGGTCCTCTTGCTTCGCCGGGGCGTGCCCGTCCGGCAGGACGACCAGTACGTCGATGTCCGAGTCGGGGCCGGCCGTGCCGCGGGCCACCGAGCCGCACAGGCCGAGCGCCAGCGCCTCGCGGATCTCGGGCATGGCCCGCAGCAGGGGGGCGGCCTGTGCCCTGAGCTGCGCGGCCTCCTGCGTCGGCACCAGCCGCGACCTGTCCACCAGTGCAGGGTAGCACGGCCGGGGTGGGTCGTCCCGGGCTCTGGCCGGAGTGCCTGCGTGCGGGGTTGGCGGGCTGGATCTGCACTGCCGTCGGTGGCGCCCGCACACGGCGGCCTGCTTGCTACCAGGCCGAGTGTGCATGGTGCCGTGGGCCCGCAGGCGGCTGTCGGCGCGGGGGCTGGCGTCGCGGATCCGATCCGGCGTCGCAGATCCGAGACGGCGGGCACCAGGCATGGTCGCCGGCGCGGGCGCTCGCGGCCGGTCTCGTCGAGGCGTCCGCGGCACGCGATTTCCCGGGCCGAGCGGCTCATCGGCCCCGCGAGAACGCGGTCGCAGGCGAGCAGGGGTCCGGCTGGCACGGCGCGTGCTTTGTCTCTGGCTCAAACACTCTGAACCGAAACGCCCAACGCGGAGGTAGTAGCGATGAAGTCTCCAGCTTGTTGTCAGAAGTCGGATCAGCAATCGCGCGCCGACACCCGCGCGCTCCCCTCGCTGCGGGCGCGGCTGCGGCTCGCCGGGCACCGCCACGGCGCGGGGTTCGGCCTGCTCGCGCTGCTCGCCGTAGCGGCGGTCCCTTTGGGCTGCGGCGGCGCAGACTCGGCGGACGGTACCGCCAGCCGAGGCGAGCAGCAGCCGGCCGGGGAAGCGGGCGCGCCGGCGGCCAGCAGCTCCGGAGAGGCGGGCAGCGCAGCCGGCGAGCCGGAACGCTCGCGGGGCCGCCGGTCCATCGTGGATCCGCCGAGCAGCAGCGGCAACGACGCGGGCGCTGGCGGCAAGAATGAACCCCCGGTCGGGCCGGGCGGCAACGGCGGCGACGGCGGTGGCGGCTCAAGTGGCGCGCCCTGCCAGGCGGAGATCTGCGACGGCGCCGACAACGACTGCGATGGGGAGATCGACGAGGCGCTTCCCTTGGCCGTCTGCGGCATCGGCGTCTGCCGGGTCGAGGTCGAGGCGTGCGCGCAGGGCAAGGAAGTCGCCTGCGTGCCTGGCGAGCCGGCGCAGGCCGAGGCATGCAGCGGCCTGGACGACGACTGCGACGGCCAGATCGACGAGGGCTGCGCCTGCAAGGACGGCGAGCAGCAGGGCTGCTACCCGGGCTCGGCCCAGACCCGCGGCAAGGGCGTCTGCCACGACGGCGTGCAGAAGTGCGGCGGTGACGGCCAGTGGGCCGCGTGCGCGGGCGCCGTGCTGCCGGCCGCCGAGCAGTGCGACGGCCAGGACAACGACTGCGACGGCGCGGTCGACGAGGGCTGTGGCTGCAACGAGGGCGAGCAGCAGGGCTGCTACCCGGGCTCGGCCCAGACCCGCAACAAGGGCGCCTGCGACGACGGCGTGCAGACGTGTGGCAAGGACGGCCAGTGGGGCGCCTGCGTCGGCGCGGTGCTGCCGAGCCCCGAGAAGTGCGACGGCGAGGACAACGATTGCGACTTGCTGACCGACGAGGACAACCCCGGTGGCGGCGCGAGCTGCAAGACGGGCAAGCCCGGCGTCTGCGCCACGGGCACGATGGCGTGCATTGCGGGCGCGCTCGGGTGCGTGGCGGAGTCGCCGAGCGACGAGCAGTGCGACGGCAAGGACAACGACTGCGACGACCTGACGGACGAGGGCAACCCGGGCGGCGGCAAGGGCTGCGACACGGGCAAGCTCGGGATCTGCTCGGCCGGCACCACCAAGTGCCAGAAGGGCTCGCTCGTTTGCCTTCAGAACCAGCAGCCGAGCTGGGACGAGTGCGACGGCAAGGACAACGACTGCGACGGCGAGATCGACCAGGGCAACCCTGGCGGCGGCGTGAGCTGCAAGACGGGCAAGCCGGGTGTCTGCTCCCCGGGCATCAAGCAGTGCCAGAACGGCTCGCTCGACTGCGTCCAGAGCACCGCTCCTTCAGCGGAGAAGTGCGACGGGCTGGACAACGACTGCAATGGCAAGGTGGACGACGACACCCCGCAGGCAGGCCAGAGCTGCACGACGAACGGTCTGGGCGTGTGCTCCAAGGGCATGACCGTGTGCTCCGCCGGCAACGTGGTCTGCCAGCAGCAGGAGCTTGCTTCCGCGGAGAAGTGCGACGGCCTCGACAACGACTGCGACGGCAAGGTCGATGACAGCCCCGTGGGCATCGGCGGGACTTGCAGCACCGGCCTCAAGGGCGAGTGCACCAAGGGGATCTTGCAGTGCCAGCAGGGCTCGCCCAAGTGCATCCAGGTCGTGGCCTCGGCGCCCGAGAGCTGCGACGGCAAGGACAACGACTGCGACGGCAAGACCGACGAGGACAACCCCGGTGGCGGCGCAAGCTGCAGCACGAACCTCGAAGGCGTGTGCAGCCTCGGCACCCGGACCTGCCAGAACGGCTCGCTCGGCTGCGTCCAGAACGTCCAGCCTTCGGCCGAGAAGTGCGACGGCGAGGACAACGACTGCGACGGCGAGACAGACGAGGGCGATCCCGAAGGCGGCCCGAGCTGCGCGACCGGCAAGCTCGGCGTGTGCGCCACCGGGACGCTGCACTGCCAGGAGGGCCTGCTCGCGTGCGTGCAGGACGTGCCCGAGAAGCCCGAGAGCTGCGACGGCCTCGACAACGACTGCGACGGCCTGACCGACGAGGGCAACCCGGGCGGGCTGGCCGAGTGCGACACCGGCAAGGACGGCGTCTGCGGCTACGGCGAGACGGCGTGCCAGCAGGGCCAGGTGGTCTGCACGCAGAAGATCTACCCGGCGAGCGAGACCTGCGACGACGCCCTGGACAACGACTGCGAGGGCACGGTGGACAACGGCTGCGACTGAGCCCCGACCGCGGCCCGGGCCGCTTGTCGTGCCGGCGGTGCCCCCCAAGGCGCCGCCGGCACGGCATTGTGTGCTACCCGAGCTGGTCGGTCTCGGAAACGCGGTACTCAGCCAACGAACCGGCCCCGTCGCTTGCTGGCCTGCCGCGAGCCCGTCCGCAGGCGCTTGAGGAGCTTGTCGTTGCCGAGGATCTGCGCCATCTCGGCGTCGTCCACGAATTGCTGCTCGCGGATGCGCAGCACGGCGGCGGTCTCGATCAGGTTCGACAGGGGAAGAAATCGTCACCTTCCTCCTTGACAAGAACCAAATCAGTGCTAAATCAAAATCATGGCCCGCCTCCGCCGCCAGCCCCGTGGCCAGGCCGTGCTGCCCTGGCGCTGCCATGGCGGCGCCCGCAAAGGCGCCGGCCGCAAGCCCAAGGGGCTGAAGGCCCTGGCCTCCCACCTGCGCCGGCCCGCGCACGATCACCGCCACCCGGTG
>JACQWT010000257.1 GCA_016209145.1 Deltaproteobacteria bacterium | reverse complement strand
GTCCTTGCAGCTCGCGCCGTTCAGGAGCTTGACCACGCACTTGCCGTCGGCGTTGCAGTAGTCGGCGTCCTGGCAGTCGGCGTGGTCGCCACAGACCGCGCACTGGAGCGGAGTCGGCTCCTCGCCGCCCCCGGCGCCGCCCGCGCCCCCGGCGCCGCCCGCGCCGCCCTCACCGCCGCCCGGCTCCGGACAGAAGCCGCTCTCGCAGTCGGAGTACTTCTCGCACTTCTTGCCGTTCTTGCACGGCGCGCAGTCCTTGCCGCCGCAGTCCACGTCCGTCTCGTCGCCGTCGAGCACCTTGTTCTTGCAGGGCGGCGGGACGCACTTGTTGGCCTCGGTATCGCACAGATCATCGCCCGTGCAGTGCTCGTCCTTGGTGCACTCGACGCAGCCCCCTTTGCCGTCGCACACGTTGCCGTTGTTCTCGGTGCACGCCGTGCCCTCGTCGGCATCCTTGAAGCCGCACTTGCTCGCTTCGCACACGCCAGGGTGGCAGGTCGTGCCCTTGTCCTGGCAGTCGTTGAGCGTGATGCACTCGGGCCCGGCACCGCCGGCCCCACCTCCGCCCACGCCGCCTCCGCCGCCGCCGACGGCGCCCGCGTCAGGGCCGGGGATGAGATCGCGGTCGACCTCGGAGATGAGCTGGCAGCCCGCCCACGCCGCCAGGGCCGCTACGGCCGCCACGCCAACGAGAAGGTTTCCGGACCTGGTGTGCATCATTTCTGCATCCTCCGTGAGCCGTACAGCGTAGCCGCGCCCCCAGGGCGCGCTTCCCGCATGTCAAAGCTGGATCTTGTTGCCGGCTCACCCCCTATGGGGCTGCCGTGGCCGCAATTCCGGCCACCGAGCCGGGGACAGCCTAACGGAATCCAAGCTATCCGTCACCCCCTTTCGACGGCGGTGTGCCGATCGTTCGGCGCAGGGCAAGCCTCCATGGCCGACGCTACGGGCAGACGCCCGGCGGCGGCGGCGCGCCCGGGGAGGCCGTGCTCCCGGTCTCGAAGCTCGAGGTGAGCTTCTCGCTCGTCTCGTCGTGCCCGAGAAGGCCGTTGCTCCCCGAGCTTGCCTCGCCGGTTTCGGCACTCTCGCAGCGGTGCAACGTCTTGTCGTTCCACTGCGGCGTAGCGGCCGGGCTCTGGCCCGCGGGCAGCGTCTCCGGCTTGTACTTGCCCGCGCCGACAACCAGGCCTGACTTATCCATGGCCGCCGCCGTGCCGCCGTAGACCACGTAGTCCAGATCGGCCACGAGGTCGGAGCTGCCGTCCCACTGGAAGAGCACGACCATCTCGCTCGTGTTGGCGAGACCGGCGTTGGCGCCCATCTCACCCACCATGGTCGGCGCGCCGGCGTCGTTGGCATCGAAGTCGAAGTCCGGGTACTTCCCGTACGCGGCGTGAAATGCGCTGGCCGAGCTGAGCGAGACCACCGCGAAGGCTCCCGGCGCAAGGCTGGCGCCCGGCGGAAAGCGCACCCGGAAGTCATACTGGTTGGGCTTCCCGCCGGCCGGCTTCTGGGCGACGAGATAGTAGTCGGCCTCGTCGGCGAGGTAGATCTGGCCAAGGGCGACGGGCTTCGCCGTGGGGTTGTAGATCTCGACGTACTCGGCGTCACTCGGGGTGACCACGAGCTCGCTCAGGAGCAGGTGCGGCGCGGGTAGCCGGCAGCTCGCGGAGCAGGCGTCGAAGGACTGCTTGTTGCCGTCGTCGCACTGCTCCGCCCCGTTGACCACGGCGTCGCCGCACACGGGCGCCTGGCACAGGGCGCCCTTGCACACGCCGCTCAGGCAGTCGGATCCGACGAGGCAGCCCTTGCCATCGGCGCACGACGAGCACTTGCCCCCGCCGCAGTCCACGTCCGTCTCCTTGCCGTTCTTGAAACCGTCGTTGCAAGCCGGCGTCTTGCACAGGCTGGCGCCGCAGAAGCCGCTCTGGCAGTCCGCACCGAGCAGGCATGCCTTCCCGTCGGCGCAGGCCGGGCACTTGCCCCCGCCGCAGTCAACATCCGTCTCGGCCGCGTTCTTCGCCTGGTCGCCGCAAGTGGGCGCCTGGCATTGCGCCCCCTGGCACACCTTGCTCTGGCAGTCGCCGGCGCCCGCGCAGCCCTTGCCGTCGGCGCAGGCCGGGCACTTGCCCCCGCCGCAGTCAACATCCGTCTCGGCCGCGTTCTGCACGAGATCGGCGCAGATGGGCGCCTGGCACTGCGCCCCCTGGCATACCTTGCTCTGGCAGTCGCTGGGCCCGGCGCAGCCCTTGCCATCGGCGCAGGGCGGGCAGCCGCCGCCGCCACAGTCCACGTCCGCCTCGGCGCCGTTCTTCACGAGGTCGGCGCATCTGCAGGCGCCTTGGCCGTTGCACACGTCGCCGCCGCAGGCGCCCTCGGGATCGGTGCCCTCAGGGTGCAACGTGCACGTGCCTTCCAGGCCCGGCAGCGTGCACGACTCGCAGCCGCCGGGGCAAGCGCCGTCGCAGCAGCGGCCGTCGGCGCACAGCCCGCTCGAGCACGCCTCGGGATGGTCGCACAGCGCGCCCAGGGGCTTCTTGGACGCGCAGCGCCCGAAGTTGTCGCAGTGCTCGTCCGGCTCGCAGTCCTCGTGCGCGGCGCACGGCGCACAGGCGCTCCCGGGCGAGACCACGCCGCCTGCGCCGCCCGCGCCTCCCGCGCCGGCCGCCGCGCAGTGACGGCTCTTGCAGTCCGCCGCGCTCTGGCAAGCCTTCCCATTGGCACACGCCGGGCACTCGCCGCCGCAGTCGACGTCCGTCTCGCTTCCGTCCTGCTCCACGTTGGCGCAGGCCGGCGGCACGCACTTCTGGCCCACGCAACGCTCCGGTCCGTCGCAGTGCAGATCCCCCAGGCACGGCACACACTTGCCCGCCCCGTCGCACACCCGACCGCCGCTCTCGGCACAGGGAGCGCCGAGGAACGCGTTCTCGTAGCCGCAGCCGCCGTGACGGCAAGCGCGCCTCCGGCAGCCTTCGTCCTCGCCCGGGCAGTCGCTGTCGCGCGCGCAACCTCCCCCCTGTCCGCTCCCGGCTACCCCGCCCGCGCCGCCGGCCGCCGCGGCCCCGCCCGAGCCGGAAGCGGGCAGAAGCAGATCCTCGGTGTAGACCGAGCAGCCGAGCCCGAACAGGGCCAGCGCTGCGTAGGGCAGGGACCGCGACGGCAGGACCATCACAGCCCCAACGCCGCGTGTACGGCCAGCGTCGCCGATGACTTGTTCAGCGTGTAGAAGTGCAGGCCCGGAACGCCCTTGGCGAGCAGCTCCGCCCCCTGCGTCACCGTCCAGAGCACGCCGGCCGCCACCACCGCCGCCGGGTCGCGCTCCACTATGCGCAGGCGCCGGTACAGCTCCTGCGGGATGCGCGCGCCGCAGATCTTGGTGAAGCGGTGGATCTGGGCCACGTTGGTCACGGGCATGAGCCCGGGCACGATGGGCACCTCGATGCCGGCCGAGCGCGCGCGGCGGACGAAGGCGAAGTAGTCCTGGTTGTCGAAGAAGAGCTGCGTGATGAGGAAGTCGACGCCACAGCCTACCTTGTGCTTGAGGTGGTCCAGATCCTGCTCCAGCTCGGGGCAATCGGGATGGCCCTCCGGGTAGCAGGCTGCGCCAATGCACAGCGGCAGCCCCTGCTCGCGCACGAAGCTCACGAGCTCGCTGGCGTGGGCGAAGCCGCCCGGCGGAGCCTGGAACCGGCCCTCGCCCGGGGGCGGATCGCCGCGCAGCGCCAGCACGTTCTCGATCCCGGCCGCCAGAAGCCGATCGAGCACGCGGCGGATCTCGTCGCGGCCCGACCCGACGCACGTCAGATGCGCCAGCGGCTCCATGGCGAGCTCCCGTTTGATGCGCGCCACGAGATCGAGCGTCAGATCCCGCGTGTTGCCCTGGGCGCCGTAGGTGACCGAGACGAACGAGGGCCGGCAGGCGCGCAGGGCGTCGACCGTGCGGAAGAGCTCCTCCTCGGCCTGCTCGCTCCTTGGCGGGAAGAACTCGAAGGAGACCACCGGCTCGCGCCGGTCGAGCATCTGAGCGATCTTCATCGGCGCGGTCCTTCTAGCGTGCCCCGGCCCCGCGCAGGCGCCTCGCCACGCGGGCCACGCGGGCATCGGCGCCGGCGGCGAGAAGCGCGGCGAGCGCCCGTGCCCGCCCCGGTGCGGCCGCGGACAGGCCGCCCAGGGCGCCGACGCGCACCACGGGCGGCAGGCTGCTGCTCTGGGCCAAGGCCACGAGCTGGGCGATCTGCCCGGCGGAGGGCGATGCCCGGCCGGCCGCCATCAGCGCCCGCATGCGGACGTGAAGCGGCGCGCTCCGATCCGTGCCCATGGCCAGGAGCTCCGCCGCGTCGTCGCCGCCGAGCAGGCGCACCACCGTGAAGAAGTCCACCCCGGAGCGCACGCACCACAGGCCGGCGAGGTAGTGCGCCAGCCCCGGCGGCACGCGGGCGGCCCAGCTCTGCTCGGCAAGCGGGATGGCGAGAGGGGTGGCGGCTCCCGCCGCTTTGGCACCGCCGCCCGGCGCAGGGCCGGCCTCCGGTTCATCGCCGGCGCCGGGCTCGTCGTCCGGGAGCGGATCGGCCGGCCCACCGCCCTCCTCGACGATGCCCCGATAGAGCGCGCTTGCCTGGACGACGCGGTTCTGCTTCGGGCTGAGCAGGAGCGCTCCGCTGGCGGCGATGGGGAACATCAGGTTCGGGTAGTCCGGGCAACTGTCCATCTTCCCCATCGGGTCGTCGCACCAGGGCGTGTCGTCCAGCGCATCGCCGAGGTCGTCCTCGAACTCGCTCGTGTGGAACAGGCCGGCCAGGTGCCCCGTCTCGTGGCGCATGATGAGCGTATCCCACTCCTCGCCGTAGCCAGTCGTCACCACGACGCCGCTCTTGAGCGTCCCGTGCTCGATCGGGTTTCCCGGTGCGCCCAGGGTAAAGCCGGCGGCGCCCTCGAGCTCGCCCGTGAGCATCTCCACAACCATAATGTTGAGGGCGGGCTTGCCCGGCGCGCCCTTGGTAGGCTCGAAGACCTCGAAGAAGTTGTTCTCATCCAGCACGGCGTACTGCTCGTCTAGCGGAAGGACCTTGAGCTTGCCGAGTTTCAGGCCGGCCATGCCACCTATGGCCAGCTTGACCACTTTCTTCATGTAGCCTTCGTCGGGAGCCCCAGGCGTGCGGAAGAGGTTGACGTCGACCACGCCGCCGTGGAACTGGCCGTCGAGCGTCTGTCGCACCCAGATCCCGAGATGCGCCTTCTTGGCGTCCTCCTCGCTGCCCACCTCGAACTGCCAGACTCCCGGCGCGATCGGCATGGCCTCGGGGTGGTCGCTCAGCGGCACGGCGACCACCTCGGCTCCCGGGAAGCTGAAGTGGGCCGCCGTGCCCGGGATGCCGTAGTTCTCGATGACGGGCGAACCGCTCGGCGCGGCTACCGTGGGGAAGCCGATCATCTCGTACTTGTTGCCATCGAGCACCTCGACCATAGCGGTCATGCCGAGGATTCCGGCCGGCGCCTCGAAGGTCGCCGTCACGCCGACCTGCATCTCGCCGAGGTCGTAGTAGACGAGCGGCGGGATCGGGGGCGCGCCACCGGTGGCGCCCTGTGCGCCCTCGCCGCCTCCGCCGTAGCCTCCGTAGCCACCCGCCCCGGCCGCGCCCGTGCCCGAGCTCGTCGTGCTGGTCGTGGTCGTGGTCGTGGTGGTCGTGGTCGTCTGTCCGCCGCCGCCTGCCTCGCCGCCGCCCTTGCGGACCGGATCCAGCACGGCCACGCCGCCGCACGCGACCAGGGTGCCCATCACCAGGCTTGCTCCGAGGGCGACGAACAGCGGCGTGGGGTTGGTCATCGGCTCTCTCCGCGGCGAAGGGGACGCCCGCCGTGAGACCAGCATCTCATGGAGCGGCCGGCCCCGCCAGGGGCGTCGCGGTGTCCTGGCGACGCAGCACCCGGCCGGCGCGCACGGCCGTGGGCTTGCCGTCCTCGCGCGCGAGCCGGCCGTTGACGAGCACCCAGTCGAAGCCCTCGGCGAGGCGAGCGGGCTCCGGGTAGTCGGCCACGTCGCGCACCTTGGCCGGGTCGAAGACCAGGAGGTCGGCAGCCCACCCCGCCGCGACCAGGCCGCGCCGCTGCCGGTCGAGGCCCACGGTCTGGGCCGCAAAGCCGGTCATCTTGCGCACGGCCTCCTCCAGGCTGAAGAGCTTGCGCTCCAGCACGTCGCGCCGGATGACGCGCGCAAAGGTCCCGTAGGAGCGGGGGTGGGGCGTGCGGGCGCTGCCGTCGCTGCCGATCGTGACGTGCGCATCGGCGAGCAGCCGGCTCTGCAGGGCGTCATCCATGACGAAGTAGGCCGCCCTCGCGCCGTGCGGCCCGATGTGCACGAGCACGTCCTCGAAGGGCATCTGCAGCTCGGCCGCGAGCTCCGCCAGGGTCTTGCCCCGATACGGCGCAGAACCGAAGAGCACGGCCTCGGGGCCGCCGCGCAGCACGATCCGGCGGCGCAGGAAGGCGCGCAGCTCCTCGCCGCGCGTGGCCTTCGCGCGCTCCAAGTCGTTGGGCGGCAACGCGAAATCAGGGAAGAGGATCCCGAGGTTCGTGTAGCTCGCATCGTAGGGGTAGATATCCGCCGTGACGCGGACGCCGCGCGCGCGCGCCGCCTGGAGCTGGCCGAGGATCTGCTCGGCGCGCGCCGCGCCCTTGCCACTGACGACCTTCAAGTGCGAGACGTGCACTCTGGCCCCGGAGCGCTCCCCCTGGGCGAGCAACTCGTCCAAGGCCGGCTCGATGGCGTCGTCGTCCTCGGAACGCAGGTGGCTCATGACCAGGGCGTTGCGAGCCGCGACGGGCTTGGCCACGGCCACGAGCTCCTCCAGCGCGGCCAGGCGGCCCGGCCGGTACTCCAGGCCCGTCGTCAGGCCGAAGGCGCCGGCGCCGAGCTCCCGCTCCACGAGGCGCACCATGCGCCGGATCTGGTCGGCGCCGGGGTGCGTGCTCAGGCCGACGCCCGCCTGCGAGCGGATCGTGCCGTGTCCGGCAAAGGCCAGCGCGTTCAGGCCGAGCGGCCGGCCGCCGACCTCGGCGAGCCAGTGCTCGACGCCTTCGTCCGAAGGGCTGCGGCCGTCCTGCCCGAGACAGATCGTGGTGACTCCCATGGCCAAGAAGCCCGCGACCTCTCCGAGTGGGTCACTGCTGCGGCGAGCGGCGGCGTCGGTGTGGGCATGCGCGTCGATGAAGCCCGGCGTGACCACCTTGCCGGTGGCGTCGATGAGCCGGTCGGCGCGCACGCCGGGCGCGACGGCCCCGACGTAGGAGATGCTGTCGCCGGCCACGAGCACGTCCGCGCGGCGCCGCGGCGCGCCGGTGCCGTCGATCACGTCGCCGCCGCGGATCCAGACGCCGAAGCGGCGCGCCGAGGCGAAGGGCGCGGGCGGTGCGGCGGAGCGGGAGGCCGCTACGTCTGTGGCCGGCGCGGGTGCGCTGGCAGTAGCCGTGGGCGCCGGGGCGGTGGCGGCCGGCCCGGCGGAGCTGGCCGGCCGGCTGACAACGCGGCCTTCGCAGCCTAGAGACAGCGGGAGCCCGCGTTCGGCGCGGGTCCCGCCAAGCACGCAGGCAAGCGCGAGCAGGGCGGCCGGGAAGGCGAGGCGGCGCATCGGTGGCGCTAGTTCTAGCGCCGGCGGCGCCGCGCCGCCACGGGGCGCGCCGTTCGCTCTGGGAACGCTCAGCCGATTGGTTGACACGCCCTGGCGCTCGCGGGTAATGCCCTCTGTGGCGCTCGCTCGCCACACGGCGGTGGGCGCTTCCGCCCACGGAGGGCACGATGTCTTCACGACTCGCACCACAGTCTCCCGCGTTCCTCACGGCGGCGGCGGCGGCTCTTGCCGTCTGGCTCGCACCGGGCCCAGCGCGGGCCGAGATGCCTGAAGTTCTGCGCCCCGGCTCCCGGCCGATGTTCGCCGTGGCCGGCTTCGGGCCGTCGTTCTTCGGCCTGGCCGGGAAGTACGGGCGCGGCGCCGCCCTTACCCGGTTCAGGCTGACCCAGGAGTTCGGCTACCACTTCTCGCACACCACCGAGGGACCGGCGATCGGCGCCTCGATCGCCGAGAGCTTCGGCTGGGGCTTCGTCGGCTTCCAGCCGGGCTGCAAGTTCTGGTGGGACATCCAGCCCGTCAAGAACCTAGGCGTGTACATCGCGCCGACCGGCAAGCTCGGCTACGCCCTGTTCGCGGGCGGAGGCGCGGCGCACGGGATCAACTTCGAGTTCGGCGCCGAGGGCAGGCTCGTGCTCGGCGACCGCGGCTTCGTGTTCCTGCGCCCCATCAGCGCCGACATGGTTGCCGTGTTCGCTCCGGCCGCCGACTTCCTCTTCGACTGGGACGTCTCGCTCGGCGGTGGGCTCATCTTCTGATCCGCCGCGAGCCGCAAGGCTTGCCGTCGCGCTGGCGGGTGCGCTCGCCGGGCTCGGCGCCTGCTCGGGCGCGGGCCTGCTGCGGCCCGAGTTGCAGGCCCCCGTCGACCGGCAGGACGCGCTGGCCGTGCACGACGCGATGGAGGCGCTGATCGACCGGGAGCGCGACACGCCCGAGGATCGCCGGGCGGCCTACGAGGCGGTGCGGCGGTGGCGGGAGCCGACAGCGGCCTACGCCTACGCCCGCGCCGCGCTCGCCGGGCGCCTCGTGCAGGCATTGGGCCTGGCCGGAGCAAGCTACATCGAGGAGATCGAGCGCTATGGCCAGCAGAGCGCGAAGCTCGATCCGAGCTTCCGGGACGGCGCGGCCAAGCGCACGCTCGGCACCATGTACGTGCTGGCGCCGGCGTCGCTCGTCAAGCAAGGCGACTCCGAGCAGGGGCTGGAGATGCTGGAGGAGTTGGCGGCGCAGCACCCGGCCGAGATGGAGAACCACTTGCGCCTGGCCGAAGGGTACATCGCGCTCGGGGATCCCGATCCGGCGCGCGAGCCGCTGTGCCGCTGCCTGGCGGCGCAGCGGCGGTTGCGCCCGGATAGCCGGAGGCTCATGCACCGGCTGGTCCGCAGCGGCGGCGGGCGGGCTGCGCTGCGCTGCAAGTAGGCAGGAGTGGCCTAGCGCGGGCTTCGCCCGCAACCCAAAGGGGTCAAGGGGTGAAGGGGCCAAGGGGCCGAGGGGTAAGGGGCCGGGGTTTGCTCGACCCCTCGACCCCTCGACCCCTTGAATCCTCGGCCCCTGCTTCGGCAGCCGGCCCAGAATTTGCGCGCGGCGCGCAGAGAGCCCAAATTAGTAGATCAGCCCGCCGGCGCCGAGAAGCTCGCGCGCGCCTTGTCGGAGCTCGGGCCGCCGCTCTCCTGGACGATGCGAATGAGCTCGTTCCACATCGAGCTGACGTACGGGTAGCGGTGGTCGGGATCGATGGCCAGCGCCGTGGCGAGCCACGCATCGACGCGCGGCGAGAGCTCCGGCCGCAGCGGCGCCAGCCGCGGCCGCGGCCCCTCGGTGGCGGCGAGCAGGATGTCGAGCATCGATCCCGCCTTGAAGGGCGGGTGCCCGGCCAGCGCCCGGTAGATCACGGCGGCAAAGGAGTACACGTCGATGCGGTGGTCGAAGGGCTTGGCGCGCCACACCTCCGGCGCGATGTAGCTCGGCGAGCCCGCCACCATCCCGGCCTGCGTGAGCGCGAGCGAGCCGTGGATCTTGGCCAGTCCGAAGTCCATCAGCCGCGTGCCGCCCCCGTGCTCCGGGTGGATCAAGATGATGTTCGAGGGCTTCAGATCGCGATGAATGATGCCCTTGGAGTGGGCCGTGTGCAGGGCCCGCGCCACGGGATCGAGCGCCTCGAGCACGCGGTACGCCGCCATCCGGTCGCCGAACTGCTCGAGGTTCTCCAGGTGGTCGGCGAGCGTCTCGCCGTGCAACAGCTCCATGGCCATGTAGACGTAGCCCTCGGCGTCGCTGCCGAAGCCGTACACGCGCACCACGCTCGAGTCCCACAGGGCCGCGAGCGACTGGGCCTCGCGCCAGAGCCGCTCGGTGTACTGGGGATCCTCGGAGGTCGCCAGGTTGAGGATCTTCAGGGCCACCTCGAAGTTCTGCTGGGCATCGAAGGCGCGGAACACCAGGCCATGGCCGCCGCGGCCGATCTCTTCCTCGAGCCGGTAGCGGCTGTCGATCACGTCGCCTGGCTTGGGCTCGCCGTGGATCACGATGTCGCCATTTAGCCCCCAACTGCTGCACAATTCCAGCCGTTTCGTTCGGCACCGCCCCGCCGGCGAGCTCGCCCGGGCGGGATCAGGACCCGGCGGCGGCAAAGCCCGCCACCACCTCGGCAAGCACCTCCGTGCCCCAGCGCAGCCCGTCGAGCGGCACCCGCTCGTCGTCGCCGTGGTAGAGGTCGGCGAAGCGCATGCCCCGGGGGAGCTTGAGCGGCGCGAAGCCGTACCACCTGGTCCCCAAGCGCGCGAAGCTCTTGGCGTCCGTGAACGCGGGCAGAAGGTACGGCACGACCGCGGCATCGGGCTCGCGCCGCAGCACGGCCTGGGCCATCCGCTCGTACAGGGGCGTGCGCCAGGGGCTCGCCTCGACGGGCGGCGCAGAGCGCATCACCTCCAGCTCGAAGCCCGGTCCCAGCACGGCGCCCAGCTCGCGCAAGAGATCCGCGTCCGTCTGCCCCGGCAGCGTCCGTCCGTCGATCTCCATCTCGGCCACGCCAGGAATGACGTTCGTCTTCTCGCCCGCGCGCACCACCGTGGCGCACGCAGTGTTGGCGAGCATGGCGGCCACGGGGCGGGCCAGCGTCTTGTCGGGAACCAGGCGCAGCAGGCCGGGCAGCGCGCCGCTCGCGCCCACCGCCCGCACGAGCAGGCCGACCGGCACGCTCTGGGCCTCGGCCACGGCCTCGATGAAGTCCTGGACCACCTCCGTCTGATGGGGCGGGAGCCCGCGGCGCGCGAGCTTCGCGACGGCCTCGGCGAGCTTGACCACGGCCGAGTCCTCGCGCGGCATGGAGCCGTGCCCGGGCTCGCCGCGCACGCGCGCGCGCACCCAGCAGAAGCCCTTCTCCGCCACCTGGATGGTGAAGAAGCGCTTCGCGCCGAGGAAGATGTTGAAGCCGCCGCTCTCGCCGATGGCGTACTGCGCCCGCACGAGATCGGGGTGCTCGTCGCACAGCCAGCTCGATCCGTACCTGCAGCCGGCCTCCTCGTCCGCCACGGCGGCGAAGATGACGTCGCGCTCCAGGCGCACGCGCTCGCGCGCGAGCCGGCAGACAAGGCCCAGGCACATGGCCGCCATGTTCTTCATGTCGACCGCGCCGCGGCCCCACAGGCAGCCGTCCGCGATATCGCCCGAGAACGGGCCGTGGCGCCAGCGGCTCGGGTCGGCCGGAACGACGTCGAGGTGGGCGGCGAGCAAGAGCGGCGGCGCCTCGCCGCTCCCGGTCAGGCGCGCCACCACGTTCGCCCGTCCCGGGGCGCTCTCCAGCACGACCGGCTCCAGGCCGGCCGCGCCGAGCTCGGTGGCGACGAGCTCGGCAGCGAGCCTCTCGTTGCCGGGCGGGTTGGTGGTATCCACGCGGATGAGCTGCTGGCACAGCTCGACCACGCGGTCGCACAGCTCCTTGTCGGCGCAGAACATGGCGGGTGGGAGCTTACCACTACCGCCCGGTACTTGGCCGGGCAGCTACGCCGCGGCTACGACCGGCGCAGGCATGCTCCTCTTGGGACGCCCCGGCGTGCTCGGCTCGGTCGCTGTTGCCGGCGTGCTGGCGGCGGCGGCGTACTCCGGGACGGACGTGTTCCTCGCACAGCACGCGGGGCAGCAGGTCGCCGATCGCTGGGCGGGGCTGGCGCGCTGTCTCATCGGCGGCGGCCTCGATCCGGGGGAGCGGCCGAGCCAGCGGCTACGCGCCGTCCAGCTCGCCGAGGCCGGGCAGGCCACGGCGCCGATACCGCGCTGGCCGGAGCGCTGCGCCGCCTACGCCCGGGACCTGGACCGGGCGCTCGATGCCGGCACCATGCGCCGGCTGCCGGGGCTCGCCGCGCCGGGCCTGGCCGCCCGCATCCTGAAGCTCGGCGCGGATCCCCGGCGCTACGCCGCGACGCTCGACTCGCTCTGGACCATCCTGGAGCGCGCCGATCTGCCGGAGCCCCGGCTCTCCCGTGAGGCATCCGCCGGCCTGGCCCCGGCCGCTCCGGCTCGGACCGCCTTGCGCGCGGACGATCTGGCGCCAATGGCCCGCGACGTTCTGACACAAGACGTGGTCGTCGAGCCCCAGCCCGCCGCCGGCCAGGAGCTGCGCTTGCTCTTCCCCGGCCACGATCCATCGTGGTGCCGCTTCGAGGATGGGGCAAGCGAGATCCGGTGGAGCCGTGCCACCTGCCGCGCGCTGCCGCAGGCCATGGGAGCCGGCCGCGCGAGCGCGCTGCGCTTCGCGCGAGGCGAGCGGGGCGCTCCCGATCTCTTCTACCTCGCGCTGCCGAGCGGCGCCGACGGCCTCTTCGATGCGTCCTCGGGCCAGCGCCTGTGGCGCCCACGCTCTGCCGAGGCTCAGGCCGTGGTCGACGCGCAGGGCCGCATCGCCATCCTTCACGCCGAACACCGGGAGCCCAGGGGTGCCGGACCCATTCAAGAGCACCGCCTGGCCGAGCTGCGCCCGGGCGAGCCGCCGGCAAGCCGGCGCCTGCGCATCCCCGTGGGAGCGCAGGCGCTGCTGCTGCCCGACCTCGTGCTGTGGTGGCAGCGCGACGGGGCCGCCGACCATCTCTACGCCGAGCCGCTCGACACCGCCGTGGCGAGCCAGGCCGCGCCGCTGGGTCCCCTGCCGCCCGGCGCGCGCTACGTGGACGACTGCGGGAGCAGCGAGGGCAGAGCTGTGCTGTTTGCCGCAGCCGAGGCCAGGGTGCGCTACGCGCTCGCATTTCATCGGGCGGGGCGGGTGCTCGCTCCCGTAGCCGTGGCCGCAATCGAAGGGCCCGTGGCGCTCGGCTGCCACCACGGCCGTGCCAGCGTGCTGGCGCTGCGCCGCCGTCCCGGCCCGCAGATCGAGCTCGCCCGCTGGACGTGCTCCCCGGATGGCTGTGCGGCGGGGACGAGCCAGCCCCTGCGGGGCGCGCTCGCGCAGGGGCCGCTCGTGGCCGCGGCGCCGCTCGGCCATCAGGTGCTCGTCGCGGGATGGAGCGAGGCGGCCGGCCTACGCCTTCGCCTGGCGGCGCTGGAGGAGATCCACGAGCGCGGCGACATCGTCCTGCTCGACACGGCCGAGCCGGGAAGCCTCGTGCCGCAGGCGCTGCGCCTCGTGGCCCGCGAGTCGGTGGCGCTCCTGCTGCTCGGGGACCGGCAGCGGCAGCTCTTCGCCATCCGGCTCGACGGGTCGGGGGCGGCGAGCGGGGTGCGCCGATAGGAGCTCGTCGAGCTCGTCCCGCTGAGCCGTCACTGCCCGCCGTACTCCTCCCCGTACGCCCACGCGTAGCTCTTGCCCTCCGAGGCATCGATGCCGCCGGCTCGTTGCGGGCCGCGTCCACGAAGAAGCCGTAGGTAGGCCAGGTCGTCGAGTCGCCGCAGGTGTTCTCGGCCCAGTCGTAGTCGGTGGCCCAGCCGATGGCTCGTTCGGGCGCGTGGTACTCGTCGTTGCCGCGGTTGTCCACGAACAGCCCCAGGCCGTGACACTTGCCGGCGCCGATGCTCCGGTCCGGCCCGAAGTAGCGGTCGTCGCCGCCGTCGTCGACGAAGAAGGTCACGGACCAGTCGTGCGCCAAGCCGATGGAGGAGCACAGCGCCGGCCGCTCGGCGTTGTACGTGTCGTTGCCGCCGCCCTCGAGAAAGGCGGCAAGCGCGAAGTGGGCCGTGGCTCCCTGCGCGTAGAAGAGCCCGTCGTAGCGGTCGTCACCGGCCGCGTCGGCCAGCACGCCGATGCCCATCCAGTAGCCAGTGCCCTGCACGAAGGTCGAGCCCACGTAGCTGTCGTTGCCCTGCTTGTCGCGCAGCAGCGCGAGCCCGCCGGCGAGATGCGTGCCGGTCTGGTCGCGCCGCCAGCCGAAGGCCGTGCCCTGGCCGAGCGAGGAGTTCGCGGTGCCGGGCGTCTGCGGCGAGTAGAAGAGCAGGACCTCGTCGACGACCATCTCGTAGGAGTCGTCGCCCGCGGCGTCGTACAGGGTCCCGAAGGAGGAGACCCAGCCAAAGCCCTGCGAGGAGCCGAACGAGCGGTACTTGTCATCGCCGCCGCCGTCGTAGAGCACGGCGATGCCGACCAGGGCCGAGCCCTGCGCTCCGTTCTCCGCCTCGTAGCTGTCCGCGCCGCCGTCGTCCCAGAGCACGCCCACGCCGAAGTTGGCGAAGCCTTGGCTCTTGCGCAGCGACCGGTAGACATCCTTGCCGCCGCCATAGTCGAGCAGGAAGCCGTAGCCGAGAATGCCCGCGCCCTGGCGCGCCTGCCAGCTCTTGCTATAGGGCCGCCCCCACTGTGCGTCGCCGGCATAGCGGCCGTCCTTGTCCGAGGGCAACAGCCCCGGCTTGTCGTTGGGGCTCGGCACCTCCTCGTAGCCGTAGGCGTCGTCGCCGCCGAGATCGACGTTGACCGAGATGGCATGGCCGGCCGACGTGGTGGCGCCAGCGGGGATGAGGTAGCGGTCGTCGCCGCCGGCATCGATCACCAGGAGAAGCGGACCGCCAAGGCGCGGATCGGCCGCCGGATCGTAGATGTCGTCCGCCGCGCCCCGCAGCAGCACCGCGCCGAGCGGGGTGTCGGCATAGAACTCGAAGGGCTCGCTGGTGGGGGGCAGCGAGGCAAACCCGGCCTCGTCGATCGCCTGGGCGAGGCGCGCCGCGCCCTCGTAGAGCACCGCCGAGCCCTCCTGACTTCCGCGGAACAGGCCGGCGTGCTTGTCGGAGTCGGGATCGAGACCTGGTCCGGACGCCGCAAGCCAGTTGTTGGTGCCGCGCTGGAAGATCTGGATGAGGCTTGCCTCGCCCGCCATCACGGCAAGGCCCTGGTCCCGCAGCGCCTTGGCATCGAGCACACCGACGAGCACGCGGGCGGCGGCGGCCTGGAGCTCGATCGGCACGGCGGCAGCCGCCGCCGCAGCAGCGGCAGAGTCCCAGGGCGCGCCGGCGTAGAGCCGATCGATGGCCCAGACGAGCGGAGAGGCGGGATCGGGCGCGGGGAAGAGGCCGCCCACCTTCAGCGTCAGGTCGAGCGAGGTGGCCGCGTCGGCGATGAGCGCGGCAACCGGATGATCGCTGGCGACAGCGACGTCGGCGCGGCCGGCCATGTTGCCGCCATAGCAGGGGATCGAGCCGACATCCTGCTGCAGGGCGTGGAAGAACGACAGTCGCGCCGGGTCGTCCGCGAGATGTCCGCCCGCCTTCTCGTAGAGCGACTTCGGGATCCCGACCGTGCGGTCGAGCCCGACTGCATCCAGGAGCTCGGCGAGCAGATCGTCGGACCCCAGGCCGGGCGGGCAGGCGAAGGGCTGCTGCTGGGTCCAGACGAAGCTCTCGCTCCAGGCTCCCGCACCGCCTTCGCCCCCGCCGCCGCCGACGCCGCCCGCGCCCGCGGCGCCGCCCACAGCTCCCGCGCCGGCCGTGCCGCCCGGGCCGGGAGCCGCGGGTTGCTCCTCACCACCAGAGCACGACGAGCCTGCCGCCAAGCTCTGGCCGCACGCGAGCGCCGCCACCGCCCACCACCAGAACCGCTTCATGATCGCACCGCCACCCTGTATTGCCATGCCTACGCGAGCCCCGCCCGGCCAAGAGTACCAGGCGCTTGCGGCAAGCCAACAGCCTTGACCGCGCGCCGGCTATCGGTGCACAGACCGCGAACCCGAGACCGTGCCATGCCCGGCCCCGACGATTCCCGCCACGCCCCGGAGACGGCGCTGCCGCCCGGCCACACCCGCCGCACGGGCTGGGGCTTGCCCATCGTCCTGTTCGTGCTCACCGTGGCGTCGGTGTTCCTGAGCGGCGCGCTCCAAGTGTACCCGGAGGGCCAGGCGTTCTTCGGCCGCGCTCTGGCGCGGGCCCTGCCGCAGGGGTGGGTCTTCGCCGTGCCGCTCATGGCCATCCTGCTCACGCACGAGCTCGGGCACTACCTCGCCGCGCGCCGCCACGGGGTGGACGTCTCGCTGCCGTACTTCATTCCCATGCCCATCGGCCCTCTTGGCACGATGGGCGCCATCATCAGCATGCGCGAGCGTATCCGCTCCCGCAACGCCCTGCTCGACATCGGCGCGGCCGGCCCGCTCGCGGGCCTGGCCGTGGCCCTGCCCGTGCTGGCCATCGGCCTGTGGCAGTCGCCCGTGCGCCCCGTGACATCGCCCGGCTATCTGGAGGGCCAGTGCCTGCTCTACTCCGCCCTCAAGCTCGCCGTGGTCGGCCCGATTCCGGCCGGGCACGATGTCTTCCTCACGCCGACGGCCTTCGCCGGCTGGGCCGGCCTGCTCGTAACCGCCCTGAACCTGCTGCCCATAGGCCAGTTGGACGGCGGGCACGTGGCCTACGCGCTGCTCGGAGCCCGGCAGGACCGCGTCGCGCGCGTGCTGCTCCTGTGCCTGCCCGGAGTGTTCCTCTACAACCTCGTGGCCTACCGCGACGCGGCCCCAGGCATGGTCTGGCTCGTGTGGTTCGTCGTGCTGGCCGTGCTGCGCCGCCTCTCGCGCGGCAACCATCCGCCGACCGACCCTGGTCAGCTCAGCCGCGGGCGGCGCGCGGTAGCGCTCGCGTGCCTGGTCTTGTTCGTCCTGCTGTTCATGCCCACGCCGATGCGGGCGTACTGATCTCGCGCCGGGCCGACTATCAGCCTTTCCTCGCGCCGAACTTCGCGGTCAGGGCCGCGCAGACCACCGGCGGCGCGTAGCGGCTCACGTCGCCGCCGTGGCTGGCGATCTCGCGCACGAGCGAGGCCGAGATGAAGGCGTAGTTGCTCCGGGTCGGCAGGAACACGGTGTCGATCTGGGACGACATGTCGGCGTTGGCGTGGGCGATCTGCAGCTCGTACTCGAAGTCCATGGTCACGCGCAGCCCGCGCACCATCACGCGCGCACCGCGGCGGGCGCAGTAGTGGATGAGCAGCCCTTCGAAAGACTCGATCTGCACGCCCTGAATGCCGGCCGTCGCCGCGCGCAGGAGCTGCAGGCGCTCCTGCACGTCGAAGAGCGCCTGCCGTGTCGGATGGATGCCCACGGCCACGATGAGGCGGTCGAAGATGGCGGCGGCGCGCTGGATGAGATCCAGGTGTCCGAAGGTGACGGGATCGAAGCTCCCAGCGTACACGGCAAGCATCTGTGGCATGACTCCAGCAGCGCCCCGTCAAGGGCCGACCGACTCCTCGGGGGGGAGCAAGGGCTTCGCGCGCTCCGCGGACCCCGCCGGCCCCGGCCTCAGGGCCGCCCGGCCCGCGACGGCCGCGGGCGGGGGCGGCTGCTCGAGCCAGAGCAGGCGGCCACCGTCTGAGAACGTCACCCTGAACTCCGAGAGCAGGCCGGCGCCAACGACGCCGTCGACATCGACGTCGAGCTCCCGCTCCAGCCGTTCCACCGGGACGCCGTAGACGGCGCGCACGCCGGGCAGATCGAAGGCGCCCAGGCGCATCAGTGGCACCTCTCCTTCCCGGAGCTCACCCTCCGCGCCGCTCGACACCACCGCTAGCGTACGCGCGTCCACGCCCAGCTTCTGCCAGCCCGCTCGATCCAGGGCCACGGCGTGGCGCATCGCCGTGTCCACGAACAGGGCGGCGCGAGAGCCCGGTCCGTCGCCCAGCGCCGTGCCCAGCACCATCGCGCCCCCGCGCAGGTAGTAGAGGCTCACGCGGCTGGCGAGCGGCGGCGGCGGCGGCACGAACGAGCGGGCCACGAACTGGCGGCCCCGGAAATCGAGAGTGGCGTTGACACGGCGCAGCAGGTTCACGCCCAACAATGCCTTGATCGGCGTGCCGAGCTGGCGCGACAGGCCGGACAGGTCCTGCGTGAGCGCGGGCACGTCGCGCACTTCCAGCCGCCCGCCGAAGCGCAGCGCGACCCAGCTCGGCTCGCCGCGCGCGGCGCTGTCGAGCACGACCTCGGCGCTGCCCGTCGAGACCAGCGCGAGCGCCGCGTCGCCGTCGATCTCGAGCGGCACGACATAGACCGGAGAGCGCGGATCGACGCGCGGCAGATCCACGGTCGCGAGCAAGCCGCCCGCCACGGCGTACGGCCGGCGCCCCACGCCCTGGCGCGCCAGCTTGCTGACGCTCCTTGCCCACGGGTCCACGACGTCGGGATCGGAGAGCATCTGGTCGAGCTGGTCGGCCGCTGCCTCGAGCTCGCCCTTGTACCAGTGGGCGCGGCCGCGCAGGGCGGTAGCAGCGCTGCCCGGGAGGCCGCGCAGCAGCCGCAGCGCCTCGTCGAGATCGAGCCGGGCCAGGGCCACGCGTGCGCCGAGCACGCGGATCTGCTCGTCGCCCGGCGCCAGATCGAGCGCCTGCCGCACCGAGTCGTAGGCCGCATCGACGGCCACGCTCCGGTACTCCTGGGCCGCGCGGCGCAGCCACTTGTCGGCCAGCGCCGACCGGCCGCCACCGGCCGCGACCGGCGGCGGGCAGCCAACTGAAAACAGCGCCCCGAGGACCGCTAGCAGCAGCAGGATCGGCGTGGCAGACGCAGGCCGTTGCTCGCGGGCTGCACGCATAGGAAGAACCTTAGCGCGGGCGGCGCCCGCAACCCAAGCGCGTTATGCTTGTCGATTCCGCAAGTAGTCGAGAACGCGCGGCGGGTCGAGGACCGTTCGCCGCGCGTGCCCGCAAGCGCAGTCGCGGCGCATCGGCTCCTGCCCCATAGGCGTTGGGCAAGAACCTGGCGACAGCAACGACGGCGGCCGATCCATCCGCGCTGGACCGGCATGAGCGATTGCGTCCTCGCGCCGGGCCCTCACGTACAGGAGTACGCTCGGGCCCGGCGCTGCGGGCGCGCTCGGCCGGCGCGGCGCCTCGGCCGCCGGCTGATTGTCCGCTTTATGCCTATGGGCTCCTGCCCTACGGCTCGACCACGAGGCCGCCGTCGGCATCGCAGTACGCCACGACCTCCCAGCCGGTGGCCGTGCACGCGAAGAAGTCAATGCAGCCAGTCGCGCAGGGCTGGCAGGTCTCGGCCGCGGCGACCGGGCAGTCGGGGAGCTGCAGATCGGGCGCGCAGCCGGTCCCGTCCTCGTGGCCGCCAAGGCCGAGCGGGCCGCAGCCGCCCCCGCCCGCCGCTCCCTCGCCGTTCCCTGCTCCACCGCCTTCCCCGCTTCCGGCGTCGGCGGGGGGCGCGCCGCAGAGCTCGACGAACCGCCACTGCCCTTCTTCGCAGGCGTAGAGGGCTGCGCAAAGGGGGTCCTGACAGCTTCCCCCCCGATCGAGCGGACACCCTCCGGTCGCAAGCTCCCTGCACGGCCGCGGTTGGGCCACGGCCTCGCAGCCGACAGCGACCGCCAAGCAGCCTCCGGCCACGGCGGCCGTGGTCCAGGCATTCCTCTCACGCTGGCCTCGCGCCGGCCGGCGAGCGATGCGTTTCACCCCGTGCGCCGTCGCGCTCATGACCCTTCGGTATCCTAGCACTGCTGCCGTCGAAACTCCCGACAGTAGTACTACCGCTCCGCCGACTTTGCGCCAGTCGCGCAACATGTTCACCGGTCAGGGCGAACGGGGTTGGGGCCCCGTTCGCGGGGTATGGGGCGAAGCCCCATCGTGATATTCTCGCCGCAGACGGCACGCCTGCGGCCACAGGGGGCAACGGCCGCGGGGCGTTGCTGGCGGCGACGGCTGGCTCCGGTCGCGCGGGCGCATCGGTTCCACCCTTGGGTTGCGGGCGAAGCCCGCGCCAAGCTAGGATGCCCGCATGCGTCGCTGGGTGCTCGTGCTGCTCGCCGGGCCGGCCGGCCTGCTCGGGGCGGGGGAGCTCGCGGCCTGCGGATCGGGTTCGACCCAGCGTCCGCACGAGGAACGGCTTGTCGGCCGCCCTGCCGGGCGACCGGCCCGTGCCGGGCCAGGCCATGACACTGCGGACGCGCCTGTGCTGGCGACCATGAGCCCCGGCTCTCGGCCGGACGGCGCCGCGATCGAGTCGGCGACCGGCCCGGCGTCCGCCACCCCGCTGGCTGGCTGCGAGCACCCTCTGAGTGTGATCTTGAACCACCCCGACGGTGGCGTGGTGTTCAACAACGCCATGACGTCGGCGGACGCTGGCTTCATCGACCGCACGCAAGGGGTCCTCGACGCAATCGGCGGCGCGGCGCAGCAGTTCCGCTGCTGCCTCGACGGCTGGGCAGGCCGACAACGGGGCGTGGAGGCCACGGCGATGCTCGTTCTGCTGCTGGGCCCGGACGGCACTGTTGCAAAGGCGTCCGTGGATCCAGAGCGGAGCACGCTCAAGAACCCCACCACCGAGGCATGCTTGCTCGCCGTAGCACGACGAGTGACGTACCCGGCGTCTCCCACCGGCAAAGAAACGACCGTCGAGTACCCGTTCCGATTCCTGGCTGCTAGGGCACCCTAGAAATCTCCTCAACAAGGGAAGCGCCAAGGAAGCGATCTGCCGAGACACTCCAAAGCTACAAGCGCCGCGCCGCGGCCGCAACGATCCTACGCCATCCCACCTCTACCCACATGGCCAGCCTCTCCCCCCCCGAGAGGCTAGCACCACGATGCAGCACCCCCGCTTGCCGGCAGGGGAAACCCTGGGGGCCCGTTCGACACGCGGCTGCAACCAGTGAGTCGAGCAGCGCTCCAGCAAAGAAGAGCTACTCGGCCTCGTCGCCGGACACACCGAAACTGGGCGGTAGCGGCGGAAGGTCAAGCCCCTGTGGACTTGCTGGGCCCTCGGTCTTCTTGGCGGCAGCCCTGCTAGGTGACGCCTCGGGCGCCCTCTTCTTGGCGGTCCGCTTCTTGGCGGTCCGCTTCTTGGCGGTCCGTTTCTTGGCGGTCCGTTTCTTGGCGGTCCGTTTCTTGGCGGTCCGTTTCTTGGCGGTCCGTTTCTTGGCAGTCCGTTTCTTGGCAACAGCCATCTGTGCTCCTCCTCGTTGGCCGCCCCGCGGTGTCTGACCGCGAAGCAACAGATGTTGCGCGACGTATAGTGCCATGCATGGTACGTCGTCAAGACAAAAACTTGCCAGCCACAGAACCAGCACGCCGGTGGTTGGCGCGGCGCTGGCAGACCAATCAATCCGTCATGCTCCGGCGGCGCGCGCGGCTTCGCCAGGCACTGCGCCGCTACCCTCAGCCGGCGAGGGGACGAACGGCGGTCGGGGCCGCCGCCAACCGTCTCCGGGTGGCGAGCATGGCCTGTGCTCTTGTGTCTTGATTCTCCCACCCCGATGTATTGGCCACCCTGGCGAGACTTGTCTTGGCTGCGCAAGCTGACTACGTTCCCGGCGGTGGGCCCCGCCTCGGCAGACTCGCCGGCGTCGCGCCGACTGCCCGGGCAGGAGAAACAGACTTGATGAGGAGATCGACGATGTACAGGCGTCTTGCAATGTTGCCCTGGCTGCTCGGCGCGCTGGTGTTCTCCCTGCTCGCCACTACCGGCTGCGGCTACTCCGAGGAGGAGTGGCGCGCCAAGCTGCGCGAGATCGAGAGCCTCCAGAACCAGCTCCGGGCCGAGCAGTCGAAGAACGAGCAGGCGCAGCGCGAGCTCGATGAGGCAAAGGCGAAAGTCGAGCAGCTCAAGAAGCAGCTCGAGGCGGCAGGCGTGAAC
>JACQWT010000256.1 GCA_016209145.1 Deltaproteobacteria bacterium | reverse complement strand
GCGCTCGTCCCAGCCCTCGCGCGGCAGCTCCGGGTTGAGGACGGTAGCCTGGGCGATGGGCGTCGCGGGGCAGAGCACCGCCGCGAGCAGCGAGCACAGAGGCTGGTGCGCCTCGGGGCTGGCGAAGAGCATCTTGAAGACGATGTCGAGGGTGGGGTCGAGCAGCTCGTGGCGCGTCTGGTTCATGCCCTGTCCATCGACGCGAGCGGCGGTGCAGTTGCGCAGTTTCTCAAGAGGGGGTAGCAAATGCCTGCCCGCCGGACCCCTCGGGACCTCCGGTGCCCCGAAAACGGCTGGAAACCGCGGCGGCCGGGCTTCACCCGCCGTCGGCCCCGCCCGCGGACGCATCCGCACCGCCACCCGCCCCGCCGGCTTCCGCTCCGGTGGCGCCAGCCCCGCTGCCGGCCGCTCCGCCTGCGCCCCCTGCGCCCGCATCCTTGGGCGGGGCAATGCCGCCGTCCGATCCGCCTGCACCCGCGTCGAGCGCCGGGCAGATCTGCTGGAAAAGCGCGAGTTGTGCGCGGCACACCGCGTCCACGCGGGCGCTGACCGTGGCGTCGCAGCTCCGCTTGTAGGTCGCGTCGGTGCAGCGAGCGCACGAGTCGGCGAGATCCTCGCAAGGCTCGGAGCAGGCGGCGGCCGCAAGCGGCAAGAGCGCCGCGAAGAGCAGCGCCCGGCGCTTCAAGGCGATGGCGCTACCTGGGAGCTGGAGGAGGCGGAAAGACACGACAGGCTCACTATTGCACAGGAGCGCTCCCGGCTCCAAAAGTCTCACTCCCGCAGCCTCTCCCGCGCCACGCGCACGAGCCAGCGCTCGTCGGGCGCGCGGGCGAGCTCGATCACCATGTCCTGCGCCAGGGAGCCGCTCAGCCGGCGGCGCGCGTCCGGCATCGAGCGCACGGGCACGCCGTCGATGGCCACGAGCTCGTCGCCGGGCTCCATGCCCGCCCGCTCCGCCTCGCCGCCCAGGGGCACGTGCTCGAAGACGACCTTCGTCTTGCCCCCGCGCCCGCGTCCGGCGAGCGTCACGGCGAGGCCCGTTGCCGCCCTCGGCCCGGTCTGCGGCTCGGCCAGCGCCGGCAGCTCGATCCGCACGTCGGAGACGGTCTCGCCGGCCCGCACCGGAACGGGATCCGACAGGCCGCGGCCGAAGTCCGCGAGCCATGCCTCGAATCGCGCCTCGCCGGCAGGCAAATCTCGCAGCGAGAAGCGGCCGTGCCGATCCGTGGACGCGACCCCGGGAGGAAGCGGCCCGAGCGGCAGGTACGTGGGCACGCGGCCGAACGCCACGAGCGCGCCGGGGGCGGGCTCGCCCTGCGCGTCCACGACCGCTCCCTCGACGCCGCCGCCTGGGCTGAGCTCGATCCGTCCGAGATCCACCGCGAAGCGGTAGTCGCCGCGCACGTCGAGCGCGACCTGCGCCGGCGCATAGCCGCGCCGCAGCGCGAGGAGGCGCACCCGGTTCGAGGGCGCCAGATCCTCGAACGCGAACTCGCCGCGCTCGTCGGAGCGGGCACGGCGCGGCCCGGTCGGGGTGTACAGCACCAGCTCCGCGTCCGGCACGGGATCGCGACCGGCATTGGTCACGACCACGCCGCGCGCGCCCAGGGCGCGCTCCAGCGCGAGCTCGATCCGCTCCGGCGCGCGGTCCACCTGCCTTGCCGCGGGCGCCTGCCCCGGACGGCGCAGCACGAGCCGCAGCGGCAGGCCGCGGGCCTGGTGCAGCGTGGCCACGCCGGAGTCGTCGGTGAACAGGGTCTGGCGTACGGGAACGCCCGGATCCAGGGACGCTGCCTCGATTTGCACCCGGCCTAGCCCATAGCCGCGGTCGTCGACGACGCGCAGCTCCACCGGATCGCGCCGCTCGGGCAGCACCACCTCGATCTCGGTGCGCTCGCCGCCGGGCACCGGCAGCACGCGGCGAAAGACGACGTCTTGCGGCGTCTCGGGCCGAGCGACGCCGAGCACGACCTCGGGCGGCAGGCCGGCGAAGGCGAAGGAGCCGTCGTCGGCGGCGTACAGGACGCGCTCGCCCGAGCCCTGCGCCGCCGTCACCTCGACGCGGGCTCCGGCCACCGGGCTGCGGCCCACCTCGAGCACTCGCCCCTCCAGCGTGCCGCCCTCGCGCAGCACCACGCGCAGGCGCGCCTCGCCCCCGCTCCCGAGCTGCACCGGCTCGCTCGTGGCCTCGGCGTAGCTCGGATGGCGCACGAGCAACCGCACCCGGCCCGGCGGCACCGGCCCTATGCGGAACTGGCCGTCGGAGCGCGATGCCCAGGGCTCGGCCGGGCCCAAGGCCGGGCGCACGGCTACGGCCGCGCCCGGCGGCGGCACCGGGGGCACGAACGGCGTCACGCCCAGCTCGCCCGCCGGGACAAGGGGCAGCGCGCCGGGCAGCGCGAAGGCGAAGTGGTCTTCACGGAAGCCGCGCGCGGCGCTGCTCTCGGCGATGGGCATGCCGTCCACGCCGACCCCGATCACCTCCAGCGTCGCCCCCGCCACGGGGAAGTCCCGCTCGTCCACCACTTCGCCGGCGAGCGTGCCGCCGCGCTCCAGCGCCACGGCGACTCGTGCCTCGTCCTTCTCGACCCGCACGCCACTACGCGCGACGAAGCCGTCGGCGGCGGCCGAGACCGTGGCCGCCACGGGCCCACATGGCCCGAGCTCAACGCGCCCGCGCTCGTCCGTGCGGCCGTAGAGCGGAAACGACGAGATGCCGCCCTCGACCAGCGCGACGTCGGCACGAGCCACGGGCGGGGCGGAGTCTTGGGCGCCATCGGTCACCTGGATCGCGACGTAGCGCCCCTCGGTCAGCACCAGGCTCACTTCCTTGCTCTCGCCCCGATCGAGCAGCACGCCCGCGACGGCTTCGCTCACGAGCCGGTCCTGCTGCGCCCGCAGGTCGTAGTAGCCGCGCCGCAGGCCGGCGATGCGTACGCGGCCCGCCTGGTCGGTGGTGGCGGAGCGCGCCGGCCAGAGCGAGGAGCCCGCGGTCATGACCGTGGCCCCGGCCGCGGGCCGGCCGTCGGGGAGGCGTACCGTCACCACGAGCCCGCCCAGGCGCTCGAGCTTGACGAACAAGGGGGAGTCCTCGCTGCCTAGCTCGGGCAGAAACCTCGGATCGAAGCCTGCGGCCTCGATGGATACGGCGTAGGGCGGCTCGCCCAGGCCCGTAAGCCGCGCCAGACCGCGGGCATCGGTCAGGGTCCGATAGGGCAGCGGGTCGGCGCCGAGCAGGAGGGCCGGCACGCCTTCGATCGGCCGCTGCCGCTCATCGACCGCCACCACCTCGAACAGCCTTGCCGGGCCGAGCCGCAGCTCGACCGCGCGCGGCCTCTCCCCCACGACAAGGCGCGTGCTCGCCCGCGCCCGCCCCTCGCGGCGTGCCAGGATCCAGGTCTCGCCTCGCGGGAGGCGCCGCAGCTCTACGGTGCCGGCCTCGTCAGTGCGGCCATCGGCCACGGCGTGGGCCACGTCCCGCACGATGGTGTAGGCGCGCACCGCCGCCCCGGCCACGGCCGCCCCCTGCTCGGTCAGGACCGCGACGCGCACCGAGCCGTCGCGCTCGGCCGCGGTCGCCCCGGCCGGCGGGCCAGTCGTGGGCAAGGTGCCAGGCGCGACGTCCCGCAGCGCGGTGACGAATAGCAGGCAGATGAGTGCGGCCAGAACGGCGGCAATCCGCTCGGAGCGTGCCGGCCGCATGGGGGGCCAAGCTAGCACTGACCTCCCGGGCCCTGCACCGCCGCCACGATGGCGCGGATCTCCTCCTCGCTCAGGTTCTGCTTGGCGTCCTTGGCCTTCGCCAGGATGGCCTCGCACAGCTCCTTGGTCGGCGCGATGCCGCGGCGCTCGAGCCAGTAGGCGACATTGGAGGCGCCCGACATGAAGCCGATCATTATCTCCTGCTCGCGGCCGAACATGCCGGCGGGCACGCCGGAGTAGACGCGATCGGCCAGCCAGGCGTCGCCCTTCTTCTGCGCCTTGATGATGGCCGCCGCGTGCACGCCCGTGGCCGTGCGGAAGGCGTCGCGGCCGACCAGCGGGTAGTTGATGGGGATGCTCCAGCCGACGGCCTCGGCCGCGAGCGTGCAGTACCGGAGCAGGCCCGTCAGATCCTGGTGTACCAGCAGCCCAAGCAGCTTCAGGTTGAGCAGGATGAGCTCCATGGCCGCGTTGCCCACGCGCTCGCCGAAGCCGAGCGCGGTGCCGTGCACGCGGTCGGCGCCGAACTCGAGCGCCCAGAGCGAGTTCTCCAGCGACAGGCCCCGGTCGTTGTGCCCGTGCCAGTCGATGCCCACCTGGGCGCCGGCGCCGAAGATGATGCTCTTGGTGAAGCCGATGAGGTTGCGCACGCCGTCGGGCGTGGCGTGCCCTACCGTGTCGCAGACGCACAGGCGCGAGGCTCCGTGATCGATGGCCGCCTTGAACAGCGTGGCCAGGGCCTCAGGGCGCGAGCGCGTGGTGTCCTCGGTCACGTAGGCTACGGAGAGGCCGTGCTTGACGCCGAGATCGATGGCCTCGATCGAGCGCTTCGCGATCTCGCTCACGTCCCAGCCCTCGGCGTACTGCCGGATCGGGCTCGATCCGATGAAGGCGTAGATCTCCACGGGCATCCCCACCCTTTGCGAGATCTGGATCATCGGCGTGATGTCGCTCGCCACCGTCCGTCCCGCCATCGCCACCTTGATGCCGAGCTTGGCGTCGCGGATCTCCTCGCACATCCGCAGGCAATCCTCGTACGCGCGCTGGGAGCTGGCCGGCAGCCCGATGTCGGCGACGTGGATGCCGATGGCCGCCATGGCGTGCAGCAGCTCCAGCTTCTGGCCGATGCTCGGATCCTTGACGGACGGGTTCTGCAGCCCGTCGCGCAGCGTCTCGTCGAAGAAGGCCACATGCTCGGGGATGATCCGGCCCTTGCGGCCAAACTCGTTCCAGTCGAAGACGAGCTTCTCGCTCTCCAGCCCGGGGGCGTTCTGGTCTGCCATGGCGCGCCGGAGCATAGCCTACGCTGGCGGCTGCGGGCTCTTGGCCGGCACCAGCACGAACACGTTGCGCGAGGAGAGCTTGGTCACGCCGTCACCAATGACCTCGATCCGCGCCCCTGCCTCTGCCCAGCATTCCCCCGGCTGCCATGATCTTCACACCTCCGCGACGGATCGACCGATCCATGGTACGGGGGAACCAGGGCAGGCTCAAGGCGCCATGAAGCAGTACCTCGATCTGGTGCGCCAGGTGCTGGAGCACGGCGAGCCCCGCGCCGACCGCACCGGCACGGGCACGCTCTCCGTCTTCGGCACGCAGACCCGCTACGATCTGCGCGAGGGCTTCCCGCTCGTCACGACCAAGCGTGTGCTCTTCGACGCCGTGGTGCGCGAGCTGGTGTGGTTTCTGCGCGGCTCGACCAACATCAACGACGGGCTCAGCCAGCACACCCCCATCTGGGACCCGTGGGCCGACGAGCGGGGCGAGCTCGGCCCCATCTACGGCTACCAGTGGCGCAACTGGGGCGGCAGCGGCATCGACCAGATCGCGGGCGCCGTCGATCTCATCCGCCGTGAGCCCTTCTCGCGCCGGATCATCGTCAGCGCCTGGAACGTGGCCGACCTCGGGAAGATGGCCCTGCCGCCCTGCCACCTGCTGTTCCAGCTCTACGTGGCCGGTGGGCGCCTCGACTGCCAGCTCTACCAGCGCTCGGCGGATCTGGCGCTCGGCGTGCCCTTCAACATCGCGAGCTACGCCCTGCTCATGACCATGATCGCGCAACAGGGCGGGCTCGTCCCGGGTGTCTTCGTCCACACCCTGGGCGACGCCCACGTCTACTCGAACCACGTCGAGGGGCTGCGCCAGCAGCTCGAGCGCGAGCCCTACCCCTTGCCGCGCGTCGAGGTGGCTGGCAAGCCGCTGGACCAAATCGGCTTCGAGGACATTCGCCTCGTGGGCTACCGGCACCATCCCTTCATCCGCTTTCCTATCTCCGTATGATGCCCTTTGACGTCGTGGCCGCCGTGGACGAGGACCTCGGCATCGGCCGGCAGGGCCAACTGCCGTGGAAGCTCGCGGCCGACACCGCGCACTTCAAGCGGCTCACGACCGAGACGGCTGCGGCGGGCCGCACGAACGCCGTGATCATGGGCCGTAAGACGTGGGAGAGCATCCCCGCGCGCTTCCGCCCGCTGCGGGGGCGCATCAACGCGGTCGCTACGCGTCAGAGCGGGCTGCGGCTACCCGAGGGCGTGCTTTGCGCCGTCGGTCTGGAGCACGCGCTGGCGCTCTGCGCCGCACCGCCGCTCGGCGGGCGCATCGAGACCGCCTTCGTCATCGGCGGCGCCGAGCTCTATGCGCAGGCCATCTCCCTGCCCGAGTGCCGGCGGCTGTACCTCACGCGCGTGGCCGGGCGCTTCGACTGTGACGCCTTCTTCCCGGAGTTCGAGGAGCGCTTCCGCCTCGTGGCGCGCTCCGAGCCGCGCGAGGAGAGGGGGCTACGGTACGTGTTCGAGACGCACGAGCGCATCTAGCGAGGCTTCGCCTGCGCGCGGGCGAAGGCGGCCTACGTGCTGTTGTGGGCACGTGCCTACCCAGACTCGCCCCTGCGACCTCGTCGAAGTGGTAGTCCCCCTCGGGTGGCTGCGCCTCGGACACGGGGAAGTCCGAGGGTAGGCTCGCGAGCAGCTCCGCGCGCTCCGCCGGGCCCATCCGGTCCCACACCTCCTGGGGCGGCGCGCGCGGATCGTCCGGGTCGACCACGTAGCAGCGCGAAGGCTCGCCCATGGGGAGAAGCCTAACGCGGACTCCGCCCGCAACCCAAGGGTGAAACCAATACGCCCGCGCGAACGGAGCGGGCCGACGCAAACAGCAACGCCCCGCGGCCGTTGCGCACCGCGGACGCAGGCGGGCCGTCCGCGGCGAGAATTCCACGCTGGGGCTTCGCCCCAGACCCCGCGAACGGGGCCCCAACCCCGTTCGCCTTGACCAGCAAGTCTTTGCCGCAACCGCAAAGACAATTCCTCGAAGGGACTACACCGGGCGGTGCCTGCTCAGGGATCCATCCAGAGGCCAGTCAGAAGTGAATCGACGCCCCCAGCGTGGCGATGGCCTGGTACTGCCAGGTGGTCTTGTACTCGATCTTCGTGATGGCCTTGATGTTGGGGTCGGTGGAGCCAGGCTTCACCTCGTACTTGGCCCGGTCCTCCAGCGCGTCCTCGACACCCGGGTTGTAGCCCCCGCGGATCGAGAGCGGGATGCGCACGTCGACCTTGGGCAGCGGCAGCTTGAACTCCACGCCGAAGCCGGCGCAGAACATGGCGTAGCCCTCGGAGAAGGCGTCGTAGGTCGTGCTCAGAGTCTCGCCCCCGAGGGTTGCGCCCGGCTCGGGCGCGCCCTTGACCTCGGGCCCGTCGGGGATGACGAACTCCGGACCGAGAAAGAGCGAGGGCTGGACGATCTTCCCGGGGATCACGCCCTTGATGAGCAGCGGCAAGTGCCAGGCGGCGTGGCCAACCGTGATGTTCCACTTCCTCTGCTCGCCGTTCACGGTAAGCGTGAGATCGCCGGAGCCCTTGTCGGAGGTGCGGAAGACGTCGAACTCCACCCCGACGTAGTCGATGACTCGCACCTCGGCGAAGAAGCCGAAGCCCGCCGTCAAGCCCGCGAAGCCGGGGTAGGTGGGGGTCTCGCCGCGCTGGCCGTTGGGCAGCGCGATGGTCTTGTCCGAGGGCTTGTCGAGGAAGTTCGCGCCGGCGACCCCCAGCAGGCCGCCGCCCACCGTGAACTTCTCGAAGGCTTGCGCGCCGGACGGGAAGAGCAGCAAGAGCAGCAGGCTGGCAATCCGCAACAATCGAAGACGCGCTCGCATGTCTCTAGCTCCCCTTCACGCCGATCCCCTCGTAGTGGAAGCCCTGGGCCCGAAGCCCGTAGCCCGACCAGATGTTGCGGCCGTCGAGCAGCACGGGCCGGCGCATGAGCTGGCGCAGGCGCGGGAAGTCGGGATTCTGGTACTGCCGCCACTCGGTCACGAGCACCAGGGCATCGGCGTCGCGGGCCGCCTCGTAGGCGTCCTCGCACAGGGCGATGCGCCCGCCGAAGCGCTCTCGTGCCGCCGCCGCGGCCTGGGGATCGTGCGCGCGTACCATGGCGCCCTCGCTCAGGAGCGCCTCGATCAGCGCGAGCGCCGGGGCTTCGCGGATGTCGTCGGTGCGCGGCTTGAAGGCGATGCCCCAGACGCCGATGCACTTCCCGCGCAGATCTCCCTCGAAGATCTGCTTCAGCTTGCGCGCGAGCGCGCCCTTCTGGCGCTGGTTCACGCGGTCCGTGGCCCCCGCCAGCTCCATCTCCACGCCGTGCTCGCGTCCGGCGGAGACCAGGGCCACCACGTCCTTGGGGAAGCAGCTCCCGCCGTAGCCGGGGCCGGCGTACAGGAACCTCGGGCCGATCCGCGCGTCGCTCCCCACGCCGTGGCGCACGTGGTGGATGTCGGCGCCGACCTTCTCGCACAGCCAGGCCACCTCGTTCATGAAGGAGATGCGCATGGCGAGCAGGGTGTTGGCCACGTACTTGGAGAGCTCCGCGCTCGGCGGATCCATCCACACCATGCGGTCGCTGGCCAGGCACACCGGGTGGTAGAGCCGGCGCATGATCTCGCGGGCGTGGTGGTCGTCCGCGTCGCAGCCGACCACGATGCGGTCGGGCCGCAGGAAGTCGCTTACCGCGTCGCCCTCCTTGAGGAACTCGGGGTTGGAGACGACCTGCACGGGGTAGGGGGCGTCCTTGACGATGCGCCGCACGCGCGCGTTCGTGCCCACGGGCACGGTGCTCTTCAGTACCAGCACCAGCGGGCCGGCGACGTATTTCACCACCGTTTCGGCCACCCGGTCGACCGCGCTCAGATCCGCGGCGCCATCCGAGCGGGGTGGCGTGCCCACCGCCACGAAGACCACCTCCGCGCCGGCGATGGCCGCCGGCACGTCGCTGGAGAAAGACAGCCTCCCCGACGCGACGTTGCGCTCCACCATCGGCCCGAGGCCGGGCTCGAAGATGACGATGTCGCCCGCGCGCAGGCGCCGGATCTTGTCCTCGTCCACGTCGGCGCAGACCACTTCGTTGCCCGTCTCGGCGAAGCAGGCCCCGCTGACCAGACCGACGTAGCCGGTACCCATCATGCAGATCTTCACGCTCGTACTCCGCGGCTAACAGCGCAACGGCCAACAGCTAACGGCTATGGGCTCAGCCCTCTTTCTTCTCCGGGCCAGGCGCCGGCCGGCCCGGCTCGGCGCCGGGCCCCGCTCCCAGGCGCCGCGCCGCACCGGCGAGATCGATGCCGGTCGCGGCCCGGAGCTGCTCGGAGGCCGAGATGAGGTTCGGGATCAGGCCCCCTGGTGTGCCCGCCCCGCACGGCACGACCGCCCACTCGGCGATGTGCGTCTTGCGGCCGGCGCCGGCGATGGCGCCCGCCAGCGGCAGGAGCTGCTGCAGCGCCAGCAGCTCGGCGGCGGCGGGCCCCGCCGCGTGAAACTCGTCGATGAGCTTGCCCAGCCCCTCGGCCTCGGCCCGGCCCCGCTCCGCGATCCGGGCAGCGTCCGCGCGCGCCTTCTGTTCGAGCTTCTGCCGCTCGGCATCGCTGGGCTTGATCACGTCGGCGTCGAGCTGCCGCTCGACCTGGAGCGCGCGCTCCTTCTGCCGCTTGATGTCCTCTTCGACCTTGGCAATCTCGGCCTGGACGCGGCCCACGGCCTCGGCGATCTTGGCCTCCCGTCCGGTCTCGCCCTCCATGACGCGCCGCGCGGTCTCCTGCTCGGCAATGGCCAGATCGGCCTTGACCTTGGCGATCTCGCTCGCGGCCCAGTTGCGCGCCTTCTGCTCGGCCGCATCGGCCTGGGCCTGGGCCTCGGCGATGCTCGCGTCCTGCCGGATGGTGGCGCCGCGGATGCGGCCGATGGAGTTGAGGTAGTTGGCCTCGTCGGTGACGTTTTGGATCTTGAGCGTGTCGAGCACGAGGCCCACGCGCACCATGTCGTGCTCGGCCTCGTCCAGGAGCTGGTTGGAGAAGGCCACCTTGTCCTCGTTGACCTGCTCGGGCGTGAGCTGGGCCAAGACGCCGCGCACGTTGCCCTCGAGCGTCTCGCGCGCGACCTGCGCGATCTCGGCGCGCGTCCGTCCGAGGAAGCGCTCGATGGCGTTCGCGAGCCGCGGCTCCTCGCCGGGCAGCTTGACGAGCGCGACTCCCTGGACGTTCAGCGGGACGCCGCCCTTGGAGAAGGCCCCCTTGACCGAGATCTCGACCGAGATGTTCGAGAGATCCATCCAGAAGGCCGTTTCGAACAGGGGCAGGCGCACGGCCCGGCCGCCACGCACGGCGCGGTAGCCGACGGCCCGGTCGCCGGCGCGATGGATGCCGCCGGCCAGCACCAGCACCTGGCTGGGCGTGGCGATGAGCAGCAAATTCTTCAAGGTGTAGACGATAAACAAAACGACCACCAGCACGGTGATCGCGAGCACCAATGCGATCTGTCCCATCACGGCCTCCCCACGGCGTCGGCGCCCTTCGGTCCCAGAATGGGCCCGAGATCGAGCCCGAGGGCCAGGGCCGTCTCGCGCAGCACGCGCGAGACCGCCGCCGGATGGCTCGCCAGCACCGTGCCCAAGGCGGCCTCGTCGCCGGCCACAACCTTGATCGTGTCGACGCTGGCGCCGCTCGCGCGCTGCACCGCGGCGCTCGCCAGCTCGCGCAGTTGCTGCAAGAGGTAGATCTGCCGGCCGCTCTCGCCGGCCTTGGCCCACTGCTGCGCTACCGCCCGCAGCGCCGAAGCCGCGGCCTTGCCGTTTTCGACCGCCGGCGCCGCCTCGCCGCGCGCCTTGAGCTCCTGGGCTTTGCGCTGCGCCTCGGCGGGCAGCACCACGTCGCAGTGCAGACGCAACTGCTCCGCCTCGGCCCGCAGCTCCTGGAGCCGCTGCTCGGCCTTGGCGCGGGCCGTCTCGACGGCGATCTCGGCCTGGTTCTCCACCTGCTTGGCCTTGGCCTCGAACTCGGCCAGCCGGGCACGCACGTTGTTCTTGGCCTGCACCACGTCGGTTTCCATCTTCTTCGCGGTGGTCTGAGCGCGCTGCCGCGCCGCGGCCTGGGCCTCGGCCACCTTCTGGTTGGCCGCATTCTCGGCGTTGTCGGCGTCGCGCAGCATCCGGGCGATGCGGGGGCGGCCGAGGTTCGACAGGTAGTCCTGGTCGTCGGAGACGTGCTGGATCTTGAGCACGTCCAGGGCCAGGCCCAGCTTCTGGAGGTCGTCGCGCGCGTGGTCGACCAGCGTCCCGGCGAACTTGAGGCGGTCCTCGTTGACCTCCTCGGGCGTGAGCTTGGAGACCACCTCGCGCAGCACGCCGCCCAACTGGTCCTGCGCGGCCTGCGCGATCTGGGCCGGCGGGTAGTTCAGGAAGCGCTCCACGGCGTTGCGCACGCCGATCGGATCGTTGGCGATCTTGACGTTGGCGATGGCGTGCACCGTAAGTGGGATGTTGCCGGCCGAGTAGGCGTTGTGCACGACCAACTGGACCGGGAACAGGCGCATGTCCATGCGCCGCACCGTCTCCAGGAACGGTTTGCGCAGGCCCCGGCCCCCGTGCTTGATCTCGTAGTTGCTCACGCTGCCGTCGCGCAGCCGGTGCTTGCGGCCGCTGAAGACAAGGATTTCGTGCGGGCCGCAGATGAAGAGGAACTTCTTGACGATCAGGACGACGATCAAGAACGCGAGGACGACCAGGGCGCCGGCCCCGAGCATGCCGAAGAGACCCTCGGCGCCGTCCTCGGCTGCCTCCGCGTACTGCGCCGCGCTTGCCAGAAGCGGCGTCCCCACGCTGATGGGCATTGCGAGCATGGGCGGCACCATAGCGCGAGCTGCGCCCGCAACCCAAGGGTGAAACCGATACGTCCCCGCGAACGGAGCTGGCCGCCCCGACCAGCAACGCCCCGCGGCCGTTGCACGCTGTGCGCGCAGGGATGCCGTCCGCGGCGAAAGTATCACGCTGGGGCTTCGCCCCAGACCCCGCGAACGGGGCCCCAACCCCGTTCGCCTTGACCGGCAAGCTGAGTTGCGCGGATCGCGCAAGTCCTGCGGCCGGGTCAGTCCTCGATCTCGCGCGGGCAGCGCGAGACCTGGGCGACCTCGCCGTCGACCTCCTCGATCACCACGCCCTCGCCGCGCTCGATCCGCTCTTCGCCGGTCTTGGCCAACAGATCCACGCTCTGTCCACAGATCTCGATGCGCACCTGGCCCGTGCCGCCGCGCGTGCAAGGCACGAGGACGCGCCCGACCTGGCCGATGGCCTGAGCCGTGTGCGGCGCCGGCACGCTGGAGGTGCGCCGCAGCGCGCGAAACGCCGCCGAGGCGCCGAGGCCGGAGCCCAGGCCGGCGACCGCCGCGGTGATCGCCGTGGCCAGGCGCGAAACGTCCGTCAAGTAGCACAGCAGCGTTCCCGAAAGCCCGAACGCCAGACAGGCGAAGATCCAGAAGCGCGTCGAGAGCACGAGCGTGAGCAGCCCGCCGCCCAGCGCCACCTCCTTGCCGCCCCCGGCCTCGTGGCCGCCCTGGGCCGCGTGGGCGTCCGCGTGGGCGTCCGCATCCGCGTGGGCATCGGCGTCGGCAGCAGGCGCGACGTCGGTTTCGGCGGAAGCGTCGGCGCTTTTCGAGCCGAGCACCACCTGCACGAGCAGGACGCCCAGCCCGACCACGAGCGCGAAGACGTACCACGGGCCCATGCCGATGGATGCTACACCAAGGCCGGCGGGGCCAGAAGACGCCCGCCGGTACCCCATGCCCGAGCTGCCGGAGGTCGAGACCATCCGCCGCCAGATCCTGTGGCTGCGCGGCCGCGAGGTGCTCGCGGTCGAGCAGGCCGACGTCAAGGCTGACCCGCGCTACGTCAACCTGCTTCGCGCGGTCGGCCAGCGCATCCTTGCGGTCGAGCGGCGCGGCAAGTTCCTCATCCTGCCGCTGTCGGCCGGCGACGAGCTCGTGATTCACCTGGGCATGACCGGCGTCGTCACCTGGCTCCGCGCCGCGCAGCACGTGCGCGTCGTGCTGCGACTCTCTGGCCGGGACCGCACGCGGCTCTACTTCTGCGACCCGCGGCGCTTCGGCCGCCTCCTCGTCGTGCCGCGCGGCGACCGCTCATGCCTTCCTGCCCTGGCGCGCATGGGCCCCGAACCGCTCAAGAGGGGCTTCACCGCGGCCGGCTTCCACCGCGCTCTGCAGAGCACGAGCGCCATCAAGCCATACCTTCTGAGCCAGCGGCCAGTGGCGGGCCTGGGCAACATCTACGCCGACGAGGTGCTGTGGCGGGCGCGACTGCACCCGCTGCGGCCGGCGTGCACCATCTCGCCGCGCCAGGCGAACGAGCTGCACGCGGCCATCCGCACGCTGCTCCGCGAGGCCGTGCGGGCCCGCGGGACGACGGCCCGCGACAGGGGCTACCGCACGGCCTCGCTGGAGAGCGGCTCGTTCCAGGCAAAGCTCGCCGTCTATCAGAGAACGGGCGAGCCCTGCCGGCGCTGCGGCAAGGCGATCGTGCGTATCGTCGTAGCGGGTCGCGGCACGCACTTCTGCTCGCGCTGCCAGCGCCGGTAGTGCCGCCCGGCAAACGGGCGCCTTGCGCCGCGGGCGCCGTAGGAGCCGCGCCCGCGCCAGCGCAGCCGCTTCAGGTGCCCGCGAGCTCCAGCCCCTCAGACGCGAACCGCCTGAAGTCTAGCGGGTTCGTGGTGGCGAGGCGTGCGCCGCTGCGGATGGCCGTTGCGGCGATCATGCAGTCGCCGAGGGAGCCTCGGCGCCGGCCACCAAGGTTGAAGAGCCTGGCCGCGACGAGCGCGTCGTCCTCGGTGAAAGGCACTCGCTCGGGCAACAGGCGTGCGGCCAACCCGATCTCGCGCTCTGCCAGCGGCCCGCAGAGAAACTCGGCCCACGCGATCGCGGCTATCCCGATCGACTCACCATCGAGGAGCCAGCGTCGAAGATCGCGATCGGCGTCCGTGCCGCGCACCAGCGCCCGGATGAGGAAACCCGTATCGAGATGGATCACGGCCGACGGCCCTCACGTCGGGCCGCCGACGAACGCCGGTCGCGACGCACGCGCTTCTCCCAGCCGGCCGCGTGCTCCCGGTCGAGCTGAAGGGCCGACTGCAACTCGTCCAAGGTGCGCAGCGTCTCGTTCGCCCCGCTTCCCGGCTCACTTGCCGCGCTCTGGATCGCCCGGCGCAGCGCCTCGGATCGCGACACTCGCCAGCGCCGCGCCATGTCGTCGAGCCGGCGCCGGGTCTGCAGATCGAGCGAATACGTGGTCTTGACCATCGCGGTGGCCATACCCAGATAGTAGGGCCATACTCCGCCACGCGTCAAGCCGCATCCGCTCACCGCACCGGGCGCCGCAGCGCGTTGACACGCCCCGCGCCCGCCGATAGCGTGGGCGCATGCTCATGAGATGGCGTGGCGGATGGCTGTGGCTCGCGGCCGTGGCTCTGCCCGGCGCGATCGCCGCGGCGGCGTGCGATGGCGGCTCCGACAGCCCGGCCCCGACGAGCGGCGCAGGCGCCGCGGCGCAAGGGGGCACGGGCGGGGCTGCCGGCGGCGGACAGGGTGCGGCTGGCGACGGGCAGGGTGCGGGAGGCAGCGGCGTGGCCGGCAGCGGCGGGGGCGCGGGAGGCGGCAAGGGGGGCGGCGGCGCAGGGCCGGGCTGCGTGGATGCGAAGTTCAAGCTCACGCAGCAGAACCCCGAGGCATGGGACTTCTACGAGCTGTGCGTGCTGACGGAGAAGTCCGATGCCGAGACGATCCTCAAGGGGATCGATCCCAAGGTGTTCTGCGGCGTGCAGGGAGCCTGGGCGCAGTGCGATCCGGCCTACGAGACCGGCTGCCACGGCGAGCTCGAGTACGTGGGTCAGACCAAGGTGATCGCCGATGCCAAGTGGGCCCAGCTCTGTGAGATGTCAACGCTCGACTTCGTGACCAAGATCGTCGGCGGGCATCTGGTCAACTGACCGAGGCCGGGCACCGAAGATCCGCGCCATGGCGCCCGGCCGGCTGCTCCTGCTCGTCGCGGCG
>JACQWT010000255.1 GCA_016209145.1 Deltaproteobacteria bacterium | reverse complement strand
CCGACCCGGCCAACTGCGGCGGCTGCGGCGTCGCCTGCCCGCAGGGGCAGGTTTGCTCCGCCGGGCAGTGCTCCCTCGTATGCACGGGCGGCAGCACCAAGTGCGGCGGCAAGTGCGTGGACGTGCAGACCGACCCGGCCAACTGCGGCGGCTGCGGTGCTGCCTGCGCTCCGGCGCAGATCTGCGCGGCCGGGCAGTGCGCGCTGGTGTGCGTCGGCGGCACCGTCAAGTGCAGCGGCAAGTGCGTCGACACCCAGACCGATGCCGCCAACTGCGGAAGCTGCGACAACGCCTGCCCGCCGGGGCAGATCTGCACGGCGGGGCAGTGCGCCCTGGTGTGCGCGGGCGGCACGACCAAGTGCGGCAACAAGTGCGTCGACACCCAGGTCGATCCGGCCAACTGCGGTGGCTGCAACAGCGCCTGCGGCAACAGCGAGATCTGCAGCGCGGGCAAGTGCACTCTCGTCTGCGGCGGGGGCACGACCAAATGCGGTAACCAGTGCGTCAACACCCAGACCGATCCGGCCAACTGCGGCGCCTGCAACGTTGCCTGCGCCAAGAGCGAGCAGTGCACCGGCGGCAAGTGCGTCGGCACGCTCAAGAGCTGCAAGGCCATCCTCGACGGCGGCAAATCGGTGGGCAACGGCCTGTACACCATCGATCCCAACGGCGGCGATCCCGCGGACGCCTTCCAGACCTACTGCGACATGACCACCGACTCCGGCGGCTGGACGCTCATCCTCAACCGGCTCGTGGACTCGGACAACACGGGCCAGCCCAACCTCGGCCAGAAGCTCGGCTCGTTCAGCGACGCCCGATCGAGCAACTGGCAGTTCAACATCGACCTGTTCTGGGCCGACGCCGCGTTCTTCGTTTGGGCCGACAAGGAGAACAACTACTGCGCGAGCTGCCCCATCGCGAGCTACGACTCCGCGGTCAAGCTGCCCAAGCCCGCCGCGCCGAGCTGGTCGGTGGCCTGCGGCGGCGCGTCTGCGGCAGTGACGGTCACGAAGCTCGTGGGGCCGAACGCGCCGAGCTCCGGCACGGCGTACTCCTGCCAGGCGACCCTGGGCTGGGGGAGCTGCGGCGGCAACGTCTGCCACTACGGCGTGCACAGCTCCAACACCTCGAGCGACGGTTCCTGGTCGTCCAACCAGTGGAACGAGATGCACTTCCCGTCAGCATACTCGAGCTACCGGAACTACGGCGACTACGCCAACCCGCCGAGCGCCTGGTGCCGGAGCTGCGGCGGCGGGCTGGCCGGCACTCTCAATCAGTCCTGCACCTGCTGCAACGTGTCCAACCAGTACAACGCCCGCTCGCGCTGGACGCTGTGGGTGCGCTAGGCCCCGCTTCCCGCTCCCCTACCGCTCGCCTATGGCCTGTCGCCACTGCGCGACGCGCGCGGCGGCGGGCTCGGGCCAGCCCATCTCGGCGAAGAGGCGCAGGAGCTGCGGCGTGTGGTCGCCCATGTGCACGGCGTCGGCGAAGACGCGGCGCGCCAGCTCGATCTCGCGCGCCGCGTCCGCGGCGCGGCCCTCGGCATAGGCCAGCCAGGCGAGCGTCAGGTGCCGGTGCTGCCGGGGCTCGGCCTCGGCCACGGCGATGGCGTCGCAGCGCGGCGGCGGTGTCGCCGCGGTACAGGGCCACCTGCGCCAGGAGCAGCAGCGTCTCGGCCTGGCCCCAGGGATCGGTCAGCCGGGCGTAGAGCACGCCGGCGGCGCGGGCATGGACCTCGGCGGTGTTGGGATGGCCGCCGTCCAACGCGATCATGGCGAGCAGCCTCTCGGCGCCGGCCTCCCCGCGTGGGTTCTCGACCAGGTGAAAGCTCTTGAGCGTTGCCGCCGCTCGCTCGTGGGCTTTGACGAAGTCGCTGGTCTGGTGCTCGCCGTGGGCGAGGGCCAGATCGCACTGCGCCACGCCCAGCCGGTAGCCGATGCGCTCCATGTCCCCCCGCGCGAGCTCGTGCAGCTCGCGCGCCCGGCCGGGCGCGCCGCCGGCCTGCGCCACGAAGCCCTGCAGGATGAGGCACTGGCCGTGGCCGAGCACGTCGCCCACGGCCGCGCAGCGCGCCGCCGCCTGTCCGAGGCTCTCCAGCGCGCGCGCGTGGTCGCCCAGCAGGTAGTCGATCTCGCCGAGCAGAACCTCGCATTGGGCCTGGCCCAGGCCGTGGCCCAGGCTCTGGAAGATCGAGAGCGCTTGCGTGGCCTGGCGGCGGCCCTGCGCCGAGGCACCGAGGTCCGAGGAGATGTGGCCGAGTAGGCGCAGGCAGTGCGCCTCGCTCTCGTAGTCCGCGGCCTCGTGGAAGCTGAGGCGGGCCTGCTCGGCCGCGCTGCGCGCCTCCTCGATCCGGCCGGCGTAGCGCAGCGCCTCACCGCGCCAACGTAGATGGCGCGCCAGGCCCAGGCCCGGGAGCTTGCCGTCGAGCAGCTCCAGGTCGAGCAGGGTGCGGCTCGGGTCGCGCGCCTGGCCCCAGGCCCGCTCCACGTGGTCGTGCAGCACCGTGCCGGCCAGCTCGAACTCGCCGGCCCGCTCCAGGTTGGTCACGCGGTGGCGTACGATGCGGCCGCTGCCGGCGGCGGGGTGGTGGGCAAGGGCGTCGGCCGCGGCCCGGAACACGCGCCGGCGATCGCTGAGATCGAATAGGCCCGCGAGCAGGTGCTCCTGGAGCAGTGCGTGCGTCCAGCGCAGTCGATCGCTGCCGGCGAGAAGCAGGAGCTGCGCCCGGCTCATGGCGGTGATGGCGCGGTCGGCGGGCAGGTCCAGGCTGGTGAGCAGCACGCGCAGCACGTCGAGGCGGATGTCGCCGCCCAGGGCCGAGGCCGCCATGGCCGCGGGCCGCAGCTCCGGCGGCAAGGCGCGCAGCCGTTCCTCCCAGAGATCGGCCGTGGTCGCGGCCGGCGCTTGCAGCGCGCTCGCCGCGACGCGGTACAGGCCGCCCTTGTCCAGCACCAGCTCGCCGCGCATCGCCCAGGCGTGCAGGAGCTGCAAGGCGAACAAGGGGTTGCCTTTGGCGCGGCTGGCCGTGGCCTCCGCGGTTTCGTCGTCCAGGGGCAGCGTCTCGCGCAAGAGCTGGCGCGTCTCTTGCAAGCTCAGCGGCTCGAGCTCCATGCGCGTGCCGCGCATGTCTTCGAGCAGCAGCTCGACGCGCGCGCGCGCCGTGGCGTCGCTGGCCACGTCCTCGGAGCGCATCGTGCCGACGAGCAGCATGGGAACCGCGGTCAGATCGCGCCGGATCCGTGCGAGCCGCCGGAAAGTCGCCGGCGGAGCGCGATGCAGATCGTCGAGCCAAAGAAGAAGCCCATGGCCCGCGGCCGTGCGCTGCAGGGTATGCAGGATGACCTGCATGCGGATCTCTTCGCGATCGATCACCACGCGCTTGCCCGTGGGGCCCATTTCCTCCGGGTGGGGCTCGCCGCGGCACAGCCAGGCCGCGGCGCCGGCCACCCAGGAAAGCTCCTCTTGGTCGCCCGGATCGACCTGCCAGGAGCTCAGCAAGAGCTGCTCGATGGCGCTGCGGCTGCTCTTCTCGATGCGGTAGTGCTGCACCAGCGCGCCCACGACGCCGTCCAGGGGCGCGGCGATCTTGCGGTAGCGGGCCCGCAGCGGCAGGAGCAGCGCCTGCTCGTGCGCCTCCTCGCAGAGCCACTCCGCCAGGCGGCTCTTGCCCACGCCGGCCGGCCCCGCGAGCACGACCAGGCGCTGGACCGCCGGCGCGCTCTCGCTCACCTCCCGCGCCAGCCCCATCAGCTCGCTCCGCTCCGGGAAGCGCGCCACCATGGGGCTGGGCCGCAGCCCGAGCAGCCCCGGCGTGGCCACGGCGGTCGTGGCGACCTCGAAGGGCTCCTCGCCCTGCAGCGTCGTCTCGCTGGGCGGCCCGGGGTTCGAGCTCGTCCCGAGCTCGTCCTCGCTCCCGCCCGGAAGCGCGCCGCTCTGGCCGGCCGGTGCCAGGCGGCGCCACTCGCGGCGCACCTCGCCCGCGAACATGTAGCGCTCCGAGGGGTGCTTGGCCATCATGCGCCGGACGATGTCGGCGGTGGCGGCCGGGACCGCAGCCGGCGGGACGAGCGCCGGGATGGGCGCGCTCTTGTGCCGCTCGAGCAACTCCTTGCTCGATCCCTGGTACGGCTCGTCGCCCGAGAGCAACGTGAAGATGATGCAGCCCAGGGCATACAGGTCGGTGGCCGGCCCGATGAGCGGCGTCTCCATGCGGATCTGCTCGGGCGCCATCCAGCCGGGCGTCCCCGCGCCGTAGCGCACCGTGGGCGCCACCTCGCGCGTGCCGTCCAGGCGGTGGTCGACGAGATCGCGCATCAGCCACGCCAGGCCGAGATCAAGGATGTGGGCGCGCGGCTCGACGTCCGGCGTGGGCATGTCGAGCAGCACGTTGGACGGCTTGAGATCGCCGTGGATGACGCCGCGGGCGTGCGCGTGCCCGAGGCCTCCCAGCACCTGATCGATGGTCTGCCAGACCACCGGCCAGGGCAGCAGGCCGTCGGTGCGCGCCCGGTAGATGAGCTCGTGCAGCGAGCGGCCGGGCACGACGTCCATGACGATGAACGGCGCGCCGTCATCGAGCACGCCGTAGTCGCGCGCCCGGACGATGGTGGGGTGGCACAGGCCCGCCAGCGCCCGCGCCTCCTCGAAGAAGAACCAGGCGTCGTCGTGCCGCGCCCGGCGCGGGCGGCGGTTCTCGCCCGCGCCGCTCTGCGAGCCGGAGCGCCGGGTGCCGCGCGGCATGATCTTCAGCGCCACGCGCTCGTCGAGCACGAGATCGCGGCACAGGTAGACGAACCCCATGCCCCCGCGGCCGAGCTCGCGGCGGATCTGGTAGCGGCCCGTCAAGACGGCGCCGACTGGAAGTGGGCTATCCCCTGCCATGTCCGCACAAGCCTACGCCAGAGACGGCGTTCTGGCATCCCCGAAGGCCCAGAACCGAGGTAGGCTGCGGACCTCTATGGCACATCTCGGGCGCGCTGCCGACCCCCAAGAGCCCGCCGTCACGATCCTGGCCTTCGCCGCCGCCGCCGACCTGCTCGGCGTCGCGCAGTTGCGCTGGCCTCTGGATGGGCCATGTACTGCCCAGGGGCTCATGGCCGCCCTGTGCGCGCGCTACCCGCAGCTCGGGCGCTGCCGGCAGTGGGTCCGGTTGGCCGTGAACGGCCGCTACGCCCGCCCCGAGCAGCCCGTCGTGGCCGGCGACGAAGTGGCGCTCATCCCGCCGGTGGCAGGAGGCTAGGCCGTGGCAAGACCGAGGCTGACCCATGTCTCCGAGGCTGGCCAGGCGCGCATGGTCGGCGTGGCCGGCAAGCCGCCCACCCTGCGCCGCGCCCGTGCTGCGGCCGTGGTCAGGCTCCTGCCGGCGGCGGCGCGCCTCATCGCCGATCGGCAGAGCCCCAAGGGCGACGTGCTCGCCGCGGCCCGGGTCGCGGGCATCATGGCCGCCAAGCGCTGCTCCGAGCTCATTCCTTTGTGCCATCCCGTGGCGCTGAGCCGCGTGGCGGTCGAGCTCGACGTGGACGCAGCCGCGGGCCTGGTGCGGATCGAGACGCTGGCCGAGGCCGTGGACCGCACGGGCGTCGAGATGGAGGCCATGGTCGCGGCCAGCGTTGCGGCCCTGACCGTCTACGACATGCTCAAGAGCGCGGACCGAGCCATGAGCATCGAGCGCGTCGTGCTGCTGGAGAAGAGCGGCGGCCGCTCGGGGCACTTCCGCCGCAAGCCGGACGGAGATCGAGGATGAGCCTTACCGCCATCCGCGAGAGCCCCGTCCGGATCGAGGAGGCCATCGCCGCCGTGGTCCACCCGGGCGCCGGCGCGGTCGTGAGCTTCGTCGGCACCGTGCGCGCCGAGAGCGCGGGACAGAGCGTCGCGCGCATCGAGTACCACGCCTACCGCGCGATGGCCGAGTCGGAGCTCGCCGCCCTCGCGAACGAGATCGAGCAGGAGATCCCGGCCGCGCGCGTCGCGGCCATCCATCGCATCGGCACGCTCGCGGTGGGGGAGCAGATCGTCGCCTGCGCTTGCAGCGCCCCGCACCGCGACGACGCCTTCCGCGCGGCGCGGCTGCTCATCGATCGGTTGAAGGAGCGCGTGCCCATCTGGAAGCGCGAGCACGGGCCGGCCGGCCCCTACTGGGTCGGCTGGCGCGATGCGCGCGAGCCCAGGGGCTCGGAGTCGTAGCTCGTCGTGCGCGGCGCCAAGAACCTCGTCTGGGTCGTCATCGCCGCGGCAGGAGCGCTCGCGTACGGCGTCATCACGCGTCTCGTACGGCCGGGCGAGCGCATCAACGCCCTGTGGCTGGTCGTGGCCGCGGCTTGCACCTACCTCTGTGCCTACCGCTTCTACTCGGCCTTCCTGGCGGCCAAGGTCTTCGCGCTCGACGACCGCCGGCGCACGCCCGCGGTGCGCCTGGCCGACGGGCGGGACTTCCACGCCACGAACAAGTGGGTGCTCTTCGGGCACCACTTCGCCGCCATCGCCGGCGCCGGCCCGCTCATCGGGCCGGTGCTCGCCGCGCAGTTCGGCTACCTGCCGGGCGCCCTTTGGATCTTGGTCGGCGCGGTGTTTGCGGGGGCCGTGCACGACTTCGTGGTGCTCGTCGCCTCGGTGCGGCGCAACGGCTGCTCGCTGGCCGAGATCGCCCGCGCGGAGATTGGGCCGGTGGCGGGCCTGGCCGCCTCATTTGCCATTCTGTTCATCATCGTCGTGGCTCTGGCCGGCCTGGGCCTCGCGGTCGTCAACGCGCTGGCGCATAGCCCCTGGGGCACCTTCACCATTGCCTGCACCATCCCCATTGCGCTGCTGATGGGGCTCTACCTGTACAAGATCCGCTACGGCAAGGTCGTCGAGACGACGGCGATCGGCGTGACGCTGCTCGTGGCGGCCGTGCTGCTCGGGCACGAGATCGTGGGCTCTCGGCTCGAGCCCTACTTCGTGCTCTCGCGCGGCTCCCTCGTGTGGGCCATGGCGATCTACGGGTTCACGGCCTCGGTGCTGCCGGTGTGGCTGCTCTTGTGCCCGCGCGATTACCTCAGCACCTACATGAAGATCGGCACCATCCTGCTGTTGGCCGTCGGCATCATCGTGCTGGCGCCGGAGCTGCGGATGCCGGCCGTGACGCGCTTCGCCGCCGGCCAGGGACCGGTCATCCCGGGCACGCTCTTCCCCTTCATGTTCATCACCATCGCCTGCGGCGCGGTTTCGGGCTTCCACTCGCTTGTGGGCTCGGGGACGACGCCCAAGATGGTGAGCCGCGAGAGCGAGTGCCGGGCCATCGGCTTCGGCGCCATGCTGGTCGAGGGCTTCGTGTCGATCATGGCCCTGGTTGCGGCCAGCGTGCTCGTGCCGGGCGACTACTTCGCCATCAACTCCACGCTCGGCGCCGACGCGCTCACGGGCCTGGGCTTCGCGCCGGAGCGGATCGAGGAGCTCTCCCGCCTGGTCGGCACCAACGTGGCCGGCCGTCCCGGCGGCGCCGTCTCGCTCGCCGTCGGCATGGCGTCGGTGTTCGCGGCGCTGCCCGGCATGAAGCACCTGATGGCCTACTGGTACAACTTCGCCCTGATGTTCGAAGCCCTGTTCATCCTGACGACGGTGGACACGGGCACGCGCGTGGCGCGGTTCCTCGTCCAGGAGATGGCCGGGAAGATCTACCGGCCGCTCGGGCGGCACGGCTGGCTGCCGGGCACGCTCGCCACGAGCTTCTTCGTGGTCGCGGCCTGGGGCCTGCTCATCTCCTCGGGCAGCATCTCGACCATCTGGCCGATGTTCGGGGTCGCCAACCAGCTTCTCGCCGCGCTCGCCCTCGCCGTCGGAACCACGGTGCTCATCAAGATGCGCAAGGTCCGCTACGCGCCCGTGACCTTCGTCCCGCTTTGCTTCATGGCGGTGATGACGCTCACGGCCTCGTACCAGCTCGTGGGGCGCTTCTGGCGGCTCGCCGCCGCCGAGCCGGACAAGGCGCTCACGCACCACTTCGACGCCGTGCTCGTGCTGCTCATGGCCGGCCTGGCCGTGATCATCCTCGCCGACTCCGCGATCAAGTGGTGGCTGCTCTTGACCGGCCGCCGCCCGCTCACGACCTCCGAGGTGCCGTTCGAGGAGGCGAGCAAGCCCGGCGGCGAAGGCCCAGCCGTCCTGGCCGCAGGCGCGCGCGCCTGCGCCGGCCAGGAGTAGCCGCGCGCCCGGCGCTCGTGCGGCGCGGACGCGGGCGGGGCCGAGCAGCGCCACGCCGTCGCGACCGTCGTGGCAGCCGTGGCCGCCGCCTTCAACGCCAGTGTTCAGTCCGCATCCACCTCGCCTGAACATGTGCAGGAGCGACACACGGTCCGGACGCTCCCTCGCCCGACGGCCACGGCACGCAAGCTAGTGTTTCCGCGTGGATGGCTGGCACCGGGCGCACTTGGCGCGCGCCTTGCAAACCCGGGCACCCCGCAGCAGGCGCCAGCGCGCCTGGCACGAGCGGAGAAGCAGTCATGAACAGCGATTGGCACCAAGCACAGGGCACCGAGTCGGCAGCCGAGTCGGAGCCTTTCCTCTCGGACCGGAGCACCTGGGCGCTGCGCCGCGGCCTGGCGGCCATCGGCGCGGTCGTGGCGCTCGCCGCCTGCGTCTTGGCGCGGGTGGTGGGGCAGCGCTCGGCCTGACCGCGGCTCTCGTCGCGAGCGCGGCTCTGCTCGCCAGCTCGCCCGTGTTTGCCATGAAGCGCCCGAGGCTCGGCCGAGCGGTGCTCGTGGCCTGCGCGGCGCTGGTCGTACTCGTGATCGAGCCGGTGCAGGTGATCGCGGCGCTCTAGTGTCCCGTCCGACAGGTCCGCTGTACGGATCGCTACGGACGGGACACGCGGGTGGTGGGTCGGTTGGTACGTCCGAAGAGGCGGCGTTCCGCGTCCCCCGGTAGGGCCCGCGGGGAGAGCACGCCGCAGGCCGCAGCCGCAGCCGCAGCCGGCGGACGGGCATCTCGTTCACAGCGCGCTACGATGTTGTGGCGACGCCGGGTCACGAGCATGAGCGAGCAGCAGACAGGTGGGGAAGGCGGTCAGGCCGCGCGACGGCTCTTGATCTTGGAGGACAACATCCTGGTGGCCCGCTGGATCGCGCGGCGGCTTGCTTCTGTGGCTCCGGTCGCGGTCGCACACTCGATGGCCGAGGCCGAGCCATGGCTCGCTGCGGTGGACCAGCTCGCGGCGGCCATCATCGACATCGAGCTCCCGGACGGGAGCGGGCTCGATTTCCTGGAGCGGCTGCGCGCGCGCTCGCCCGAGCTGCCCGCGCTCATCCTGACCGGGTACCGCGACGCCGCGTTCATCAACCGGGCTACGGCGCTACGCGCCTTCTACTTGAGCAAGGATGAAGGCATCGTCGCGGGCCTGCTCCAGACGCTGGAGAGCTTCGCTCGCCGCGCGGTCGGCCTCGATGCCGCAGACTCGGCCGCCCCGCCTGGCAGCCCGACCCCGCCCGCGACCGGCGAGGCGCTCCTCCTGGAACCTTCGGCCGGCACCCCCGCCGCTGCTCGGTACGTGCATGGGCTGGGCCTGCCGCCGCAGCAGGAGAGCATCGCCTTGTGCGCCCTCGGCGGCGTGCCGCGCAAGCAGATGCCCGAGCTGCTCGGCGTGTCGGAGGCCACGGTCAAGTGGCACACGAGCAAGCTGCTGCGCAGCCAGCGGGTGCCCACCGTGCGTGCGCTCGTTGCCGCCATCAAGCGCAAGGTCCTCGGCCGGCCGCAGTAGCCGTCGCCGCTTCTTCGCGCCTAGCCACAAACTAGCCTTTTTCGCGCGCCTGCGTCGCGAGCCGCTGTGGCATCCTCTTGCCGGCCCGCGGATCCGGCGCAACCCCTGCCGCGGCGGTAGACCCGCCACGGCGAAGCTCGGAACGGCCCACAACCAGAGGAGCTCACATGAATCTCAGGCACGTAGGCACCTTCATCGGTTCGGCGCTCGCCGCATTCATAGTGGCGACCGCATCCGTCGGCTCGGCGGCCTCGCGGCGCATCAGCGCCCATGACTGCCACCTGGTGGGGAGCGTCAGCACCCAAAGCGAGGGCTGGTACATCACCATCACCAACGACTCCAACAATCAGCAGGTATTCTGTCCGTTTCTGGACGAGGGCGGCGTCTTCCTCAAGGAAAACGCGACCCACGCCAACATCTACGTCTACGACAACGACACGTCTGGCTGGGCCGTGGCGTCCCTGTGCAGTGGCAGCACAAGCGGCACCAGTGGAGGCTGTGGTAGCAGCGACGACACGGACTCCGGCACTCCGGGCAACACCGGCAGGTACATCCTCCAACCGGCCTTCACCTACTGGCAGGGCACCTACGCGACCAACTTCGGCTACGCGCACATCATTGCCGTGTCGAGCAACAGTAGCTGGAACGTCCGCGTCCTCGGGTGGAAGCCCGACACGCTCTAGTGGCGGCGGCGCAGTGCGGCGCTGGGGGCGAACGGCGGACGAGCGGCCGTAGGGGGCGAGCGGTCACGGTCGTCCTTGGCTGCCTCGCCGGCCTGGCGTCGGCCGTGGCGTACTCGTGGTGCGAGTCTCATGGCGAGAAGCTGGGGCAGGGTGGGCCCGGCTTCACGGCCACCGCCGGCCCCGGGCGCTGGCTGCGCCATGGCGGGAGAGGTGGCGCCGGGCCAGGCGAGCGCAACGGCGCGACGAGGAGCGATGAGGCTGACGATCGTGCGGCCTTCGCCAGGCACAAGGAGCGCATCGACAGGCACAAGCGGGAGCCGGTTGATCCGGCGTGGGTGGCGCGTGCAACGCCCTTGGCCCGGCGGCACATGGAGGCCGGGGCCCCAAGGGGCGGATATCGGGTGGTCGGCGTGGACTGCCGAACCACGTCGTGCATCGGTGTTGTGGAGTGGCCGTCCTACGACGCTGCGCTGCGGCGTGGCCTCGGGGCGATCTTGCACCAGGACTACACGGACCTCAACTGCGGGCGGGAGATGGCGTTGCCGCCGCCAGAGGGGTCCGGCGCAGGCTACCAGGCCACGGTGGTGTTGGACTGCGCGAGCCTGCGGGCCCGCGAGCCCTGAGTTTGCCGGAGTTGTCGTGACGCGGCGCATGCGGAGGCGATGGGCAAGCTGGTGGCGCTGGACGGCTGGCGCACATGGAGGCATAATCACGGTGTCGGTTGGCTGCTCGCGCAGTCGTGGTGGTTTCGGGAACGAGGTAATACGACGATGACGAGGAGCGTTGCGGACTTGCCCTGGATCTGGGTTGCCATCGGGCTGGGATGTGGGGCCACGGCCAACGTCGACGGCCCTGCTCCGGGCGGGGGCGGGGTAGGAGCGGGCGCGTCGAGCGGCGGGGCTGGCGCGGCGGGCGCCAGCGCGGCGTGCACGGTGCCGGGCGATTGCCCCGGAGAGGACACCAGTTGCCGCCAGCGCGCCTGCCAGGCGGGGAACTGCAAGGACCTGTTTTCGCCCGCGGGCACGCAGTGCCAGGATGAGGGCGGCCAGCGCTGCGACGGCCAGGGCCGGTGCGTCGAGTGCCTGGCCAACGACGACTGCGCCGCAGCCAAGCCGATCTGTAGCGTCCCGACGGGGAATTGCGTCGAGTGCAGCGTCAAGGCGCACTGCGACGGCACGAAGCCCGGCACGCTCTGCTCGCTGGGCGCCTGCGTCTGCCCGGACGCGGCGGAGACATGGTGTGCTCCCGACGGCTGCGTCGCCATGCAAGGGTCGAGCGTGCACTGCGGGGCGTGCGGCCACGGCTGCGCCAGCGCGTGCAAGAGCGGCGAGTGCGCCGGCTGGGAGGCGGTCTCGGGGGAGGGTACGCCGACGGCGCGCTGGGGCCACGTGGCCGTGTGGACGGGCAAGCAGATGGTCGTCTGGGGCGGCGCGGTGGGGCCGGACGACGATGCGCCGGCGACGAACAGCGGAGGAATGTACGACTCCGCCACGTCGAAGTGGACCGCGACGAGCCTGTTCGAGGCGCCGTCGGCTCGGGTAGACGCGACGGCCGTGTGGACGGGCGAGAAGATGATCGTGTGGGGCGGGAGGAACGGGCCGGAGCTCCTCGACTCCGGCGGCATCTTCGACCCGGCCACGAACGAGTGGACCAAGGTGTCCACCAAGGGCGCGCCCAGCGCGCGCATCCACCACACGGCCACATGGCATGGGAAGGCGATGGTCGTGCTTGGGGGCTTTGACGGGAGCAACCAGCTCGCGAGCGGCGGCGCCTACTTCTTGGCCTCCGACACCTGGTTTCCGACCGTCCCGGCCAAGGCGGCGCGCGAGCAGCACACCGCGGTGTTGGGCCTCGATGGGTCCCTGGGGATCCTGCTGTACGGCGGGATCGGCGACGTGCCCGGCCAGGTCGAGGACGCCTACCTGCCATCGCCGCAGGCGCCGGCCGAGCCTGGCGGCAGGGCATACGCCCAGGAGATGCTGGCGTGGAAGGCTCTCCCGACTGACGGGCAGCCGTCGGGGCGGGCGGGCCATGCGGCGGCCGTCTGCGCCCTGAAGGTAGGGTGGACCATGGTGGTGTGGGGCGGCCGTGACGCCCAGGGCAGCGTGCTCGCCACGGGTGCCGAGCTGCTTGACGGCAACCAGTGGGTGCCGATGGGGGGCACGCCCCCCGAGGCCCGAAGCGGTCACACCGCGGTCTGCCTCGACTCCGCCCAGGCCATGGTCGTCTGGGGTGGCGTTGGCGCAGACGGACCGCTCGCCAGCGGCGGAGTATACCAGGCGGCCAAGACGTGGACGGCGGCAACGCCCGCCACCACGCTCCTGCCGCGCTGGGGCCACAGCGCGGTGTCGGTGGGCAAGCAGATGGTCGTCTGGGGTGGCCGGGACAAGGGCCAGGTCTTCGGCGACGGGGGCGTGCTCACGCCGTAGCCGGGGCGCGGCTGTGATGGCGCACCGCTCCGGTCTCCGTCAAGCGCTCCCGCGCCGGCGGCGGCGCCGACCGAGCACGCACTCGCCGGCGCCCGCGGCCGGCCCGGGGGACTGACCGCCCCAGCTCCCCATCAACACCGTCGGCCACGCGAGCTGCCCGAGCTCACCCGAACCCGTCGGTCGCGCGGTCGGCGTGGTAGGCGTACTCCTGGTGTCGACCGGCAAGAGTAGTTGACGCCGGACAAGAGGCAGACGAAGAGGGCGTGGACCACTCCCGGATGTCGACTCATGCGGCTTCAAGCCTGGCCTCGTAGCGGCGTGAGAAGTGGGACCAGAAGCGCGGGAGGCGCTGGCTCTGCTGAGCGCACGCACGTAGTTTGAGGGGCTGTGGATCGAGATTCCTGAGGGACAACGCGCGGGCGGGGACTCACCGTGGCGCCGGCCGACGGGCGGCGTCGGCGTAGAGCGGGATCACTCCGGCACCAGGTGAGGGGCGTAGCGGCGGGCCAACGTCACGACGAGTTCGTCCTCGTCCCGCAGTTCGGCTTCGGTCTCCTCCCGGCGGGCGTGGTAGTAGGCGAGCGCGGCGTACACCTGGGCCAGCGAAAGCTGCGGCAGCGCCTCGACGATCTCGTCCGCGCTCTGCCCGTCGTAGACGTGGCGTCTGGCGATCTCGGATACCTTGAGCCGGGTTCCGCGAACGTGCGCCTTCCCGCCGCACACTCCTGGCGTGACCTCGATGTAGTCGGCGGGAACGTGGATCTTCTCTGCCGGGAGCATCCACCTCAGCATAGCGCGGGCTGCGCCCGCAGCCCAAGGGTGGAAC
>JACQWT010000272.1 GCA_016209145.1 Deltaproteobacteria bacterium | reverse complement strand
GGCCGAGGACGTAAGCCGCGATCGCGGCCGACTCGGCGAGCCGTCCTTGCTGGCGCGGAAATGCCGTGAACGGGTACGACTGCACCCCGACGCCGCGCCGACCCTCTCATGCGCCGCTCGGCCACAGGAGCATCGTGATCTTGGTCAGGACGAAGTCCGAGATCAGGATGGCGATGGAAATCGTAACCACGGAGCGCGTGGTCGAGCTGCCTACGCCCTCGGTGCCGCCTCGCGTAGTCATGCCGAAGTGGCAGCCGACCAGCGCGATGATGGCGCCGAAGAACGGGGTCTTGACCATGCCGCTCAGGAAGTCGGCGAAGCGAACCGACTCGAGCGCGGTGTTGAGGAAGAACTGCCAGGAGAGGCCGAACTCGGCCGCGGTGATCAGCATGGCGCCGGCGAAGCCGAGCACGAGCGCGAAGGCGGCAAGCACCGGCATCACCAAGATGCTGGCGTAGAGCCGGGGCACGACGAGCTTCTTGACCGGATCGGCGCCCAGAGCGGCGATGGCGTCGATCTGCTCGGTGACGGCCATGGAGCCCAGCTCCGCAGTGATGCCGGCCCCGATCCGGCCGCCCACGACCAGGGACGTGAGCGACGGGGCGAGCTCGCGGGCGAAGGACAGGCCGATGATGCGGCCGGTATACTCGATGCCGCCGAACTTCTGCAGGCCGTAGGCGAACTGCACGGCCATGACGAGGCCGGTGAAGACGGCAACCACCGAGGCAATGCCGAGCGACCGGGCGCCCAGGATCTCCATCTGGCGGATTGTCTCACGGAGCTCGAACGGACGGCGGAAGGTGGCACGCAGCGCCCCGGCGAGCAGCTTGGCGACCTGGCCGTGGTGGCCGACCAGGGCGCGCAAGCGGCCGGCGTAGGTTTCGACCAGCCCGGGCTCACGCGGCCGGACGAAGCGCCGCAGCGTGCTAGGGGGGCCGCTGGAGGGTGGCTCCAGCTCGCCGCCGCCGCTCGGCGGCGGCCTGCCCGCCGCGGCGGCTTCCCGGCCGCCCGGGCTGGAGAGGAGCGGGCTAGTCGGCATCGCTCGGCACCGTGGCGAAGCTCTTGACCAGAGCGAGGAAGGCCGGCAGCCCGGGCGGGAAGCTCGCCGCCGGGGCGAGGTAGACGAGGTCGTAGACGCAGCCGTCCTTCTTCAGGACCCAGGCGTCGTAGTGCTTGGCCACGCCGTCGAGCCTGGCCCCAAGGCGGGTGTGCATGGCTTCGCGACGGTCGAAGGGCACGACCTCCTGGAGCACGATCTGTCGCTCGGTGAACTGCAGGAACAAGTGCTGGGTCAGCGCCCCGAGCGGAACGTCGTCCCCGTCGCGGCCGCAGCGGGCGCTGACCAACACCGTGGCGTCGTGCTCGTCGTCGCGGAAGGCGAGGGGCGCGTCGCCGGGCTCGATCGGCCGCCAGGGCGGCGGCAGCGCGGCGATCCGAAAGGCAAAGCCGTCGCCGCGGTAGGTCCGGCCGTCGAAGCTCGTGCCGGCGCAGCCCGGCAGGCCGAGCAGCAAGGCAACTGCCGTCGCGCCGGCGCGCAGCAAGCCGCCGCCGTGGCGGCGCTCGTGGCCGCCGCGGTGAGGCGGTCGCAAGGATGGCGACGAAGCCAACATCGGGCGGGAGACATTGTAGTCGTCTGGGGCCACGGTGCACGCACTGGCGGCGGTCGTGGCCGCCTGCTAGGTCTGTGAGGCCATGGCCGCAAGTCCACGAGTTGGTACCGTCGCTGCTGCCGCCCTGTGCCTGCTCGGCGGCTGCCTGAGGCCCGAGCCGCCCTGCCCCCGGCAGGGGCCGCCTGCGCCAGCTCCGGCGCCACGGTCCGTGGCGTCGCCGGAGCCGTCGCTGCCGCCCTACGCCGTGGCCGACGGCGCGGGACGGGGCGGGCTCGTGTCGCTCGCGCCGGCACGGCCGGGCGAGGACGGCGGCTGGCTCGTGGACGGCCTGCGCGTGCGCAGCGAGGAGAGTGGCCGTCTCGTGGCGGCGGCGATGGGCGCGCCGCGGCTCGAGGGCGGCGCCAGGGTGCCGGCCAGCCTGGGCGGCGGCTTCCTGTTCTGGAGCCGCGACGCGATCTACTTCGCGCCCGCGTTTCTCGCGGATCTGGAGCCGCGGCACGCGACCCTGGCGCCCATCTCCGCCATCGCGTTCGCGCCCTCCTTTGCCCTCGCGCGCGAGAGCACGGGGCAGCGCTGGGCCTTCGTGCCGCGCACGGGCGCCGCGCAACCGCTCCGCCCTCCGGGCCTGCTCGACGCGGCGGCGTTGCCCGACGGCCGCGCGCTCGCCCTGCTCGAGGGCGGCGTCGCGCTCGCGTCCACCGACGGCGGCAAGCGTTGGGCCGACGTGACCTCGCGTCTGGCTTCGGCGCCGGCCGGCACGGCGCAACGCGAGGACGCGGTGTGGCTCGCGACGCGCGCCGGTCCGGCCTACCGTCTCGAGCCGGACGGCTCGCTGTCTCAGCTCGATCGGCTGCCCGATGCGCCGGCCGCCGGGCCGGCCGCCGATCCGCGCTGGCGCGAGCCGCACCCGCCGCGGGAGCAGGCCGTGCTCGCCGGCGTCCCCCTGGACGGACGGACGGCGGCGGTGGTGACGCGCGGAACCGTCATGCGCATCGATCTGCGCTCGGGCGCCATCGTGTCCGCCAGCCGCAGCCTGCTGCCCGACGCGGCGCAGTGCGAGGGCCTGCGACAGGGCAGCGACTTCCTGTTCGCCTGCCGGCTGCCGGGCGGGAAGGCCGCCGTGCTCACCGGCGGCGCCGGCGCCGAGCCCCGCCTCGATCGGCAGCTTGGGCCAGGTGGCAGCTTCGTGCTCGGCGATGCCGGCGCGCTGGCCTACGAGGGCCGTTGCACGCCGTCCGCAGAGCCGCCGGGCGCCGACCCGGTGTGCATCCGCGAGGCGGACGGCGATTGGCGCGAGCACGGCGGCTGGCCATCCATCGCCGCCGACGCGGGCCAGCCGCGCTCTGTGCGCCGTTGGATCCCGCTGGGCGACGGCGACGCGGCCGGCGTCGTCGCCGATGAGCAGGGGGCTGCCCTGCTCGACGCTCGGACGGGCAAGCTGCGCGCGCTGCCGGCCGAAACCGCCGCCGAGATCGGCGCGCTCTTCCCCGCGAGCCGCTCGGGCCGGCTCGTCGATCGGGACTGGGCCGCCGGCCCGAGCGGCGAGCTGTGCGGGTGGTCGGACGACGCCAGCGTGTGCATCCGCAGCGACGGCACCGTCGTCCGTGCCGCGCTGCCCGTCGCTCACCTGGGCCGCGCCGGCGCCTTGGCGTTCGGCCTGGACGCCCTCGGCCGCGCCTGGCAGTCGACGGATCGGGGCCGGAGCTGGGTCGAGGTCGAGGCCCCGCCCGGTGCCGGCCGGCCCGGGATCCGCCCGGGCGCGTGTGGCGAGGTGGGCTGTTCCCTCGGTGCGCTGCTGCGCCTCGGCTGGGAGGCCCGTCCGCCCGCGCCGCCTGCTGGCCCCGAGCGCTCTGCTCCGCAGGTGCTGCGGCCCGGGGCAGTGCCGCAGCCGGAGCTTGCCTGCCAGGCCACGGGGCCGGCGCAGATCTCGACCGCGCCCGAGCTCCCCGCCGCGCGGCAGCAAGACGAGGACCCGAGCGAAACGCTCGGCCTCGGCGCGCGCCGGCTCGATCGGCGCCCCGGCAGAGCCGGACAGCTCTTGCAGGAGTGCTACGGCGAGCCTCGCAATCCCATCCACGGAGGCGACGCCTCCCGGCTGCGGGCGCTGCAGCACGGTAGCGCGACCGAGCTCGTCGAGAATCCCGCGGGAGAGATGGTGCTGAGCGCGGCCGCGCTCGGCGCGCCCGTTGACGCGTGGTTCGTGCCGCCCTTCGACGTGGCGGCCCCGGTCGAGCGCGCCGGCTACCGCTTGCGCGACTGGCTGCGGGCCTCGCGCGGGACGGGCGGCACGACGCTGGACGACGCGCTGGGCGCGGAGGCCGTGCCGTTGCCGGTGCTCGGCAGCGAGCCGGGTGCCGCGGCGGGCCTGCTCTTGGCGGGCGAGGCCCTGCTCCTCTGGCTTCGGCCCGAGCGGCGGACGGCAGCGCGCCTGCTGCCCCTCGACCCGTCGCTCGCGGGCTGGAGCGTGGCAAGCGCGGCGGCCGTGGGCCGGGACGACCTCGCGCTGCTCGTCGTGGACGGCGAGGGCGCGCTGCGGCTCGCCGCCCACGAGGGGCCGGGCTTGCGCGGGCTCTTCGAGCTGCCGCCGCCGCCGACGAGCAGCCACTACCCCGCCAACCCCGACGCGATCGCGGCCGGGCCGGACGGCGAGCTCGCGGTGCTGCGCACGCCTTCGGGCGCCGAGCCGCCCACGGCCGACGACCCCGCCTTGCTGCTGCGGCCGGGCCGGCCGCCGCAGACCCTGGCGCCGTGGTCTACCCTGACCGCGGCGAACGCGCCCGAGTGCGCCGCTTCGGCAGGCTACCGCGCCGTCGTGGCCGCGCCGCGCGGCTGGCTGCGCGTGCGCCAGGCGAGCGCGCTCCTCGAGCCCGGTCAGCCCATGCACGCCCTGGTGCGCTGGAGCGCAGAGCGCGTGTGCCTCGAGGCGCTGGACGTGGCCGCCGGCGAGATCGAGCTCGATGGACCGGGCACCGTGCCGCTGTCCGTCGTCGCCCGCTTCGCCGGCGTGAAGGCCGCGGCCCGAGTGGGGCTCGTGCGCGGCGCCGAGCTGCACCAGGGGCTCGCCTGCGAGCTGCTGGCGCCGGCGGCGGGCCGCCCGGGGCTTACCATGGCCACCGGCAACCCTTGAGCCTGGCAAGAACCGGCATCAAACGCCCTGCTGGAGCGCCCGCCTTTTGACCCAGCCCGACTGAGGAGCGCGGAAGTAGACGTTCCCCACGAAGCCCTCCTCGATCGGATCCACGCCCGCCATGAACAGCCGCTCGCCGAGCGCGCGATAGCGCACGAGCTGCTGTTCGTCGCTGTCCAGCTCGTTGACGGCCTGGGGATCCTGCGCGGAGGCGAAGTAGCGGAAACCGATCGCGATCACGTCCCCGAGATCCTCGTTCGCACCACCGTATGCGAGGTAGAGCCGGTCCTGGTAGACTGCCAGATCCTGCACGGCGCGCAGGAACTCTCCCCCGCCGACGGCATCCTCGCCGGCCTCCCCGCGCCGCCCGCCGCTCCGGCGGGCGGCGCGTCCTGGGCTGTCGAGCCGCAGCCGAGGGCGGCGGCCAGCAGTAGTGCCGGGCATGTCGCTACTACGAGCATGGAGTCATAGTGGTTCGAGCGCGACCTCGCGGTGGTCCGGCTCGCAGTCGGGCTTCCCGCAGAACTCCTCCGTCTCCGTCCAACGCGCGACAAGCTCGAGGTGGGCGGGGGAGAAGTCGCTTGCATCGGCATCGAGGGTGCCCGTCGTCGTAGCGTCTGGTCCCCAGTCAGGTCCCGCCCAGGTGCAGACCACCCGATCGCTGTCCTTGGCCCCGCCGTCCTCGGGGACGACCGTCCGGCACCCGCCCACCACGTAGTCATTGTCTCCCTCGGCGACCATCTCGCCAATCCCCGATACTACGTAGGTCTCAGAGTGGCCCCTTGCTTCGATCGTGACCACGAGGTCGTCCGGCAGCGGAGGATGCGTGACGAGAATCGTCACCTGGAATGGCTGCCCACAGCCATACGCAACCGGATTGCATCCCCGTCCACAGCCCACGTCGGCCCCAACGGCAACAGGTCCGCCCGCTCCCGCTCCCGCTCCCGAAGTGCGGAAGTCGGGAGCGGGAGCGGGAGCGGGTCGGACGGAGTTGGGTTGCGGGCGAAGCCCGCGCTGAGATCGAAGCGCAAGATGCGCTCCGGGGACTGGATGTTCTTCCCCTTCGTGTACTCCGTCACGAGAAGCTCCTGGGCGTTCATCGGGGTGTGGATCATGGCCGGAGCTGCGCTTGCAGTGGTTCACGCCACGCCACCGTGGCGACTAGCAGTCTATCCCACCTCGAATTGCCCGGATCGCGCAACTCTAACCGGGATAGCCGGCCCATCGCCCATCGAATTGACGGGATCGTGCAAGTCGGACCGGGATAGCGGCTCCGCCGACGCGCCCTGACACTGCGTGGGCCGGCAGTTTGGCAGCGTGACCGCGTGCCGGCGCCGGATGCCCGCCGGAGTGGCTCCTCGCCGAGGTCCGGCCCGCCTTGCACCAGGCGGCGGTGCAGGCTACGTTCCTGACGTGCTGAAGGTCGCCGAAGAGACCGCCCGGCTCGCCGGTGTGCTGCCCCCGGACAAGGCCCAGGCGCTGCTCGAGTTTGCGCGTTTCCTCGCCGAGAAGGCCGACGAGGAGAGCTGGGAGCGTCGGCTCGCCGACCCCACGCGCGGCGCGAAGCTACGCGCGGAGATGGTCGAAGTGGAGCAGGGGATCGCCGCGGGCCTGGCCGAGCCGCTCGATCCGGCACGGCTGTGAGATCCTTCGCGCTCCCGCGGTTCTGGCACCGCTACGAGGCCCTGCCCGAGGAGACCAAGGCCCAGGCGCGGCGCGCGTTCGCCCTCTTCTGCGCTGACCCGTCCCACCCCGGCCTGCGCTTCAAGCCTCTCCGAGGGTACGAAGGCTACTGGTCGGTTCGGATCACCCTCGCCTACCGTGCGATCTGCCGGCGCGAGGGCGACGCCGTCTTCTGGTTCTGGATCGGATCGCATGCGGACTTCGACCGGGACTTCGGCTGACCGGTCGTCCGGCGCATCCAGAGTTTCTGACCTGGCCTCGTGCTGCGACCGCTGGCACGGGGGTGACGCGCGCTTGGCGTGCGTCGGGACCCCAAAGCCGTCCCGAAGCCTCACTGCCGGTGGGTCACGTTGCCGGTTTGTCGGCGGGTGGGCCCGGTTTCGAGGCCGTGAAGGCCGGGTGGCACCGGGGCGGCAGCCACATGTGGCAGCTCCGGCAGGTCGCCCCATGAATGCCCGTTTTCCGTGCATTCCGGTGCCGACCTCCGTCCGATTGGAGACCACCGACAATGAGGGGCGCCACGCCGGTCCGGCGGCGGCGCCCGCCTACGCGGGCGGGCAGGCCGCGGCGTCGAGGAAGGCGAGCAAGTGCTGGGTGTCGGCCTGGACGGCCTGCCACGCCGGCGCCATGCGCCCGAGCAGCCCGCGCAGCTTGGGCCACTCCAGCTCGAAACCGTAGACGTTGCGGAACAGGTGGCGGAAGCGCAGGAACTCGTCGAGCTGCCGGGCCGTGTCGCGGGCAAGCAGCGGCGGCCGGATGCCCGGCAGATCGAGCGTCATGTTCTCGAGCAGCTCGCGGTGCCACGCCGCCCCGGCGGGCAAGCCGCCGTTGAGCTCCGGGGCGATCTTCTGGAAGATCCGCTCGACGCCCGTGTAGAAGTCGTGGACGATGTCACCGCAGCCGCGCAGCTCGCGCAGCGGCGGCGTCCGCTGCGCGAGCTCGACGAGGGCCTGTTCGGCCTCCAACACCACCGCTCCGATCCGCTCGATCTCCCGGCGAATCGCGGCGGCCAGGCGCGCGAAGCGCTCCTCGGGCCTACTCGCCTCCGGCGTCATGGAGCACAATCCCTTCCGCGGCGAGCCTCGCCAAGAACGCGGGCGTAGCCGACTCGATCGGCACGAGATCGACCGAGAGGCCGCCCGCGACCCCTTCCAGCTCGGCTCCGGCGCGGAAGAAAAGGTCGTGCGGGATCCCGGCGGCGGCGAGATCGATGTCCGATCCGCGCCGGAATTCGCCCCGCGCCAGCGAGCCGGCAAGCACCACGCGCCGCGCGCCGTAGCGATCGCGCAGCAGCGCGGCGAGCTCGACGGCCAGGGCCCGGGCGCAGCGCCCGAGCTCGGCGTCGGCCTCCTGCTGTCGCGCCCATCGCTCCCGCCAGGCGAGCAGGTATGGCTCGAAGCCCTCCATAGGGGAAGCGTAGCATGGCGCGGGCTGAGGCCCGCAATCCAAGGATGAAACCGATTGGTCCGGCCAAACGGAGCCGGCCGACGACGACTGCGACGAGAGCGGCAAGATCTACTACAGGTAGGCTGAGGTCCTACCACCGTCCGGAGCGCCCGGGATAGCGGCCGGGGTGCCGCGGGAAGCGCGGATCGTAGGACGCCTCCGGGCCGGGCAAGCGCGGCGGCGACTGCCAGCCGGCCCACGGATCGTGCTCGCGCTGCGGGCGCGGCAGCATGAGCCGCACGAGCACGAGGCCGGCCACGAAGCCGCCCAGGTGGGCGAAGAACGCCACTCCGCCGGCGGCGGCGTAGCCCAGCGACTGGACGCCGGAGAGCAGGTTCATCAGGAAGAACTCGCCGATGATGACCCAGGCCGGCAGGGTGAACAGCGGCCCCATGAAGAGCCACAGGGGCAGGATCGGGTTTATGACGAGGATGGGCGAGCGCGGGTAGAGCGAGCCGTAGGCCGCCACCACCCCGGCGATGGCGCCCGAGGCGCCGACCATGGGCGCGACCGAGCCCGGCCCGATGGCGATCTGCGCGAGCGCGGCGGCGATGCCCGAGAGCAGGTAGAAGCCGAGGTAGCGACCGCGGCCGAGCACGTCCTCGACGTTGTCGCCGAAGATCCAGAGGAAGAGCATGTTGCCGCCCAGGTGCCACCAGCCCTCGGGCGAATGCATGAACATGCTCGTGAAGATGGTGGGCAGCTCGATCACCGGATTCTGCAGGAAGCGCGCCGGCACCAGGCCCCAGTCGAACACGACCCGCTCGTAGCCCACGCCGACCAGGGCCGCCTCCCAGATGAAGGCAAGCACGTTCGCGGCGATGAGCGCGTAGGTGACGACCGGCACGCGCCGCGTCGGAAGCTGGTCGCGGATCGGGATCATCGGCCTGCCCGGGGACAAGCATAAGCACGGTCGCGATGAGCCGCCACTTGGCCGGGCTGGCGCCTGGATCGGCCGGCACGGCGGGCTGGCCCGGCGCTCCGCCCCATGGCAGGCTTCGCACGCGAGCGCGCCCGAGGAGCACCTACCCGATGAGCGAGATCCGCCTGAGACTGCACGACACCATGACCGGGAGGCTCCTGCCTCTTGTGCCGCAGCGGCCGGGCGAGGTCCGCATCTACTGCTGCGGGCCCACGGTCTACGATCGGGGCCACGTGGGCCACGCCCGAGCGGCGCTCGCGCCCGACATCCTGGTGCGGCACCTGCGCGCGCAAGGGGCCCGCGTGACGTACGTGCGCAACATCACGGACGTGGACGACAAGATCTTGAAGCGCGCCCAGGACACGGGCGAGCCCCCGATGCAGCTCAGCGCACGCATGGCCGCTCTCTACGAGCAGGAGATGGCGGCCCTGGGGTGCGTCCGGCCCGACGTCGAGCCCAAGGTGAGCGAGCACATCGAGCCGATCGTCGCCCTGGTCGAGCGCATCGTCGCGAACGGCAACGGCTACGCGGTCGAGCTTCCGGGCGGCGCCACGGACGTGTACTTCTCGGTGCGGTCCTTTCCCGCCTACGGCAAGCTCAGCAAGCGCGACATCGACGAGCTCCAGGTGGGCGCGCGCATCGAGCGCTCGGAGCACAAGCGCGATCCACTCGACTTCGCCCTGTGGAAGGGCGCCGCGCCAGAGGGCTGGGGCTGGCCGAGCCCCTGGGGCAGAGGCCGCCCGGGCTGGCACATCGAGTGCTCGGCCATGAGCTCCAAGTACCTCGGCCACGGCTTCGAGGTGCACTGCGGCGGCATGGATCTCATCTTCCCGCACCACGAGAACGAGATCGCCCAGAGCGAGGCGGCCTTTCCCGGACAGGGCCCGTTCGTGCAGCTCTGGATGCACAACGGTTTCGTCAACGTGGACAAGGAGAAGATGGCCAAGAGCCTGGGCAACTTCGTCACGATTGAGGACGTCTACGCGCGCTACGACCCCGAGGCGCTGCGCTACTTCCTGCTCGGCGTGCACTACCGGGGGCCGGTCGGCTTCGAGACCGAGAAGCTGGAGGGCGGCCGCGTGGTCTTCCCCGGCATCGCCGAGGCCGAGCGGCGCGTCGACTACCTCTACGCCACGAGCGAGCGACTGGGCGAGCTCGCCGCCCGTGCCGAGGGCGAGCCCCCGCCGGCCGCGGCGGGTACGCCGCCGGAGCTCGGCGCCGCGCGCGAGGCGGCTGCGCGCGCGCCGGAGCGCCTGTCCGAGGCCCTCGACGACGATCTCAACACGCCCGTCGGCCTGGCGGTCGTGGCCGAGCTCGGCCGGCTCGGCAACGAGCTGTGCGATCTGGCGCAGAAGCGGCGCAAGGACCGGCGCTTCGTCGCGGCGGCGGCAGCGACGGCGGGCGAGCTCGCCCGGGCGCTGCGCCGCGCCCTCGACGTGCTCGGCCTGGTGCAGTCGGAGCCGGCCGCCTACCGCCAGCGGACGCAGAGCAAGCGTCTGGGCATGCTCGGCCTGAGCGCCGCGCAGGTCGAGGAGCGGCTCGCCCAACGCGAGCAGGCCCGCCAGGCCAAGGACTTCGCGCGCGCCGACGGGATTCGGGCCGAGCTTGCCGCGCTCGGAGTGGAGCTGGCCGACTCGGCCCAGGGCACGAGCTGGCGGGTGGGAGTGCGGTAGGGACGGCCGGCCGCATGAGGAATACAATACGGGGACAAGAGGAGGCAAGACGCGCATGCAGAGGCCGCAGCGAGCAGTGACGTCATTCCGATCCGGCAAGGCGTGGATCGCGTGGGGAGCCCTCGGCCTCGGCTTGGGCGCCGCCTGCTCGAGCGGCGAGGCCGGCAGCGCCGGCAGCACGCAAGGAGGCGCGGGCGCAGGGGGCGGCGCCGCTTGTCCCGCGGGGCTGGCGCCGTGCGCCGGCCACTGCGTCGCCCTCTCCGTCGATCCGGCCAACTGCGGCGCCTGCGGCAACACCTGCCCGCCCGGTCAGCTCTGCTCGGTCGGGCAGTGCGGCGTCGACTGCCTGGGCGGAAGCACGAAGTGCGGCGAGAAATGCGTCGATACGCTGACCGATCGCGCCCACTGCGGCGGCTGCGACAAGGCCTGCGGCGAGGGACAGGTGTGCTCGGCCGGCCAGTGCGACGTGGTTTGCCTGGGCGGCACGGTGCGCTGCGGCGAGCTGTGCGTGGACACGAGCTTCGATCCGCTAAACTGCGGCGCCTGCGGCGCGGCGTGCCCGCAGGAGCAGGTGTGCTCGGCCGGCCAGTGCGCCGTGGACTGCTTCGGCGGCACCACCAAGTGCGGCGACCTGTGCGTCGAGACGGACAGCAGCCCGACCAACTGCGGCGCGTGCGGCCATACCTGCGGGGTCGGCGAGATCTGCTCCGCCGGCCAGTGCGGCGTGAAGTGCCTGGGCGGCACGAGCCTGTGCGGCAAGCTGTGCGTGGACACGAACCTCGATCCCACGAACTGCGGGAGCTGCGGGGTCGTGTGCAACCAGGACGAGGTGTGCTCGGCCGGCAAGTGCGGCCTCGACTGCAGCGGGGGAACCATCAAGTGCGGCTCCGCCTGCGTCGATCCCGAGCTCGATCCCAAGAACTGCGGCGGCTGTGACACCGCTTGCGGGCCCGGGCAGGTGTGCTTCGGGGAGAAGTGCACGCTCACCTGCGCGGGCGGCACGACCAAGTGCGGCTCCTCCTGCGTGGAAACCGCCTCGAGCCCGGCGCACTGCGGGGCCTGCAACGCCGCCTGCGCGCCCGGGGAGGTGTGCTCGGCCGGGGCGTGCGGCCTGGTTTGCGCCGGCGGCACGACCAAGTGCGGCTCGTCCTGCGTGGACACCGCCTGGAGCCCGGCGCACTGCGGGAGCTGCAACAATGCCTGCGCCCCCGGCGAGGTGTGCTCGGCGGGCAAGTGCGGCCTGCTCTGCGCGGGCGGCACGACCAAGTGCGGCTCCTCCTGCGTGGACACCGCCACGAGCCCGGCGCACTGCGGGGGCTGCAACAACGCCTGCGGGCCGGGCCAGGTGTGCTCGAACGGCGTCTGCACGCTCGTGTGCGCCGGCGGCACGACGCTTTGCAGCGGCAAGTGCGTGGACACCAAGCTCGATCTCGCCAACTGCGGCGGCTGCAACAACGCCTGCGCACCGGGTGAGGTGTGCTCGGCGAGCCAGTGCGGCCTGCTGTGCACGGGCGGGACCACCAAGTGCGGCAATGCTTGCGTGGATACCACGACGAGCGCGGCGCACTGCGGGGGCTGCAACAAGGCGT
>JACQWT010000271.1 GCA_016209145.1 Deltaproteobacteria bacterium | reverse complement strand
CTTCCGGCCAAGAGCGCTTTTCCCCGACACACTCCTAGCGCGCAGTGCGCAACCAGCGGCGCTCGAGCTCCTGCCGCGGGACGCGAAGAAGCGGCTGCAGCTCGCGGCGCTGCCGGAGCGCGGCGCGCGCGCTCCGGTACCAGGACGGCAGCTCGGCGGGGCCGCCGAGGCGGAGCGCGTGCACGAGGTCGGCGAGCGTGCGCGGGGCGGAGCGCAGCAGAAGTGGCAGCGACCCGTTCTTGACGAGGTAGCGCAGCCGGTTGCGGTGGCACTGGAGCGCGACGAAGTGGCTCCCGCGGCGTCCCGCGCTGCCGTGGAAGCGATGGTGCACGACCGCCTCGGGCACGTAGAGCGCGTCCCATCCCGCGAGCCGGCAGCGCCACCCCAGATCGACGTCCTCGTAATACATGAAGAATCCCCGATCGAGGTAGCCGCTCGACAGGCGCACCTCGTCGAGCATGGCGCGCCGGTACATGGCGGCGCCGGCCGAGGGGCAGAAGATCTCCTCCTGCACGTCCCCCGCCCGGGCCGGAGCGTCGTAGTCGCGGTCGATGGCTCGGCCGTCCGTGAAGACCAGCACGCCAGTGGAGTTGGTGCGCTCGGGCCGCTCCCGGAACAGGATGCGGCACTGCACCATGCCCAGCCGCGGCGCGGCGCGCGCGGCGACGCCCTTGAGCGTGGCGACCCACGTATTCGCCGCCACGGCGTCGTTGTTGAGCGTGGCCACCCACGCCGCCGACGAGGCGGCGACGGCGCGGTTGCAGCCCTCGGCGAAGCCCAGGTTCTCCTGCGCCTCGATGAGCATCGCCCAGCCGAACTGCTCGCGCACCATGGCCGGCGAGCCGTCGGTAGAGCCGTTGTCCACGACTACGGTCTCGAAGTCACGGTCCGTCTGCCCGCGCAGCGAGCGCAGGCACTCCGCGAGGTCGTCGCGCGAGTTCCAGTTGACGATGACGACGCCGAACGGAGCAGTCATGCTGCGCGCGCCGGCTACGGCTCGTGCCGCCCGCCAGAAGTCCTGCCACGGTTTCGCCGCGCCTCTTGACTTCTGGCGGGCGGCACGTCGCGTGGAGGCAACGCGGGCCCTACTTCGGACGCGCGGCACTCGTCCATGCGAAACGGCGAGCTAGGATCGGCCTCGTGCCGAACCTCGTCTACCGGCTCGCGGCGGCCGGCCCCCTGGAACAGGCGGTCGGGGAAGTTCAAGACGAGCCCGTCCTTCTCGCCCACGTTGCGATAGCCGTGCACCACGCCGGGCGGCACGATGACGCCTGCCGGGTTGTCCTCGCCCACCACGAGCCGCATGCTGTTGCCGCAGGTAGGCGAGGACGGGCGGTTGTCCCAGAGCACGAGCAAGAAGCGCGACGGGCCGAGGAAGCAGAACCAGTCGGTCTGGTGCACGTGCTCGTGCGGGCCCCGCGTGTGCCGCGAGGCGCCGGGGCGCACCACGACTCGCCGGCCGAGGAGCGAGTCCTCCAGGCGCGCGATGTCGGTGACGGAGCTGTGCTGCATGATGACGGAGTGCTCGACCGTCGATCGCTCGATCCTCACCCCGTCACCCAGCGCGGTGAACGGACCGACGCGGGAGTCCGCGACGAGGACGTCCTCGCCGATGACCGTCGGCCCCCGGACGGTCGAGCGCACGATGCGGGCGCCCCGGCCGATGCGCACGCGTCCCGAGATCCGGCTCGCGCCGTCGACCTCGCCCTGGCACTCGGCCTCGAGCCAGTCGTCGAGCACGGTGTCGTTCGCCAGGAGAAGATCGTCCTTCTTGCCGGTGTCGAGCCACCATGACGTGACGCGCGCGAAGTTGACCTTGCCCCCGAGGTCGATGAGCGCGCTCACGGCATCGGTGATCTCGAGCTCGCCGCGCGCGGAAGGCTCGATCTTGCCGATGGCCTCGAAGATCGAGGGACGGAACAGGTAGATCCCCACCAGGGCGAGGTTGGAGCGCGGCTCCTTGGGCTTCTCGACGAGCCCGATGACGTTTCCCGCACTGTCGACCTCGGCGACGCCGAAGGCCGAGGGGTTGGGCACTTCCTTCAACATGAGCGAGGCGGCGAGCTCGCGGCGCAGGGAAAACTCGGCCACGGGCTCGCGGATGGACGTGCCGATGAGGTTGTCGCCCAGGTACATGACGAAGTCCGCGCCCTCCAGGAACGGGCGCGCGCAGAGCACCGCGTGCGCCAGCCCGCCCGGGCGGTCCTGGACGATGAAGGAGAACTTCGCGCCGAGCTTGGTGCCGTCCCCCAGCGCGGCGCGGATCTCGCCGCCCGTTTCCGGCGAGATGATGACGCCGATGTCGGTCACGCCGGCCTCGACCAGGTTGTCCACGACGTAGAACAGCACCGGCCGGTTGGCCACGGGCACGAGCTGCTTGGCGCCGGTGTAGGTGAGGGGACGAAGGCGGGTGCCGGACCCGCCGGCGAGGACGAGACCTTTCATCATGGCTGCGCTCCACCTGGACCTAGTCCCAGCCGCTCCCGGCGATACACGCCTTGGGCAATGCGGTCGCACCAGGCACGGTGCTGCAAGTACCAGGCGACGGTGCCGCGGATCCCCTCCGCGAAGCGCCGCGCCGGCTGGAAGCCGAGCTCGCGCTCGATCTTCGACGGATCGATGGCGTAGCGCCGGTCGTGCCCGGGCCGATCCGTCACGAAGCTGATGAGCTCGCGGTAGGAGACCGGCGCCCGGTCCTGACGCGCGAACGCCGGGTTGCTTGCCGCGGGCGCTTGCTCGTCGAGCGCCCCGCACACGGCTTCGACCACCTGGAGCGTGGTGCGCTCGTCGCGCGCGCCGATGTTGTACGTCTCCCCGGGCCGGCCCCGCTCGGCGACGAGGATGAGGGCCTGGCAGTGGTCGTCCACGTGGAGCCAGTCGCGCACGTTGCGGCCGTCGCCGTAGACCGGCAGGCGCTTGCCCTCGAGCGCGTTGAGCGTCACGAGCGGGATGAGCTTCTCCGGGAACTGGTATGGCCCGTAGTTGTTCGAGCAGTTGGTGGTGATGGTGGGCAGGCCGTAGGTGTGGAAGTAGGCCCGCACGAAGTGGTCCGCGCCGGCCTTGCTCGCGGCGTAGGGCGAGTTGGGCGCGTAGCGGGTCTCTTCGGTGAAGCACCCGGAGTCGCCCGGCGAGCCGAAGACCTCGTCGGTGGACACGTGGACGAAGCGGAACTGCTCCCGCTGCGCCGGCGTGAGCCGGAGCCAGAGCTCGCGGCAGGCGTCGAGCAGCTCGAAGGTGCCGACGACGTTGGTGCGCACGAAGGCCCGGGGGCCGTCGATGGAGCGGTCGACGTGGCTCTCGGCGGCGAGGTTGAGCACCACCGCCGGCCGGAAGCGCTCCAGGGTGCGGCCCACCAGCTCCCGGTCGCCGATGTCACCGTGCACGAAGTGGTACCGCTCGCTCGCGGCGATATCGGCGAGGCTGTCGAGGTTGCCGGCGTAGGTCAGGAGATCCAGCACGACGACTTGGGCCTCGGGCTGGCCGAGCAGGCGATGGACGAGATTGGCGCCGATGAAGCCGGCGCCGCCGGTGACGAGGTAGGTGGTCTTCATGCGCTCCTGCGCGCCCTGACCGGGCCGCGGCGAGCGATATACCACGCGCGGGCTGCGTCTGCGGCTCAACGGTGAAACCGATACGCCCGCGCGAACGGAGCGGGCAGACGCGACCGGCAACGCCCCGCGGCCGTCGTACGCCGTGCGCACCGGGATGCCGCCCGCGGGAGAGCGTCACGCTGGGGCTTCGCCCCAGACCCCGCGAACGGGGCCCCAACCCCGTTCGCCCCGACCGGCAAGTCCTTGCCCGAATCGCATTCTACCACCGCGCGTGGCATGGCATGGTCCGGCCCGCGCGGCACGGCAAGCAGGCGATTCCGCGGTGGCGGTGCCGGCGCCGGGGCCTACCCCGCCAGCGCGCGCGCCAGGCTCTCTCGCCACGGCGGCAGGGCAATCCCGAAGCGTGCGCGGATCTTGCCGCAGTCGAGCGGGGCATGCGCGGGCCGCCGGGCCGGCGAGGGGTACTCCGTCGAGGGGACGGGCACGATCGAGCGGACGGCGTGCTCCTCCCGGCGGGGATCCAGCTCGGCGACCGCACAGGCGAGCTCGTAGCGGCTGCACGAGCCCGCGCCGGCCAGGTGGTAGACGCCCCGCGCCGCGGCGATGGCCTCGTGGGGCGCGTCGCGGACGCCGTAGAGCAGCATGGCCGTGGCCTGGGCCAGGTCGCGGCAGAAGGTCGGGCTGCCGATCTGGTCTGCGACGACGCGCACCTGTGCCCGCTCGCGGCATAGCGCGCGGATCGACGAGACGAAGGAGCGCTTGCGCAGGCTGTAGAGCCAGGCCGTGCGGATCACCACGGCCGGCGCGTCCTGCTGCAAGAGAGCGGCCTCTCCGGCGAGCTTGGAGCGTCCGTACTCGTTGAGAGGACAGGGAGCATCCTCCTCGGTGTAGGGCGCCCCCTTGTGCCCGTCGAACACGAAGTCGGTGGAGTAGTGCACCAGGGCCAGGCGCTCGTCCCGCGCCAGCTCGCCCAGCGTCGCCACCGCCTCGGCGTTCACGAGCATCGCCTGCCGCGGGTTGCGCTCGGCCCCATCCACGTCCGTGAACGCCGCGGCGTTGACGATCGCGTCGGGTGCGGCCGCCCGGACCGCGGTGCGCAGGGCCTGGGGGTCGGTCATGTCGAAGTCGAGCTCGGTGGCCGGCACGACCTCGGCAAAGCAGCCCAGGGCTCCCGTCAGCTCGTGCCCGAGCTGGCCGTCGGCACCGAGCAGGAAAATCCTCATGGTGGCCTCCTTTCGTAGCACGCCCCTAGCGCCGCACCCAGCGCCGCTCCACCTCGCGGCGAGGCAGGCGGCGCAGCGTCTCGACCTCGCCCCGCGCCGCTGCGCTGCGGCGCACGGCCCCAAGCAGGCGCCACCCGGCGGGGAGCCCGCCATGCCAGACGATCTCCGCCAGAGCCGAGAGCGTGTACGGAGCCGTCGTGGCGATGAAGCGCCATGAGGCGTTCTTCACCAGCGTCCGGATCCGGTTCGTGCGCGCCAGCGCCACGAGCCAGGCGCGCCCGTGCCGATCCGAGCTGCCGTGGTGGCGGTGGTGCACCACGGCCTCGGGCACGAACCTCGCGCGCCAGCCGGCCAGGCTCGCCCGCCAGCCCAGATCCAGATCCTCGTAGTACATGAAGTAGTGGCGGTCGAAGTACCCGCACGAGAGCCGCACGGCCTCCAGCATCGATCGCCGGTACGCCGCCGCGCCTGCCGTGGGGCAGAACACCTCGGGCGCGGCGCGCAGCGCACCGCGCGCCGCGCCTGCCCCCCGATCGCGGCCGCCGCCGTGCGTCGTCAGCTCGATCCCCGTGGAGTTGACCGTCGCGCCGCCGTCCTGGAACAGCAGCAGCGGCTGGAGCATCCCGCAATCCCGCGGGGCCTGCGCGGCTGCCCCGAGGAGCGCCTGGACCCAGCCCTTGTCGACGACCGTGTCGTTGTTGAGCGTCACCACCCACTCGCCCGTGCTCGCGGCGATGCCGCGGTTGCATGCCTCGGCGAAGCCGAGGTTGTCCGCTTCTGCCAGCAGCACGCACCACGGGAAGCTTTCGCGCACGAGCGCGGCCGAGCCGTCGTGCGAGCCGTTGTCGACCACGATGACCTCCAGCTCGGGGCAGAGCTGCGGCCGCAGCGACGCCAAGCACGCCGCCAGATCGTCGCGCGAGTTCCAGTTCACCACGAGGACCGAGAGCCGCACGCCGCCCTTGGCGGCGGACGCGCCGGGGCCGGCGTCGGAACCGGCAGCGAGGGGAGGGCGATGGTTCATTTCGGCGCGGCGCCTCTCACGGGACCAAGACCGCGGCCGCGACGCCGCGATGGTCGCTCAGCCACAGCGCGCCGTCGTGCTCGTCGAGCAGCTTGGCGCCAAGGAGCTTGCCGCCCAGGGACGGGCTCGCGAACAGGTAGTCGATGCGCCGCGTGGGCTTGCCGGCCGGCATGGTGGCGCCCGTCTGGCTCGGGTTGGCCGCGGGCCAGAGATCGACCAGGGCGGCGGCGAGGTCGGCCGGACCGGGCTCGGCCGGTCCGGCGTTGAGGTCGCCCGCGACGATGGCCGGGCCGGGCGCGGGCAGATCTGCGAGGATGGCGGCGGCGGCGGCGGCCCGCGCCGCGGAGGCGTCTTCGCCGTAGTCGAAGTGGGTCGAGTAGAAGCGCAACGGGGCGCCGCGTACGGACACGTCCACGGCGAGCGCCTTGCGCGGGAAGTGCACGTGGGGCAGCTCGATCTGGTGGGCGCCAAGCACCTGGAACCCAGGGGCCGCCGCGCCGGCCAGTCGTCGAGCTGGCAGCGCAGGTTTAGGGTAGCCACCACGAGAGGCGCGCTGCCGGCGTCGGCCGCCTGGGCGACCAGCAGGCCCGCCTGCTGGGCCGAGATCCCGTTCTGGCTGCCGTCGCGGTCACCGAAGCGCCAGGCGCACCCCGGCGGGTGGTAGCGGAAGAGCAAGCCGAAGAGGCCCGGGCCGGGCGCCGCGAGCTTGGCCTCGTATTCGTCGTCGTTGCCCACGTCCACGTTGAAGGTGGCGGGCACGTACTGCCAGCAGCGGCCCTCGCCCGTCGGCAGGGTGCCGAAGGGCCCGGAGCCCAGCTCGGCCTGCCAGCCCGGTGCTTGTCCGGCGGCCGGCGTATCCTGCGCGCGGTAGACGCGGCCATACGCCGGCCCGGCCAGCTTCCCCGCGACGGCGTCCAGCGTGGGCGGGTGCTGGAAGCTCGCCCAGCCCTCCCAGGCCGCGCCGCTCGGGTCGGGCGGGTTGGGCGGGCAGCGCTCGGGCAAGGCGTCGCCCAGGGGCCAGCCCAGATCGGCGCCGCCGCCGGTGCCGCTCCCGGCGGCGGCGCCGGAGCCACCCGCAGCGACGAGGCCGCCGCTGCCGGCCGCACCGCCACTGCCGCCCACCGCATCGGGCGGCGCCGGCAGGTCCCGCTGCGGCGCTGGCGCCGTGCACCCGAGCGCCGGCGCCACCGCCAGGCCGAGCCAGAGCGCCGCCGCTGCCAGCCACTGCCCCATGGCTCACGGAGCGGACGCCGGCGTCCAGCTCTTGCTGGTGTCGCCGAAGGGCGCCGACACCACCAGGGCGCGGCCCGAGGCATGCGCCTCGAGCACGCGGTTCGCGCCCGGCTCCCAGACCACGGCGCCCGCCGCCGTGAGCGTCACGTACTTGTACTCGATGCGCCGGCCGGCCTCGAGCTTGAAGCGGCCGGTCCAGTTGGGGAACTCGTCCTGGGCGGTTTGCAGCTCGAGGCCGCGGCGTGGATCCCAGTCGCCCAGGGCCGGGTGGTCGCCGGTGGCCACCACGCGGTCGCCGGGCTTCGTCCCGTCGTGGATGACGTGCAGCAGCACGCCGGCCCGCTCGGCCGGCGCGGCCTCGGGATCGTCGATCTCGGCGTAGACGTGGAGCAGATCGGCGAAGCTCCCGGCGTACGCCGCCGCCACGCGGGGCAGATCGACGAGCAGCAGATCCTCGTCGTTGCGGCGCGTCCCGGCGTCAGTCCAGTTCGAGGCGCCCGTCACCGCCCGCCGGCCGTCGATGACGGCATACTTGTGGTGCATGGCCGAGTGGGCGGCGATCTTGTTGGCCCCGCGCACGACCAGCGCGCCCGCCTTATCCAGGCGCTCATCGACCTTGGTCATGTCGGTCTGCTTGCGCTCGATGACCGCGCGCACGCGTACGCCGCGGTCGAGGGCCGCGACCAGCGCGTCCGCCACGGGCTCGCTCGTGAACGTGAACATGGCCACGTCGACGGTCTGCTCGGCCGCGGCTATGGCCTGGACCAGCACCTCGTCAAGCCGCTCCTCCGGGGAGAAGTGCAGGCCCATCTCTGGCGTGAGCTGACCGCCCTGGACGGCCGGCGCGAGCGCGCCGAGCACCTCGAGCACCTGCTGGCGGTAAGCTTGCACGACCGCCGGATCGCGCAGCACAACCATGTTCTCGTCGTTCGTCAGCGCGGCCGTGCTGTTCCAGTTGAAGGAGCCTGTCAAGGCGAGCGCGCCGTCCACCACCGCCACCTTGAGGTGCATGATGGAGCGCGCGCCCGGCGGCTTCGTGCGCACGACCTCGATGCCGTTCTGCTCCAGAAAGTCGTCGCCGGTGTTCCAATCCTGGGCCGCGTTCGCTTGATCGACGGCAACCCGGACGGCGACGCCGCGCGCCTTCAGCTCGACCAGCTTGTTGAGGTACGAGTCGCGCCGGATGTTGTACTGGGCGACGACTAGCTCCTCGCGCGCGAGGTCGAGCGCGCACAGGGTCTGCCGCTCCGCCTCGTCGAAGGGGGCGAAGTAGACCATCGGCTCCCCGGGCGCGGCCTGCCGCGCCCCGCATACGAGCTCGGTCGCCGCGCCCTCGCCCTGGGCGACGGCGGCGTCGTCCGGCCCGCAGGCGGCGAGCAGCGGGAAGGCGGCCAGCGTGGCCAGGAGCGGGAGCGCCGTGGGCTTGAAGAGCGTCATGGTGTGCGGCTGCAAGTCGGCCCCCTTGCGCAGGGAGTCTACCACGAGTACGAGGCAATCGTCGCCGGGCGGCTTGCAGCTCCCCGGCGGGCGGAATAGCATTCGGGCCGAGCGGGCCTTGCGGCTCGCTGCGCACGGCGCCGCGTGCCGTGCCCCTATTGTGGAGAACCGGCCCCGGACCCGCGGGCCAGCAACAACCGAGCCGTTCGTGGAGACCCTGGCAGCCCTGGTAGCGCGCAACGGCCGTCTCGACGCGGCCATCGGCGCGGGGTGGGTCGTCAGGCTGGCCAAGCGGGTGGAGGAGCTGCACCGGCTCGGGGTGGCGCACGGTGGGCTCTCGGCCATGAGCGTGCTCGTAGACGCCGCGAGCTACCGCGCGAACGGCGCGCTGGCGGATGTGCGCCGCGTGCCCGCGACCGCAGCCTATCACTCGCCGGAGCGGTGTGCGGGAGGGGGCATTTCGGAGGCCGACGACACCTGGGCGATGGCCGTGCTCCTCTACCAGCTCGTGACCGGACAGGCGCCCTACCCGGGCGGCACGGAGAGTCAGGTGCTCGATCGGATCCGCGCCGGTCCCCCGCCACCGCTGGCGGCGGCCGGCGTCCAGGACGAGGGGGTGCAACGGCTGCTCGGTCTGGCCCTGGAGCCGCAGCTCGAGCGGCGTATCTGCAAGGCGTCCCAGCTTCGCCAGTGGCTGGAGCGATGCCACCCCGACCCGGCGGTCGGTACCCTTGCCCCGCTCGCCGAGTCGGCCGACGAGCCGACGGACGAGCCGAGCTTCGACCTCTCGCTCAACGGGGCCGAGGTGCAGGTCGCACCTGGCGCCCAGGGGACGGACGACGACGAGGAGCTCGATCTCGACAATCTCAAGACGGTGGCGCGCGACATCACCGAGCTGCAGCAGAGAATCAGCGAGGTGGAGGCACAGCGCGCCGCGGCGGCTCGGGCCGGCGCCGGCAGCGCGCCGCCGCCGGCATCGGACGCGACACCTCTGATTTCGCGCTCAACCCCGCCACCACCGGGGCGCGCCGTGCCGCCACCGCCGTCGCGCGCGGCGCCGCCCCCGCCAGCGCGCGTGGCGCCTCCTGCTCCCGGGCCCGGCGCAGCCCGCGCCGGCCCGAGGCCCGGGCCTGTGCCGCCGCCGGCGGGCGCACCGGCCACGCTGGCTTCGCTTGGAGCCGGGGGGGCCGCGGTCGCCGCGGCCGGGTCGGGCGATGACGAGTACGTGGTCGATCTCGCGAACGTCAAGACGGTAGCGCTCGACGAGGGCCCCGACCGCGAGCTGCTGGAGCGCATCGAGAGGGCGCAGGCGGAGCGAGGGGCGGCGGCAGCGGCGGCGGTGCAGGCGGCGCGAGAGCAGGCTGCGCCCAGGGCAGCTCCGGCCCCGGCCCCCGTCGCGGCGCCGGCCACGCTGCCCGCCCGGTCGGGGATGAACGCTGCTGCGGCCGCCGCCATGCCGCTGGCGCGCCCGGGCGTCCCGGTGGCGGGCCCGGCCGGCCCGCTCGCCGGCATTCCAGGGGCCATCGGTGGGATGCCGCCCGCCGGGCAACCCGGCATCCCCGGCTTCCAGGCCGGCATGGCCTTGCCGGTCGCGGCCGAAGCGCCGAATCCGCTGCGCAAGTGGCTCGTGCTGGCCTGCGTAGTCCTGGTGCTCGTAGTGACCGCGGTGGTGCTCGTCTACTTGCAGCAGCGGCAGTTGATTCGCCTGCCCATCAACGTGTGAGTTCACGCGTCACCGGCCCTCGCATCCCCTTGCCCGCCCGCAGGAGTCGCCGTGCCGATCTCAACCAAGATCCGAGGGTTCATCGAGAACGCCTCGTGGATCCGCCGGATGTTCGAGAAGGCGATCGAGCTCAAGGTGCAGCACGGCGCGGACAGCGTCCTCGACTTCACGCTGGGCAACCCGACGCTGGAGCCGCCTCAGGCTTTCGTGGACCGGCTCCGTGACCTGGCCGCCAACCCGCCACCCGGGCTGCACCGCTACATGCCCAACGCGGGCTTTCCCGCGGTCCGGGAAGCGGTGGCCGAAGCGCTCGGGCGTCAAACGGGGGTGGCGCTCCGGGGCGAGCACGTGCTGATGACGGTCGGGGCGGCGGGCGCCCTCAACGTCGCCTTGAAGGCCCTGCTCGATCCGGGCGACGAGGTCATCGTGCTGGCGCCGTACTTCGTCGAGTACCTGTTCTACATCGACAACCACGGCGGCACGGCGCGCGTCGTGGAGACCGATCATGCCTTCCTGCCCGACGTGGAAGCCATCGGCCGGGCGATCGGTCCGCAGACGAAGGCCATCATCCTGAACTCGCCCAACAACCCCACGGGGGTGGTGTATCCGCGCGCGCTCTTGGAACGGCTCGCCGCGGGGCTCGGCGCGGCCGCCGGCCGCGTCGGCCATCCGATCTACGTGCTGAGCGACGAGCCCTACCGCAAGATCCGCTACGTGGATGAGGTCACGAGCGCGCTGAGCGTCTTCCAGGACTGCGTGATGTGCACCTCCCACTCGAAGGACCTGTCCCTGCCGGGCGAGCGGATCGGACTGGCGGCGGTGCACCCCGAGGCGCACGACGGGCACGAGCTCTTGGGAGCCATGACCTTCGCCATTCGCACGCTGGGGTTCGTCAACGCCCCCGCCATCTTGCAGCTCGCGGTGGCTGGGCTGCAGGACCTGGCGATCGACGTGGAGCCCTACCGGCGTCGCCGCGACCTGCTCTACCGGGGACTGGTTGACGCCGGGTACGAGTGCGTGCTGCCGGGCGGCGCCTTCTACTTGTTTCCGCGCTCACCCATCCCCGACGACGTCGAGTTCGTCCGGCGCCTACTGCGGGAGCTGGTGCTCGTCGTCCCCGGCAGCGGCTTCGGCCGCGGCGGCCACTTCCGGCTGAGCTACTGCGTCGACCTGGAGGTCATCGAGCGCGCCTTGCCCGCGCTGCGCCGGGCGCGCGAAGGCCTCTGAGCCACCTTGGAGACTTGAACCCCAGACCTACGGTTTACGAAACCGTTGCTCTACCGACTGAGCTAAGGTGGCCGGCGAATCGCGGGGGCTTCTAGCACACCCGCACCCCTGCCGGTCATGCGATCCGCAGCGGCCATGCCAGCTTGCCCAACTCGGGAGCGATGCGGCCAAGCTCGCGGCGGAGCTGCGACACGGTGGCGCGCTTGCGCGGGTCCTGGCGCAGACACTGGAACAGGCACATGGCGAGCGCCTGCAGCGGTCCGTGTCGGGCCATGGTTTCGACGGGCCGGGGCAGGCCGTCGTGCGAGACGTGCGCCGCGATGATGGCCACGTCGTTGGGACCGTCGAACAGGGTCGTGGCCGTGAGCAACTCGAACGCCGCGCAACCGAAGGCGTACACGTCGGCGGCCGGAGCCGGCGACGCCGTCTGGTCGGCCGCGTTCCACACCTCCGGTGCGCCGTAGCAGAGTGTGCCGCAGCCGGGGCGCAGTTTGCGCCCGGCCAGGCCGAAGTCCACCAGCACCGGCTCCTCGGCCTCGCGCAGGATGACGTTGGAGGGCTTGAGATCGAGGTGGGCTATGCCCACCGCGTGCATCGCCTCGAGGCCGCCCAAGATGCCGTCCAGGATGGCGAGCGCGCGGGGCGCGCTCAGGCTTCGCGCCGCGACCACGCGGTCGCAGCCGGGTCCCTCGACCAGCTCCATCACCAGGATGGGCTTGGGCTGCGCGCCGGCATCGAAGCTGATGAGCCGAGCCAGGTTCAGGTGCTCCGGGATGGCCAGCAGGGCCCCAGCCTCTTCCCGAAACAGCCGGAGGAACTCCTGCTCGGACAGGGCGCGTGCCGCCGTGGCGTTGAAGGCCGGAACCTTGAGCGCGAACCGTTCGGCCTCCGGGTCGTGACGCCGCTCGGCCCGAACGGCCACGAACACCGTGCCGACGTTGCCGCCGCCCAACTGGTGCAGGACGTAGAAGCCGCCCAGGATCCGGCTGGCGGGCATCCACCCGGGCAGCGGGTTGCGCTGCGAGCGCACGGGCTGCACGAGGTCCAGAGGCTCAGCCGGCATCGCCGGCAGGGCCGCCAGCCGCGACAGCGACTCTGCCACGAGAACGGCGAAGGCGGGCGGCAACGCCCGGTGCGCGGCCCGGGCGGCCGCGCCGAGCGCTGCCAGCACCTCCGCGATCGATCCCGTGCTGACCGCGTGCTCCACGGCGGAGCAAAGGCCGTGCTGCAGATCGAGCGCTGCGGCGCGCTCCTCGCTCACGCGCTCGCTGCAGCGCCGCTCGGCCCCGGCCACGAGTTGCTGGAGCTGCGCCAGCGCCGCCTCGACGACGCCGAGCGGCCCGACCTCGGCCGCCGCGTCGTCCTCGGGCACCAATGCCTCGAGCGAGCCCGTCGCGAGCACACCTTCCAGGGCGCGCACGAGCCTCTCGGCCGTGGTCCGCACCGTCTCCGCGCGCAAGGTGGTCTGGCTGGGAAAGGCGCCGAGCAGAGCGCGCAGGGCGTGCAGCCGGTTCTGGGTCGTGTCCGCGCCGGCGGCCGCGCCGCGGGCGAGCTCGGCGTAGCGCCGCAACAGGCCGCTCGCGTCCGGCTGCATGCTGGCCTCGGCGCAGATCTGCAAGTGTTGCGGATTCGGGAGCAGAGTCGCGACGTAGAGCAGCACGTCCACGATCTCGGCCGCGCCGTCGCGCACGAGGGCGTCAAGGCTGCGCGCCACGGTGGCGATGGTCGCCCGGTCGAGCGGCGTGCCCGGACGCTGCCGGACGTGTGCGACCAGCTCGTGGCACACCTGCGCCCAGCGCGAGCGCACGCGCAGGCGACGCGGCTGGTCGTCGCCGAAGTCCGTCGAGGCGCTGTCCACGACGTGGAGCAATGCCCGCAGTTGCCGCTGCTGCAGCGTGCGCTGCGTCTTGATCTCCACGTCGGTGGCCTGGCGTCGCGCGGGATCGAGCAGCCAGCCGAAGATCCGTCCGCCCACCTCGTCGATGGCGCCCACGGCCGTGCCCTCGGACCCGGGCCGCCGATCGAGCAGCAGCAGGCTCGCGAGCACGTCCGACTCGAGCAGCGTCGTATCGATCTCGCGCAGCAGCACCATGGCCTGCTGGCGCTCTGCGCTGGCCTGGGTCTCCTCGCCGTAGTGTATGGCGAGCCGCTCCAGAGCCGCGACGTACGTGTCGGCTCGCGCCAGCGCCCTCGGCGATGGCGCGACCCAGCGCCCGCAGGCCGTCGTCGGGGTCGGGCTGCCGCAAGCTCGCCCGCAGGGCCCGGGCGCACGCTCGGGCGCTCTGGTCGCCGAAGCCGGGACGCTCGAAACGCAGCTCGGCGAGGCTGTCGGCGATGGTCACCGGGGCGAGCCGTGCCAAAGCATCGACCAGCTCCTCGGCCGCCTCCGGCTCCATCTCCACCACTGGCCCCAAGCCCCACAGCATGGCCATGGGAATGCCCGGATCCAGTCCGACGAGCGGTCCGTCGAGGATGGCCATGGCCTCGGCCAGGCCGTCCGCGCACGCCACGGCGATGCGCGCGGTCGCGGAGCAGGCCGCACGTCGCCATTCGGTCACGCCGAGGCCGGGATCGAGGTTCGCCCGGATCTCGGCCACGAGCGGAGGCAGGGCGCGGCACAGAAGTCCACGGGCCACGGCCACGTGACGCCACACCAACGTTTCGCGGTCGCCCAGGAGGCGATGCCAGGCGCGCGCGACCGGCGCGGGCTCCGACTCGCCGCCGGGCGGCGGGCTCGTCACCCGCCCCGCCTGGCAGACGCCGCGGAAGAGCCGCAGCGGGTGCTCGTCGCCCTCCGCGGCGAGCCGGCCGGCCTGGCGTGCCGCCCGCTCCAGGAGGCGGGCGGCCAGCCGGCGCTCGGGCAGCGACCCGGTCGAGCCTTGCTCCACCCACTGCTCCGCGAGCTCGCGTCGCGTGGTGATGGCCCAGGCGAGAGGGTCGACCGACGGCGCCGCGGCCGGCGGCAACGCCAGCGCCAGCGAAACCCGCGCGCGGATCCCAGCCCCGCCCAAGGCGCGGGAGGAGCCCAGGGCCAGGCGCGCGCCCAGGGCGGCGAACGCCTCGGCGTCGCCGTTGTACAGGTGTGACAGCACCTTGCGTCCGACCGCACGGCGCTCGTCCGACAGCGGCAGCGCCTCGGCGAGCTGGCACAGCGCCACGGCGGCGGCACTGGGCGCGACGAAATCCAGCGCGTCGAGCAGCCCGTCCGCCTGCGCCACGCGCACGCTGTGCCGCAGCGCCTCGGGATCGCAGCCGGCCAGAGCGAGCGGTGCGGCGCCCGAGCCCTCCAGACCCAGCGCCACGACGGCCTGGCGGAACACCGCCCGCCGCTCGGATTGCTGCTTGATCCGGGGCAGGCTGAGCAGCCGCGCGAGGAAGTGTTCCCGGGGAGCCATGGCCGACCTGCGCCGCCACAATAGCCGCTCGCAACCCGGGCGCGAAGTCTATCGCGACCGGAACACCGGCGCCGCGCTCGGGTGCAGCGGCCGCAGGCCGCCGCGGGCCACGTGCCGGGCGGAGCGCGCGCGCCGGGCGAGATCCCAGTCCAGGTACAGCTTGTCGCCGTCGAAGCAGCCGAAGCTCGTGGAGAAACACAACAGCGGCTCCCGCTCGATCACGTAGCCCTCGCGCGCCACGTCGTGCCCGTAGATGGCCACGCGCAGATCCGGATCGATGGCCCGCAGCAAGGCGCGCGCGCGCGCGCCGGTGGCGGTGCGGGACCAGAGGATGCCGGCGAGCACGCTGTCGAGCAGCCAGACCTCCTCCTGGTCCGGGGCACGCGCGGGCGGGCGCAGCGAGATGGCCTCCAGATCGGCGGCCGAGCCGATCTGTGCGCTCGGGGCCGCGTGGAGCAGGAGCAGGCGGGCGCGGCGTGCCACGGCCATGAGCGGCCAGGAGTCGAACCACTTGTGGATCTCCCGCGTTCTCGCCGCGCCGAGAAGCTGCTCGAGCCGCTGTGCCTCGTCGGTGAAGAACTTGCTCACGACGGGCCCGCCGATGTGCGCGTGCTCGTGGTTGCCGAGCAGGAAGTGCACCCGGCCCGGGTGACGGCGCAGGAGCTCCTGGGCTTCCCGGAGCAGGGTGGGTGAGTCGGCGTGGTAGAAGGTCCCGAGGTACTCGGGCCACTCGGAGGCCGGGATCTCCGGGCCGTGGACCAGGTCCCCGGTGATCACCAGCACCGCACCATCCGGCTCGGCCGCTGCCTGCTCGAACAGCTCGACGACCCGGCGGAAGTCGCGCAGGTTGCCTTGCAGGTCGGTGGCGGCCAGCAGCCGGCCACGCTCGGGCAGCTCGACCAGGCGGGGCACGCTCCGACGCTAGCGCATTGTCGGCCGCGGCGAGATGGGGAAGAGCCGTTCTTGCCCTGGGCGCATGCCGCGCTATGCTGGGCGGCCATGAACGAGGAGCTGCGCGAGCGCGTCGCGGCGCTCATCGAGGCCGGCCGCACGGAGAAGGTCGGAGAGCGCTTCTTCGTGCCTATCGTCACGCTCGAGTCCGGCACGCGGCTGGGGCTCGACGAGGAGGCCGGCTGGGTGAGCTCGCCGCCGGATGCCGACGCGCTGCGGGTCTTCGGGGCGGGAGGCGAGCGGCACTTCTTCGAGGCCGTCGAGAGCAAGCGCTCGGTGATCGAGGATCTGCTCGAGCAGGGCGCGGCGGAGCAGGGGTTGCCCGTGGAGGCCGTGGTCCTCTCCTTTCCCGCGGTCGAGCTCGTGGCCGCGGTGCTCGAAACCGGCTCGGCGCACTTCGCTCGCCTCGGGCTGCTGTGGCTGCTGCCGAGCGAGCTGCGGCAGATGCGATCGAAGATCGCGCAGCTTGCCCGGAGCCCGGAGCTGCCGCAGCCGGTCAGGGACCTCGCCGAGCGGCTGATCGTGCCCGAGTCGGAGTGAGTACCGGCCGTGTCGGGGCGCATGCGCACAGGGGCCTGCGTGCTGGCGACGGCCCTGGTCGCGGGCGCAGGCGCCTGCGGCTCGGAGGGAGGTGGCGGCGCCGCGCCGGCGGGCACCGCGCCGCCCCCGGCCGCGCCCGACGCGGCCGCCGCGCGGCCTGGGCGCCTCGTGTTGCCCCCACCGCGGCTCTTCGATCCCAACCCGCTACGGCTGGCACCGGGGCCGGGGCGCGCCGCCGCACGCGGCGCGCGCGTGTTCGCGGTGCCGCGCCGCATGCTCGACGGCGCCCAGCTCGGCTCGACGCTCGCGCTGCGCCTGGCCACCGTGGAGGGGGTCGATGCGGACAAGCTAGTGGTCAGCAGCCGGTCGGAGAATGCGTACCCCATCCACCGGCGCTACGTGGTGGTGCCCGCGGAAGGCCGGCTGCAAGGGGGAATGCCGGTGTTGGCCTCCTACCGCGGAGCGCTCGGGCACGGGGTTCTTGCCGGGCTGCACCGGGACTGGGCGAAGGTTCGCTTCGTCGACCTCGGCCACGAGCTGCCCGAGCAGAAGCTGCCCCGGAACGAGGTGGCGCCTTTGCCCGAGGGGCTCGAGCCGGGCGGCTTCGCCGTCTGGCGGGACGAACAGGGGTGGCACCATGGGCTGCTCGTGTCCGCCGGATCGGACTCCGAGGCCCTCCGGAGCTGGCTGGTGCTCGGCCAGGCCGGAGCGGCGGAGCTGGTGGAGGAGCACCGGCTGCGTCCCGTGGCCTGGCGCTATCGGCCGCGGTCCGGTGCCGAGGTGTGGGTCGCCTGGCGTGGCGTCGAGTCTGCGCAGTAGGCGCTTCGCGTGGTTTCTGCGATGCCGGCAAAGACTGGCCGGTCAGGGCGAACGGGGTTGGGGCCCCGTTCGCGGGGTCTGGGGCGAAGCCCCGGCGTGAGATTCTCCCGCGGACGGCGTCCCTGCGGCCACAGCGCGCAACGGCCGCGGGGCGTTGCTGTATGCGTCGGCCCGCTCCGTCCGCCTGGGCGAATCGGTCGCACCCTTGGGTTGCGGGCGGAGCCAGCGTTGGGAGTTGCCGCGCGGCGGCAGTCGCGCCCGGGGCCCATTGCCTGGTAGGCTCCGGGGCGATGGCCACTCCGCCCCGGCAGGCGCAGTCCGAGCTCTGCTTCGAGTCGCTGGCCGAGATCACGGCCGGGGCTACGACGCGCATCGAGCTGTGCCGCGTGACCAAGGGCCAGCGCCAAGGCGAGCTCGTCGCCGTGAAACGGCTGCATCCCAACATCGCCGAGGATCCGGCCTTCTACGACATGTTCCGCGACGAGGTTTGGATGGCGGCCGCGCTCAAGCACCAGCATGTCGTGGAGGTCGTGGGCTGGGGCGTCGACGCGACCGGCCCGTACCTGGCCGTGGAGCTGGTCAAGGGCGTCTCGCTCGCCCGCCTCATGAAGACGGTGCTCGAGACGGGCGAGATCTTCACCGAGCGCATGGTGGTCTACCTGGCCTCGTGCATCTGCGACGGCCTGGCCGCGGCCCACGACCTGCGCTCCGCCAACGGCGAGCTTCTCGGGCTGGTGCACCGCGACCTCACTCCCGGCAACGTCCTTCTGGGGTTCGGCGGGGAGGTCAAGATTACCGACTTCGGGCTGGCCAAGGCCAAGCAGCGGCTCACCAAGACGTTGACGGGCTTGCTCAAGGGCACGCCCGAGTACATGTCCCCCGAGCAGATCGCCGGCGAGCCGCTCGACGCGCGTGCGGACGTTTTCGCGCTCGGGGTGCTCCTCTTCGAGCTGTTCTCCGGGCGCAGGCCGTGGAGCCCGACCACGGACCAAGAAGCCATTCGCGCCACGGTCGAGCAGCCCCCGGCGGATCTACAGAGCCTACGCCCGAAGATCGACAAGGCGCTGGCGGCGATCGTGCACCGTTGCCTGGAGAAGGACCGGGCGCGCCGGTTCCAGAGCGCCGGGGAGCTGCGCGACCGCTTCCAGCAATGGCTCGGCGCGCACGGCTATCGCGAGGGCAACGTGCAGTCGCTGGCGCGCTTCGTGCGGCGCAATGCGATGCGCCAGATGCGCTGGTTCGAGCGCGTGATTGGGGGCGAGCCGCCGGTGCCGCCCGGGTCGCCGGCCGGGCCGGAGGAGGGGCCGACCGACGAGGGCAGCACGCAGGAGGAAGGCAAGCGCGAGCCCCCCACGCTGACCCCCGACACCATGGCGGGGCCGGCGTCGGCCGCCGTGGCGTCGGCCCGCCCTGCCGCGCGGGCGCCGGTCCCGGTGGCGGACGAGGAGGAGGGGAGCGACTGGGGCGAAGAGGGCCCGACGCTCATCCAGCGCGCGCACGAGCACCAGCGCCGGTTGCGCACCGCCCCGACGAAGGTTGCGGCCGAGCCGGCGCGTCCGGCCGCGGCGCGCGGCCAGCTTCCCACCGCGACCGACCCGACCACGATGCGGCGCGGCGAGGCGCCCGGCGTCCTGCCCGTCCCGCCCGCGCTCCCGGGCGTGCTCGCGCCCCCCGATCCGGATGTGCCTTCGCTGCCGCTGCCGACCGTGCCCTTGCCGCTGCCGGCGAGGCCGCCGCCTCCCCCGAGCGCCGTCCCGCCGCCGTCACGGCGCGTGGATGCGCCGCCCCACGCAGAGGAGGCAGCGGTGACCGCGGCGCTGCCCACGGTGCCGCTCGGTGCCGCGGGCGCCGCGGAGATCTCCGAGCAGGCCCACCGGCTGGCCGACCGGGCCGCCCGGCTGGCGGCCGAGGCGGCGGCGGCCGCAGAGGCCGCGCGGCAGGCGGCGCTGGCCGCCGACACCGCAGCAGCGGCCGCGAGCCTGGCCGCCGAGGCGGTGATGCTGGCCGCGGCCGGCGACCATGCCGGCGCGCTTCGGCGCTTGCACGAGGCCCGCACCAACCCGGCGTCATACCAGGCAACGCCCCGGCAGGTGTCGGGCGACACGGCCGAGGGCGCGCTCGGCCTGACGAAACCACGGCCGGTCGCCGGCGCCCTCGCGGCGCTGCTCCAGCAGCTCCTACGCGATCCGCGTTCGGCCGAGGGCCTGGCCCTGTTCACGCTGGTGGCTGTCGGCCTGATCTTGGCGCTGCTGGCGGCGGTCGCGGTGCGGGCGTGCTAGGCCCCTTGGAGGCCGGCTCGTCGCTTGACGGTCGCTGCTCGCCCCGTTAGACGCGCTCGTATGGTTCGCGTCCGATTCGCGCCTTCACCCACCGGCTACCTGCACATCGGCGGCGTGCGGACGGCCCTGTTCAACTGGCTTTGGGCGCGCAAGACGGGCGGCTCCTTCGTGCTGCGCATCGAGGATACCGACCGCGAGCGCAGCACGCCCGAGAACGAGCAGGTGATCCTGCGCGACCTCGCTTGGCTCGGCCTGCGGTGGGACGAGGGACCCGAGCGCGGCGGTGCCCACGGGCCCTACCGGCAGACCGAGCGGCTGGAGATCTACCGCCGCTTCGCCGACGAGCTCATCGCGCGCCGCGCCGCCTACCGCTGCTACTGCACGCGGGAAGACCTCGATCGCGCGCGCGCCGAGCTCAAGCGGCGCGACCCCAAGGCCGAGTTCCGCTACCCCGGCACCTGCCGCGATCGGCCGGACGCGCCCGACCGGCCCTACGTCGTGCGCCTGCGGGCCCCGAGCGCCGGCGAGGTCGTCTACCGGGACCTGGTCTTCGGCGAGATCCGCACGCCCAACAGCGCGCAGCAAGACGTGGTGCTGCTGCGCTCCGACGGCGTGCCGCTGTACAACTTCGGCTGCGTGGTGGACGACCTCACCATGGGGATCACTCTCGTCGCGCGCGGCCGGGACCACATGATCAACACGCCGCTGCAAGTCCTGCTCTACGCCGCCCTCGACCGGGAGCCTCCCCAGCTCGCCCACCTGCCGATGATGCTCGCCAGGGACGGGCAGAAGCTGTCCAAGCGGCACGGGGCGGTCTCGGTGGGGGAGTACCGTCAGGCCGGGATCTTGCCAGGCGCACTGCTCAACTACCTCGCGCGCTTCGGCTGGTCCTGTGGCGACGAGGAGCTGTTCTCGCTGGAGGAGCTCACGCGCAAGTTCGACTGGTCGGGCTGCGGCAAGGCCGACGGGAAGTTCGATCCGACCAAGCTCGCCGCGATCGGCTTCGAGCACCTGATGCGGCCCGAGCTCTGCTCCGACGAGGAGTACGCCGAGCGGCTGCTGCCGTATTTGGCCGAGCGGGGGCTGGAGGCCGTCGAGCGCGCCCTCGTGCGCCGCTCGCTCGCGGCCATTCGCCAGCGGGCCCGCAACCTGCGCGAGGCCGCCGACTGGCTGGACTTCCTGTTTCGCGAGCCGCCCGCGATGGACGAGAAGGCGAAGAGCAAGTTCCTGCTCTCGGGCCGGGCCGAGCACCTTCCCGCTTTCCACGAGCTGGTGCAGGGCTTGGACGATTTCTCCGAGCCGGCCCTGGAGGCGGCCGTGACCGGATGGCTCGCGCGAAGCGGCCTCGAGATCAAGGACGTCGCGCAGGCGGCCCGCGTGGCGCTGACCGGCCGCTCGGTCTCCCCCGGCCTCTACCAAGTGATGGCGCTGCTCGGCAAGGAGCGCACCTTGGCGCGCCTTGCCCACGGTCTGAAGCTGGCCGGAGCATGAACGCCCTGTTCGCCCACGTCCGGCCCGAGCTCGTGCTGGCCGCAGGTCCGCGTTCCTCGTTCGGGCTGGAGCTCGTGTCCGGGGCGTGGGGCGTGGCGCTCAAGGCTCTGCTGCCGGTGGCCGGGTACCTGCTCGTGGCGCCCGTGCTCTGGTGGTTCTTCCGCCGGACTTGGGCGGCGCTGGACGCCGCGGCAGCCGAGCACCAGCAGGCGGTGCGGGCCGCGGGCCGCTACGATCCGCGCCCGCCCGTGCTCTTTGCCATCACGGCCCTGGTGCTGACCCTGCAGGAGTACTACGGCGGCCGCGACTTCTACTACTTCCACATCCGGCCGTTGCTGCGGCAGATGGAGCTCGCGCAGCTCTTCCAGCCGGGCGGCCTGGGGCAGCTCGTCGACCTCTCGCTCTACAGCGATCTGTACGCCTACGCGTGGTGGGCCCTGACGCGTATCGTCGGCTACGTCTTCGTGCCGCTTGCCATCTGGAAGCTCGTTTTCCGGCGCGACCGGCTGCTCGACATGGGCCTGCGCACGCGCGGCCTGCGCCGGCACGCCTGGATCTACGGCCTGTGCCTGCTCATCGTCGTGCCCTTGGTCGTGCTGGTTTCCTTCACGCCCGACTTTGCGAACTACTACCCGTTCTACAAGAACTGCTCCCGCTCCTGGATGGAGCTGTTCGTCTGGGAGGGCATGTACTGCGCCCAGTTCCTGGCCCTCGAGATCTTCTTCCGTGGCTTCTGGCTCTCGGCGCTGCGACAGACGCTGGGCTCCGGGGCGATCTTCGCGATGTGCGTGCCCTACGTCATGATCCACTACGGCAAGCCCTACCTCGAAGCGTCGGCGGCGCTGGTGGCCGGGGTGGCCTTGGGCTCGCTCGCGATGATGACGCGCAGCATCTACTCCGGCTTCCTGGTGCACATCAGCGTGGCGATCTTGATGGACTTCCTGGCCTTGCTGCACGGCCGAGGGCTACCCACCGTCCTTTTGCCGCGGTTCTGATCGCGCGCCGAGCAGCGCGGCGAGCTTGGTCAGAGCGGCGGCCTGGGCGGGGCGCCGTCGCAGGCACAGCGCGGCGAGCTCCCCGGCGGCGGCGGCCACGGCCGAGCGGTTCGCCTCGTCCCACGGAAGCTCGCCGAGCTTCTGCCAGAGCAGCCGCTCCATCCGGCGACGGCGTCCCGGGCGCAGGCGCGCCACCGCGTGCCGCAGGCCGGCGGTGGCGCCGCTCTCGTGCGGCGGGTGCCGGAGTGCACGCCGGCGCCGCGGCCACATCTTGGCCAAGAGAAACGCGCAGAAGGCCACCGCCGCGAGCAGCAGCCCGACGCGCCAGAGGGCGAGGTGCAGCGCTTCCATGAGGCGATGCCAACGCGACCCGGTGGTGTCGCACACCCATGATCCTCGATCTGCGGGCGTAGGGGGAAGGGGAAAGGAGCGGAATCGTCCTGCGCCCCCGACTGTTGGCGAGTTGGCGCCGCGCGGCGCGCCGGCGTAGGATCGGCTCGTGCTCGTCCGCTCCCGCATCACCTCGTCACTGCGCCAGGCCCAGCCTGGCCGGCGCGGAGCCGCGAGGCGCCGGATGGTCGCGGCCGTTGCCCTGGCCGGCACGGCGCTCGCGCCGGCGGGCGCGGCCGCCGACATCTACGCGTACACGGACGCGGATGGGGTGATTCACTTTACGAATCGCAAGGGTAGCGATCCGCGTTTCAAGCTGTACTTGAAGGGGACGGGGGGCAGGCGCGCGCGGGACGGCGCCGCGGTCACACCTGTGCCGCCGTCGGACCGCGCGATCGAGCGCTTCACGCGGTACAACGCCTGGATCCGCGAGGCGGCCGCGCTCTACCAGATCCCGGAGGCCCTGGTCCGGGCGGTGATCAAGGTCGAGAGCGACTACGACCCGCGCGCGGTGTCGGTCGCCGGGGCGCAGGGGCTGATGCAGCTCCTGCCGGAGACCGCGCTGCGCATGCAGGTGAGCGATGTCCTCGATCCGCGGGGCAACATCTTCGCCGGCACGCGCTACCTGCGGCTTCTCGCCAACGCCTTCAACGGCGACCTGCAGCTCACGATCGCCGGCTACAACGCGGGCGAGGGCGCCGTCATCCGCTACGGCGGCATTCCGCCGTACCAGGAGACGCAGGACTACGTGCTACGCGTGCTGCAGTGCTACCACCGCTACCGGACCATCCCCGACCCGGTCGCGGCTTCGCAGTCGCCGCTGGGCCCCTAATCTACTAGGAGTGTGTCGGGGAAAAGCGCTCTTGGCCGGAAGTCGGGAGGCGTGATCTCGCGAGACTGCGGGATCCGTGACGCCGGCAGGATCGTTACCCTCACCCCTGCCCCTCTTCCGGAGGGAGAGGGGACACCGAGACGCAACTGCGAGCGTGCTCGTGTCGATAGTACGAGCATGGCGCGACTGCTGCGGGCTTCGACCGTCCGTGCCCGTGCGCTGCGGCGAGCGGCGACGCTAGCCGAGCAACGGCTCTGGGCGCTGCGGCGCGCGCGGCGGCTGGCAGGTGCCAAGTTCCGCAGACAGCAGCCGCTGGGACCGTACGTCGTGGACTTCTTCTGCGAGCACGCCTGCCTGGTCATCGAGGCCGACGGCGCCCATCACTTTCCCCCACCCCGAGCGCAGCTCGTTCGTGCAGCTCGTTCGTGATGCCTGGCTGCGCGCCGCCGGCCTGAGCATCCTGCGCTTCTCCAACGACGAGATCCTG
>JACQWT010000270.1 GCA_016209145.1 Deltaproteobacteria bacterium | reverse complement strand
TGCCACTTCCCGCCGGGCAACCCGGGCAACGCGCATACGATCGCGGTCGGGGCGCCGGCGCTCAAGGCGCACCTCGCCCATGGGGACAGGGTGGATCCGTGCCCGGGCAAGGGCCAGGCGAAGATGCTCATCTGCCACTATCCGCCAGGGGATCCGGACAATCCTGAGACGATTGAGGTGGCGCCGCCAGCGCTGGGCGCACACCTGGCCCACGGCGACAGCCTTGGATCGTGCCCGTGGAACGAGTAGCCGCGGCTCAGGACGTTCGCAGCCCTGCAGCCAAGTGGTAGTCTCTTGGCGGCCAAGTTGATACCGATTCGGGCAGAAGTTGCAATGGGCGGCATCGTGCAAGGGATAAGGGACAAGGGGCAAGGGGTAAGGGTCCGGATCTGTACCGCAAGCGAGTGGCCGTACCCCTGCGCGCGACGAAGCGCAGGAGCTGGCGGAGTGCTACCGCGAAGTCGAACGCATGCTCGCCGGCCTCGTCCGCTTCCTGGAGCGAACGTGGCAGCACGGCTTCCGGCCTTCTTCCCTTGCCCCTTGCCCCTTACCCCTTGCCCCTTCTTGGTTCCGGCTCCGCCGGGTTAGGGGCTGAGGCGAGCGTCGTGCAATGAGGCCGGCCATGCGCGCGCTGCAGCTTCTGCTTGTTCTGGGCGCCCTTGTGGGATGCGCCCCGCCGGCGCTGATCCGGGCGGCCCAGAGCGGCGACCTCGACGCCTTCCGCACCCAGCTCGGCGAGCGGCTGCGGGTCGACGGCGTGAGCGCGGCAGAGGCCGAACGCGTTGCCGTGGCGTTTGCCCGTGGCAGCGTCGAGCGGGCGGCCGGGCGCGACGGTGAGCGCTTTCTGGCGGCCCTGGCGAGCTGTGCGCCGCTGCTCGGGCGAGACGAGATCGCGCTCGCGCTGGAGCGCCGCGCCGCCCTGGCGGACGAGCTCGCGGCGCGGGCTGCGCTCGTGCGCGTGGCCGCGGGCCTGGCGGCGCCGCTCGCGTACGCCGCGCAAGTGACGAGCGCCGAGCCGGCCTGGCGCGCGGCCGCCGCCCGTTCGCTGGCCGTCGCGCCCGTGGACGCAGAAGGCGAGCGAGCGGGCGCCTGGCGACGCCGGCTCCTGCTCGACCTGTTTCGCGACGTGCGCGAGGCCGCGGCGCAGGCGGCCAGCGCGCCCCGGGATCCGGCCGACCGTGGCCCCCTCTTCGACGCGGCGCGGCGGGATCCGGACACGCAGGTGCGGCGCGCGGCGATCGCGGCACTAGGTGCCGCTGGCGGCCGCGACGTGGTGCTCTCTCTCAAGGACCTGTGGCCCGGCGCCACCGCGCAGGGGCGGCAGGCGATCCTCGGGGCCTGGGCCGCCCCGGCGTGCGTCGAGGCGGGCGGCATCGGCCAGCTTCGCCGCGTGGTCGAGCAGGAGGGCAGCGGGCTCGCGGTGGTGGCCGCCCGGCAGCTTCTCGCCGTGCCGGCAGGGTCGGCCGACCAGGAGGCCGCCGTGGGGGTGCTTCTGCGCGCCGTTGCCGAGGGCACCACGGCCGCGCGGACCGCGGCCATCGCCGCTGTTCCGTTGGGCGGGGCGGAGATCGCCAAGGCGCTCGACAAGGCGGCGGAGGCACCGGACGAGCTCGTGGCGGTCGCAGCCCTGTCGCGCTTGACCGAGCTTGCGCCCAGCCGCGACCGGGCGCTTGCGCGCCTGAGCGAACTGGCGCGGCGCGACGGGGCGGTCGGCCGGCGCGCGCGGGCGGCCCTGGTTCGCGCCGGTGCTCAGGCGGTGCTTCCCCTGCTGGAGGCCGACGTCCGATCCCCCAGCCACATCGAGCGGGCCGACGCTGCCCGCGCCTACGCCAGGCTGGGTCAGCCCGGCCGGGCCCTGCACCTGCTCGGCGACGCGGACGCCAGCGTGCGTCTGGCCGCGGCATGTGCCCTGGCCGAAGACGAGTAGCCTACCACTTGACCAGCACCTTGGGCGGCCGCACCTCCACCTCCGCGTCGGGCGCGGTCACGAGCACGTCGAGCATCATGCTGCCAGGCTGAGCGAGATCGGCCCCGGAGATCTTCGGCTCCACGCGCGGGATCACGGACTCGCTCGTCAGTGGCTCGATGTCCGCCGGCGCGCCCGTGACCCTGACGTTGACCACGTCGGGCTTGGCGACCGCGCGCGGCGCGCCGACCACCTCCACCTTGAGCTTGGCGAACTCCTTGGTCAAGAGCTTGCGGCCGATCGACACGGTGGCCACCACGGTTGTGGGCTCGTAGACGACCTCACCCGCCCGGCCGGGTGGCCGGGCGAGCGCCAGCGTGCGCCGGTGCTCGCCCTCCCTCAGGCCCGTGATGTCGAACGACTCCTCCGTGCGCGCGAACTGGATCACCTTGAGCTCGGAGGCGGGGCCGGTGGCGGTCACCTCGGGAGGATCGAGCCGCGTCGTCCCCTTGACCTCGACGCCGGGCTCGGGCTCGCCCGAACGCGGCACCTGGATCGGGATCCGGCGGGTGATCTCGTCTTCCCACCGCAGATCCAGCCAGGAGGGCTCGATCCGTTCCACGACGACGCCCGGCGGCACGGTGAGCATGGAGCTCTCGATCTCGACGGGGATGTCCTGGGCGGCCATGAGGTTGAGCTGCACCTCGCCCAAGTCCTCGCCCTTCAACCGATCGAGCACCGGGCCGGAGCCGCCGACGGTGACGCGCACGGCCTGGGGGATCTGGGTCATCAGCCGGCGCTTGGCGCTCTTGGGCGGCATCTTGGCAATCACGGGCACCGACACCGTGCGCTGGATGTTCTCGGCGCCATGCGTGAAGCCGTAGAAGCCGAGCGCGAAGATGACGCTTACGATCTTGAGCCAGAGGTTATCCAGCACGAGAGCGCGCAGCCGCGCCTTCAAGCCGCGCTTCCTGGTCACGGCTCCTCGCCTCCCAGCTTGGCCGAGGTCGGCGGTCCATCACTCTGGGCCATCGGGCGCGATCCGCCAACGGCAGCGCTCGGGCCCTCGGCTGGCCGCGCGCTGGGCGGGGGCTCGTCCGAGGTCACGGGCCGCAGGGACGGTGGGCCGGAAAGGGGGCGATGCTCGTCGGCCTTGGGCATGGGCCTGGACACGCGCGGCGGAGGCGGCGTCTTGGCGAGGATCTTGATGCCGGCCTCGGGCTTGGCCGGCTCGGCCGGCTCCGGGACGCGCAGCGAGACCGGGGCCTCGCCCGCCGGCTTGCGTTCGGGAACCTCGGTAGCCGACGGTTGGACGCTCGGCGGGGCGGCCCTGAGGCTCGGCGGGCTCTCGGCCGGCTCGGGCCGGGCGCTTGTCGGCGTCGTCGCGCCGGCGGGCAGGCTCTCCGGCGCCCGGGCCTCGGCCTGCCGGCGCAGCCCGGCGCTCATCCGGCTCATGAGGCCCCGTTCCTTCGCCGGCCGGCCGAAGAGGCCCAGCAGCGCCCGGCGCAGCGATTCCCCGTCCAGGTTCGCCGCCAGGTTGCCGTTGAAGCACATGCTGATCGTGCCCCGCTCCTCGCTCACGACCACGACGACCGCGTCGGTCTCCTCGGTGATGCCGATCGCGGCCCGGTGGCGCGAGCCCAGCGCGGTGTCCGTGATCTTCGTCTCCGGCATGGGGAAGAACACACCGGCTCGCGCGATCTTGAGGTTGCGGATGACGACGGCCCCGTCGTGGGTCTTGTTCACCGCCTCGGGGATGAAGAGCGAGACCAGGAGCTCCCGGGTCACCAGCGATTCCATGGCGATGCCCTCCGAGCGCACGAACTCCAGGATGTTGGCGTCCTGCTCCAGGGCGATGATTGCGCCCATGCGGTGGCGCGCCAGCTCGGTGGCGGCGGCCACGACCTCGTCGATGACCATCGTCTGCTGCTCTCGGCCCGTCGTGAGCAGAGCCTTGGCCCCGACGCGGATCAGGGCGCGGCGAATGTCGTTCTGGAAGAGGACGACCACGAGCAGCAGCAGCGAGGGGGCGATCCACGAGAGCAGCGTGAGCAGGGTCCCGAGGCCGGCGTACTTCGCGACGAGGTACACCAGGCCGAAGATGAAGAACCCGATGCCCATCTGCATGGCCCGCGTCCCCCGCATCACCCGCAAGAGCTCGTAGAAGATGAACGCGACGACGAAGATGTCGCCCAGGTCGCGCAGCACCGCGCCCAGGGGGCGGGGGGCGAACAGGTGAAGGAGGCCCTCAGGCACCGCAGCCTCCCGGGAGGCGCGAGGCAAGCGTGGCCACGTCCGTGCCGCGGGCGCGGGCCCGGCTCAGGGCTCGAAGGTAGGCCAGCGCCTGTCGGACGGGGCCGACGTCGTGGACCCGAATGATGTCGGCCCCGGCCGCGGCGCACTCGATCGCGGCCGCAATGGTGCCGCCGAGCCGATCGGCAGGCGCGGGAGGCTCGCCCCCGAGCTCGGCGGCCACCGCGTGCGCGACGAACGACTTCCGGCCTGGTCCCACAAGGATAGGATGGCCGAGGGAACGGAACTCTGCCAGTCGCGCGCACAGCTCGAGCGACTGCCGGGCATTCTTGGTGAAGCCCAGGCCCGGGTCGAAGACGAGCCGGCTCGGCGCCAGGCCGGCGCCGAGGGCGAGGCGGGCCGCTTCGCCCCATTCGCGGGCCACGTCGGCCACCACGTCGCCGTAGGCGTCGTCGCGGTAGGCGCCAAAACCGGCCATCTCGCTCATCGAGCCCCGGCAGTGGGCCAACACGAGAGCCGCGCCGTGCGCGGCAGCGAGCCGCCCGAGCGGTGCCGCTGGGCCGAGCGAGACGCTGTTGATCATCGTGGCGCCCTGATCCAGGGCGTGCTCCGCCACCTCGGGGCTGGTCGTGTCTACGGAAACCGTCACCCCCTGGCCCACCGCGTAGGCAACGAGAGAGCCCAACCGCGCGATCTGCTCGGCCGCGCTCACCGCCGGCGCGCCGGGGCGGGTTGACTCGGCGCCGATGTCGATGATGTCAGCCCCCTCGCCCACGAGCTGACCCACCCGAGCGCGCGCGGCGCGCTCGTCCAGGTAGGCGCCCCCGTCGAAGAAAGAGTCGGGCGTCCGGTTGACGATCCCCATGAATTGCACGCGGTGGATATGTCGCTCGAGCGCGGGCAACCGGGTCACGCTTTCTCGTCAAGGCGGGACGATGCGCCATTGAGCCTCGCGCGGAGGGCATCAAGCAAGTTTCGGGCCAATCCGAGCCACGGCAGCGACCGGGCGGATGGCGACCGGGGGGGCTGCCGTGCTACTGTCGCTTCCAGGCGGGCGGTATGCTGCGTACGCGAGCGCGAGTCGGGCTCCTGGCCGGCATCATCCTCAGCGTCGTGTTCGCGGCGCTGTTCACGGCCGCCGGCTCCATCGAGCGCTTCGTCCCGGCCCTGGCGCCCCGCTTCGGGCAAGCCGCCCCGCTCGTGGTGCGCGTGCCGCTCGCTGCCCCGCTGTCCACTCCGACCCGCCAGCCAACGCCGCAACGCCTGGAGCACGCTCGTGTTCTCGTGCCGCGCGGCACGGTCCTGAGCCCCCAGCACCCCGAGCACCGCGCGGCCGTGCAGTACGAGTCCGCGCACCGGCCGCCGAGCCCCTGGCGGTTGGGGGCCGAGCTCGTCCTGTACCTGTTCGCCTGCCTCATCCTGACCAACTACGCCCGGCGCTTCGGCCACAGCCGGGTGCGCCTCCTACGCTCCCAGGTGGGTCTGTTCTGCCTGATGCTGGCCGTTCTGCTGGGCGGCAAGGCACTCCTGCTGCTGACCACCTTGTCCGAGTTCTGGATCCCGGTGGGAGTCGTGGCGCTGTGGGTCACGGCGGGCTTCGACCGGCGCACGGGCCTGCTCGTGCACCTGGCCCTGAGCTTCATGGTGGCCTCGCTCGTACGCTTCGACCTGCTTCTCTTGGGGGTGTTCGCCACCAGGGGCATGAGCGGCTCGCTCTTGTTCTTCAACCGCAAGCGTCCCCGGCAGATGCTGCTGGCCGGGGCGCTTTCCGGCCTCGTGGGGACGGTGGCCTACGTCGCTCTGGTGAGCCTGCTCGAGGCCGAGGCGCCGGGCTCGGCCGAGCTGAGCCGTGCCCTGGGGTCGGGGGCGGTCGCCTGCCTGGGCGGGGGAGTGGTGGAGGGGCTCATCGCCCAGCTTCTGCGCGAGCCGGCGCAGCTCGCCCTGGGGCACATTTCGCGCGACCGGCTGCTCGATCTGACCGACATCGAGCACCCGCTGCTTCAGAAGATGGCCCGGGTGGCGCCGGGAAGCTGGGAGCACTCCCGGGTCATGGCCAACCTGGCCGAGGCGGCGTCGGCGGCCATCGGCGCCGACTCGCTGCTCACGCGGGTGGGGGCCTACTTCCACGACGTGGGCAAGGCGGCGCAGCCCAAGTACTTCGTCGAGAACCTCGCGCCGGGCGAGCGCTCGCCGCACGAGGATCTAGGCCCCGACGTGTCGGCCGACGCCATCATGGCGCACGTCGTGCTGGGAACGAAGATGCTCCGGGAGGCCGGCGTGCCCGAGATCGTCGTGGAGTTCGTGTACACGCACCACGGCACCCAGTTGATGGAGTACTTCTGGCACAAGTACCAGGAGAACCGCGAGCAGGCGGGCGAGGCAAGCAACGGCCCGTCGCTCGGCCCCCGGCATTTTCGCTACCCGGGGATGCGGCCGCTGTCCAAGGAGACGGCGATCGTGATGCTGGTCGACTCGGTCGAGGCGGCCTCGCGCACGGTTTCGCCGCCGGAGCATGACAAGTTCGAGCAGATGATCCAGCGCGTCGCGTTCTCCAAGGTTGCCGAGGGGCAGCTCGACGACTCGGGGCTGACGATCAGCGACCTGCGCGTGATGATCCAGCGGCTGGCGGCGGCGCTGCTGAACATGTACCACGGCCGTATCAAGTACCCGTGGCAGACCGAGGAGGAGCCGGCCGCGCCCCCGGCCGAGGGCCTCGTGCCGGCGGCCGCGGCCGAGCCGGCCGGCCTCGTCCCGGAGCCGGAACAGGGCGGCGGGGTCGCGGCCGAGCCCGGCAGCACGCCTTCGCCCGCTTCGGCGGTGGCCGCCAGCGGGAAGGCCGAGGCCGAGGAGCGCGATTCGCCGGGCTGACGGCTCCTATTCGACGCGCACGAGGCGTCGCACGACGGTCGAGCCGCCGCGCTGGTCGCGCACGACCGCCCAGAGCGTGGCCGGGCCGGCCTGCGCCGGCGCCACCCACTCGGTGGCGTGCTCGGCCCGATAGCCGGTGACGGAGTCGCTCACGAGGGCCATGTCCTGCGCGATGTCGCCCCGGTCGGCGTAGTAGCTGACCCAGACCGCCTCGCGCAGGGGCGCTCCCGTGCCAGTCGTCCCGTCGGGATCGACCTCGGCCACGGCGCCGACCAGGGCCTCCAGCCGATGCGCTTGGCAGCCCTCGTAGGCGGCCGTCCCCCAGCAGCCTGGCTGCCGGCGCTCGTCATCGGTCAGCGGACAGGCCGGTACGACGGGGATCTGCGCAAAATCCTCGGCGACGGGCACCGCGTCCAGGGCGAGCCCATCCACCGGCGGGTTCGCGTTGCCGCGGCCGTCGGCAAAGGCGTACACCTGGGTGTAGCCGGGGACAAAGCTGTCGGGACCGAGCGGCGTGCCACCGTCGTCCAGGCACTGCACGGGGAAGCTGGGGATCGCGCCCTCGGCGGGCTGGATGTCGGCGAGGGCGAGGGTGCCGGCGCAGGCGGCGAAGAACACGTACGCGATGCCGTAGTGCGGGCTGTCCTCGGGCGCCGGCCTCCTCGTGATGATGTCATCGGGCAGCGTGAACGTGAACGCGTGCGCGTCCGGCACGCCGCTCGACTGGGGCAGGGCGAGATCGATCTGCAAGAGGCCCGAGGCCGCGCTCATGCCGCCTTCGGCCGCGCCGCCGGCCAGCGGCGCCAGCACCGCGGCGAGATCCTCGTAGCAGAGGTAATAGAGATCGCCCACCGGGTCGAAGCAGCCCGCGAGCCAGAGGATCTGCACGGAGCGCGGCCCGGACGCGGGATCGGCGGGATCGCCCAGGCCGTCGTGCACGGTCATGCGCAGCGTCACTTCCTCGCCCGGAAGCGCGTACGGCCGGTCGGCGCTCACGCCGAGCACGCGCAGCGCGTTGACCTTGCTGGACGAGTCCCAAGAGGCAGCGCAGTGCGGCAGCGCGAGCAGCCCGAGCGCCGCGAGGGCGAGGACGCCGCGGCGCCAGCGAGATGCTCGTGTCACCGAGACAGTGGGCCGGCCGGCTATCCCTGGACGCACGCCCGGCATGCTACCGGCCGGCGCCGCTGCGGCGCAACGGCCGCGCGCTCGGAGCTCGGAGGTCCGATCGGGGCTCGCCGACCCGCCGGGGCGTGGCGTTGGCCGGGCCCTCAGTCGTCCCCGCCGCGCTCGAGCCGCTCCACGTCGGCGAGATCCTGGAGCCTTCCCGCGGCACGCTTGTTCCGGATGAGGTGCTCCCGCGACAACACGAACGTGGGCGTGTCGCCGAAGCTCGCCGCCACCTTGCCCGCCCACGCCTCGCCGAACTCGATCCCGTCGATGCGAGTCAGCACGTCGATCCTCAGGGGAGCCACACCGATCTGGAAGACCGTGCCCGGCGTACACAGGTCGGCCGGGCCGAGATCGCTCAGCGGCGCTCCGAAGAAGGCGAGCGCGCGGTAGGCCCGGTCCGCGTTCTCGGGTGTCGGCCTGATCCAGACGTCGAGATCCTTGGTGGCCCTCACGCAGCCGTGAGCCGCAAGCGCGTGGGCGCCGACGACCAAGTAGTCGACCTCATGGTCGTTGAACGCGCACAACAGATCGACGAAGTCGCGGTTCACCTGAGCCCTCTTGCCGCCACGCGAGGCACTCCAGCGTAAGCTGCCAGACCGCCTCGATGCGCTCCTCGGCCGTGCTTGGGCGCGTCTCGGGCCGGCCGCGGCGCTCGGCGCGGATCTTCTTCGGGCAGCCCACTTCGTCTCGGATCACGGCCAGCTCCGCTGTAGCCCTAGGCGAGCCGTCCGCGGCGAGAATTCCACGCTGGGGCTGCGCCCCAGACCCCGCGAACGGGGCCCCAACCCCGTTCGCCCTGACCGGCAAGTCCTTGCCGGAACCGCATACTACCACCGCGCGCAGTATACCACGCCCGCGCGCTTCGAAGTTCAAGACGTACGCCGCGCTGCCCAGTCCACCCACCGATCGCCCCTCGAACTGCGCCAGACGCGCAATTCGAGGCCACATCGGTGGGCGATGTGCCCCACAGTTGCGCGTTCGGCGCAATTCAGCCTCCGCCCCCGGCACCACCAACGCCGCCTTCTCCAGCCGAGCCCCCGGCGCCGCCTGCACCCGTGGGCGCGCACTTGCCTTCGTCGCAGTACTCCGCGGCGGCGCAGGGGTGGTTGCAGGCGCCGCAGTGGGCGGGGTTGTAGGCGGTCTGCACGCACTTGCCGTCGCACCGGGTGGTGCCGCCCAGGCAGTTGAGGAGGCACTGGCCGGCGGAGCAGGCTTCGCCGGGAGGGCAAAGGACCCCGCAGGAGCCGCAGTTGTCGGGGGCGCTCGCGGTGTCGACGCACAGGTCGTCGCACTTGGTGGTGCCGCCCAGGCACGCGAAGACGCACTTGCCGGCCGAGCACGGGTCGCCCTTGGCGCACACGACGCCGCAGGAGCCACAGTTTGCCGGGTCGATCTCGATCGCGACGCACCCGCTGCCGCACTTGGCAAGGCCCGCCGGGCATCCGCCGGCCGCGCCGCCCTCGCTACGGCCACCGCCGCCCCCGGTCCCGTCGTCGGCACCCTGGCTTCCGCACGCCCCGCCGGCCAGGCCGAGCGACGCGATCGCGGCGGCTAGCCGCCCTGCGCCCGAGCCGCCCATCTTCTAGCCTCCACCCCCGGCGCCGCCTGCACCCGTGGGCGCGCACTTGCCTTCGTCGCAGTACTCGCCCTCCGCGCAAGCGTGGCCGCAGGAGCCGCAGTGGGCGGGGTCGTAGGCGGTCTCGACGCACTGGGCGGCGCAGAAGGTGGTGCCGCCCGCGCACGCGGAGGTGCAGTGGCCGTGCGTGCAGATCTGGTCGTCAGGGCAGACAACGCCGCAGTCGCCGCAGTTCTGCCCGTCCATCGAGATATCCACGCACATGGCGTCGCAGAGGCACGTGCCGCCCAGGCAGTCGTATCCGCACTGCCCGGTCGAGCAGACCTCCCCGCATGCGTGACCGCTTGGGGTCGTCCAGGCGCCGGGGCAGGAGTGGCCACACGCGCCACAGTTCTCTGGGTCAAAGGCGAGAGGCACGCACTTGCCGTCACACTCGGCAAGGCCCGCCGGGCATGGGCTCGTAGCGCCTCCGGCACCGCCCGCGCCCTGACCTCCGTCGCCCGTCTCCTGCTTGCACGCCCCGGCCGCGACGCCGAGCATGCCGAGGAGAGCCCAGCACCGCGCTCGCGCCTTCATCATCGGCATCTCTCCGTCACTGGCAGCCCCCGTTCTGGCAGCTCTGCCCGGGCTGGCAGGCATTGCCACAGCCGCCGCAGTTCTCCGGGTCGAGGTTGGTGTCGACGCACTTCTTGCCGCACTTCGTAGTGCCGCCCGCGCACGAGAACGTGCACTTGCCGGCGGAGCAGATCTCCCCAGGCCCGCACTCGATGCCGCAGTCGCCGCAGTTGGCCGGGTCCACCATGACGTCGACGCACTTGCCGCCGCAGACGCAAGTGTCGCCCGCGCAATCGAGCGCGCACATCCCGGAGGAGCAGATCTGCGCCCCGCATTGGTGCCCGGTTGGGGTGGTCCAGCCAGGCTCGCATGCCTGACCGCACGCGCCGCAGTTGTCCCCGTCGGTTGCGGTGTCGACGCACTCGCCGCCGCAGCAGACCGTGCCGCCGCCGCAGGCCGCACCGCAGCCGCCGCAGTTGTCCCAGTCGGTTGCGGGGTCGACGCACTTGCCGTCGCAGCTCGTCAGCCCGGGCGGGCAGGCGACTGGATGGCTGGCGGACGTGCCGGCCACCGCGCCTGCTCCGCCTGCCGCCTCGCCCGAGTCGTCGTCGCCAGCCAAGCCAGCAGTGTCGGGCCGCTCGTCCACGTCGAGAACGGCGCTCCCGCCGCATGCCCACGCCAAGGTGGCGGCAACTGCCGCCGCTGCCGTCGCCGCGATCCGCCGCCAGTTCGTGCCTGTTGTCTGTGCCATGGTGCCTTCTCCTCCCGAGCAGTCCAGATGTTCGCGGCGTCCAAAAGCAAGCCGCATGCCAGCCCGCAACTGCCGGCAACTCCTGGAGAACCGCGGCGCGCACGGCGGCCTTCACATGTGACCGCGGCCCGCCGTCACAGGGGCGACCACATGTGACAGTGCCCGTTGCGGCGCGTTCGCCGCCGGGCAGCCCGCCGCAGTCGCCCCGCCGCCACTGCGGACAGGCCAAGGTCAAGGCGCAGGCTGGCTTGATAGCCCCGATGCATCAGGCTATGATAGCCATATGAGAACCGAGAAGCTCTCCGACGCCAAGAACCAGCTTTCGCGCCTCGTCGAGCGGGTTCGGCGTGGCGAGCGGGTGCGCATCCTGTCCAGGGGGATCCCGGTGGCAGATCTGGTCCCCGTCCAAGATCCACCGGCTGCCGGCGGCGACCTCGATCGCCGGCTGGCAGATCTCGAGCGCAAGGGCATCATCCGCCGCGCCGCCCGCGCCATCGATCGCGAGCTGCTGGAGCCGGGGCCGCGCGCGGCCGGCCGGCCCCTGTCGGAGCTGCTGATCGAGGAGCGCCGGAGCGGGCGATGAAGTTCTGGGATAGCTCCGCGATCGTGCCGCTGCTGGTCGAGGAGCCGGCGAGCAGTCGCTGCCGCGCGCTGCTGCGCGACGACCCCGCCATGGCCGCCTGGGCGCTGGCGCGCACCGAGGCCGTTTCGGCCGTGCGGCGCAAGGAGCGAGCGGGAGAGCTGACCCGGGAGGCCACGGCCGCTGCCCTGCGGCGGGGCCGGGCGCTGGCGGAGGCATGGACCGAGGTCGATGCGCTCGGCCCGGTGCGCGATCGCGCCGAGCGCGTTCTGGCGGTCCACGTCCTGCGCGCCGCCGACGCACTCCAGCTCGCAGCGGCGCTGCTGCTTGTCCAGGAACGGCCGGAGGGCTGGCCGTTCGTGACGCTCGACGACCGGCTGGCCGCTGCTGCGGCGGCAGAGGGCTTCGAGGTCATCGTGCCTGCGCCCTGAGGGGCGCCGCGCAGCGGTTCCCGGCCGGCGTCACACCGGATCCCGCCGCCGCAGGATGACGCAGATGGCGATGAGCGTCGCCACGGTCATCGTGCCGAGCACGGCGTAGGGGATCCAGAGTTGCTCGTGGGTGGCAAAGCCCCAGGCCCCGTTGAAGCTGTCGCTGGCCATCTGGGCCATGGCGCACTGGAACTTGCCCTGGAAGACGAAGTCCGTGGCGGCGGTCTTGTCGGAATGCAGATCGATGAGCCAGCTCGGATCGTCGGCCACCGCCAGCCGCTCGGGCCGGACGCACGCCTCGAAGCCCCAGCGCGCCGGGATGACGTACATCAGCCAGCTCAGGTGCGGGATGGTGGTCATGGGCACCATCAGCCCGCCGAGGACGACCTGCGGGATCAACGCGATGGGCGTCAGGGCCATGGCCGCCTCGGACGAGGTCACGAGCGTGGAGAGCAGCAGGCCCAGCGCGGCCGCGGACACGGAGGTCACGGCCAGCGCGCCGAGCTCGGTCAGGAATGCCTGGGGGCCGCCGTGGAAGCCGAGCGAGAAGAACACGATGGCGAGCAGCATGGCGCACTGCACGATGCAGAACATCGCCAAGAGCACGAACTTGCTCATCACGTAGCTCAGGAGGCCGAGGTTCACCATGCGCTCGCGCAGGTAGATGGCGCGCTCGCGCACGATCTCCCGGGCGGCGTTCGAGGTGCCGAACCAGATCGCGGAGACCACCAGGAAGAACGCCGCCCCGGTCTGGTCCTTGGTGAGCTGCAGCCCCTCGAAGATGGACTTGTCGCTGGCGCCCTGCCCCACGCGGCTCGCCAGCTCGCGCAGCGCGCCCAGGCACCAGGCCGGCACTTCGTCGCGCTGCCCGCCGAAGACCACGGCCACCAGGACGCCGATGATCGGCGCCTGGGCGCACATGATGAGCGTGCCGCTCACGTCGCGCCACTTGGTCTTGAAGTAGCGCGACAGGAGCAGCCCGAACTGGCCGCGCATGGCGGGCCGTCGCTCGGGGATGCCGCGCTGGCCCTCGCCCGTGCCCACCGCGCGGCGGCCCGAGTACATGCGGGCGTACGTGGGATTGGCGTCGTTGTAGTACTCCTGGCGCCACTGCAGCGCCGCCTGGTAGCGGGCCTCGCCCCGCTGGGCGTTGGGGTCGCGGGCGACGAGGGCCTGGAAGATGGGCTTCTCACGCTCGGTGATGAGCGCGAACATGTCGCGCGGGTTATCGACGGGAAGCTGCTCGACCGCGCGCTCGATGTTGGCGTGCGCTCCGCCGGTCTGCCGGGCCAGCTCGGCCCAGCGGCTGAAGAACTGGTAGCTGTCGGGCCTGGTCGGCCCGAAGTACATGGGCACGCCGCCGTAGCCGAGCACGATGGCCTGGTTGAACTTCTCGTACTCGTCCTTGGCCGGCTGGTGCACGGTCATGATGATCGTCTTGCCGGTGGCCTTCGTCAGCTCGGCCAGGAGGCGGATCAAGCCGGCGGCGTCGTCGGACGCCAGGCCCGAAGTGGGCTCGTCGAGGTAGAGGATCACCGGGTCGGTGACGAGCTCCAGAGCGATGTTCACGCGCTTGCGCTGGCCGCCGCTCAGGATCTTCCTCTCGGGCTTGCCGATCTGGAGGTGCGCCACGCCTTCGAGGCCGAGGTCCGTGAGCGTCTGCATGACGCGCCCGTCGATCTCGGCCGCGCTGTAGTCGGGCGGCAGCCGGAACTTGGCGCTGTAGCGCACCGCCTCGAACACGGTGAGCTCGGGGTGCACGAGATCGTCTTGCGGCACGTAGCCGATGGAGCCGCGCAGGGTGTCGTAGATGCTGTACAGGTCCTCGCCGTTGATGCGCACCAGGCCCGTCGTGGGCGGCAGGTAGCCGTTGAGAGCGAGCAGGAGCGTGGTCTTGCCCGCGCCGCTCGGGCCCATCAGGGCGATCATGTCGCCCGGCAACGCCTTGAACGAGATGTTGTCGAGCAGCACCTTGGTCTTCGACCGGTCGTCGCGATCGGGCACCTCCAGGAACAGGCTCCAAGCCTCGATCTCGTACAGCGGCCGGCCGGCCCAGCGCTCCAGGCCGTACTCCTCGTGCACCACCTCGACTGCGCCGCTCGCCGTCACGTCGAGCTGGAGCGGCATCGGGCCGACGTAGATCTTCTCCCGTCCGCCGATCTCGACGCGCTGGCCCGGCGGAATGCGGGCGCCACGGACGTAGGTGCCATTGGCGCTGCCGAGATCCTCGATGTAGAGCTTGCCGCCTACCGAGTGCACCTGGGCGTGGCGCGAGGAGACTTGCGGGTGGGGGATGATGATGGCGTTGCCTTCGGTCCGCCCGATGGTCTTGACGCCGCTCTGCGCTTGGCCGAAGTCGAGCTGGCCGAAGACCGTCTTGTGCTTCTTCATCGGGGTCGCGCCGGCAGGCGCCGAGCCGGCAGGCGCGGCGCCGGGCGCGCCGGCCGCCAGTACGGCGGCCGCGCCCGGTTGCGGCTGCGGCCCGGGTTGCCCCGGCAGCGGCAGCGGCTGGGGCTGCGGCTGCGGCCCCGGAACCGGCTGCGGCCCCGGCAGCGGAAGCGGCTGCGGCTGCGCTGCCAGCGCTGCCTGCGCCCGCGCCGCCTCGGCGAGCTGCACGAGCAGGCCCACCTGGAGCGGCACCGGGCCGAAGTGGATCGCGCCTTGCGGCGGAAGCGGCACGGGCGTGCCCGCCGGGATCCTCTGGCCCCCGACGTAGGTGCCGCTCGTGGAGCTGTGGTCGGTGACCATCATCCGGTCCAGGGCCACGCTGGCGTGCATGCTCGAGACGCTGGGGTGCTGGAGCACGAGCGAGGCGCGGCCGGGGTCGCGGCCGATGTGGAACTGGCCCACGGGCGCCGTCTGCGTGCCGGCCGCCATGAGCGAGAGCGCGATGGCCGGATGGTCGAACGGCACGGGCAGCCCGCCCGCGTGGAATTGCGCACGGAAGTCGAACGCCGCCTGCTCGCCTGCGCCGAGCGGGCGCCCGTCGACGGTGCTCGCGCCCGCGTGCAGGTTGGTGAACAGGAGCTTGCCGCCGCCGTGGTGTTCCAGCCGAGCGTGCTCCGGGGCCACGCCCGGCCCGGCGAGCACGATGTCGCAGCCCTGCGCGCTGCCGATGGTGAGAACCTGCTTGCCGAAGCCCGGGATCATGGTTGCCGCTTCCCGCCGCCCGCGCGGGCGGCCGCACGCCGTCAACTACCACAGCTCTACCCCCACAGCAGCGCCCACGCGAGCGCGATCGCGAGCAGGATGACGAGCGCCGCCAGCGCCACGAGCGCGCCGACGAGCAGCCGCTCCCGGGCCGCCGGCCCGCCGCGCCGCGACACTTGGGGCGGCAGCGGCGGTAGCGGCGGCGGCGGCAGTGCCACGGGCGGCGGCGCCCCCGCCTGCTCGTCGATCACGGTGGGCGGCGGCCGGTCGGGCGCGGTGGCGGGCAGGGCCGACCGGAGCGGCCCGTCCTCGTGCGTGGGCTCCATTGCCAGGGTTGCGCTGGCGGCGCCCGGCACGCCGGCCAGCGTGACGGAGCTCTTCGGCCCAGGGTTCACCACCTTGACGACCTGCACGCTGATGTTGTCGTGGCCGCCCCGCTGGTTGGCCAGGGCCACCAGCTTCTCGCTCGCCACCTGCGGGCCGGCGCCGGCCACGCTCTGGCGGCAAACTTCCAGCATGTCCTGGTCGGGGACGAGGTCGGTCAGGCCGTCCGTGCACAGCACGAGCACATCTGCGGCAAACAGCTCCATCGGCTCGCTGCGCAACTCCACCTCGACCGACGGCCGCATGCCGAGCGCCCGGGTGATCTTGTTGGCCTCCGGGTGCCGCAGGGCATCGCTCTCCGGCAGCATCCCCTTGTCGACCAGGCCCTGCACGACCGAGTGGTCCTTGGTGAGCCGGAAGATCTGGCCGCCGCGCACGGCGTAGGCACGACTGTCCCCCACGTGGGCCACCTCGACGCGGCCGCGGTGGAGCAGCAGTGCCACGCAGGTCGAGCCGGGGCGGCCTTCGTGCGGGCCAAGAACGCCGCCCACGGCGTACACGCGCCGGCCTGCCTCCTCGACGGCGGCCACGAGTCGGCGGCGCGGATCGTCCTGGGGCGTGCACGCGGCCATCGCCGCGAGGATGGCAGCCACGGCCGTCTCGCTGGCCTGCCGTCCGCCGGCATGGCCTCCCATGCCGTCGCATACGACGAAGAGGTGCCCGAGGGCCAACCGCGCGTGCCCGCAGCAGTCCTCGTTGACCTGCTTGTTGGGATCCCGTCCGGCGTCGCTGGCCTCGCCGAGCTCGACGCTGATGGCCCCGGCCTCGGCCTCGACACTCTCACCGGGGGCTCTGTCGCCAAGCGCAGGCACGGGACTAGGCGCCCGATCCGGCCGCGCCCTACTCCAGGCGCACGGCGAACTCCGCCGGGCCGAACTTCACGCTGCTGCCGTTCGGCACCGGCGTCCAAGTGTGAGGAGCAATCCGCACACCACCGACGAAGGTGCCGTTGTTCGACCCCTCGTCGCGCACGAGGAGTTGGCCACCCTCGAACCGGAGCACGGCGTGCACGGCCGAGATCCGCGGCTCGGCGAGGCAGATGTCGCACTGGCCCGGATCGCGACCGACGCGCACCTCCTTGACCGCCGTGACCGGATAGATCCCCGGCGGTCCGCTCAACGTGGCTTGCTGCGGCATGCCCGGCGCCGCACCGAAGCCGGCCATGGGCATAGGCGCGCCCTGTCCCGCCAGGGGCGGTCCCGGCATGGCCGGAGCCGGTGCCGGGAACGGGGAGGCAGCGGGCGGAGCACCGCCGGCCACGATGGGCCGGGGAAACTCACCGAGGCTCCATGACAGGTTGTAGTTTCTCACTCCCTTCGAGGGAGAAGGGAAGACGGCGACGATCCCTGCCTCTAGGGAAGGCCAGAACATGGCATGTGAGAGGC
>JACQWT010000269.1 GCA_016209145.1 Deltaproteobacteria bacterium | reverse complement strand
GTCCAGCCCTTGGGCTGGCCATAGTCGCTCAGGGGCGGGTAGAGCACCGCTGCCGCCCCCGCCTCGACATCGAGCAGGAACGTGCCGCCGATGAAGTAGGTGAGCTTGGCGTAGCCCCGGTCGCGCTCCAGGTACGTGCCGACGTAGCTGTCCTCGAAGTCGCGCGTGAAGCCCACCACCAGCGCCGAGGAGACGAGCGAGACCTCCTTCTGGTCCGCCGCGGGGCTCGGCGTGAGGTACCACTTGAGCTCGGCCTGGCCGACCACGCTGTCGAAGTCCTCCCGGTCGCCGGCGTAGAAGCTCGATCCCCAGCCGGCCATGACGAGCAGCCCGAAGGACGGCGTGATCAGGCCGTTCGCCCCGAGCTGCGCGCGCACGGGGTAGGAGGCGGTCTTGTACAACGGCACCGGGTAGGTGACGAAGCCCACGCGCCCGTCGAAGAAGAGCGCCGTCTTCGGCAGGAAGCGCCAGCGGCCGCGCGTGTTGGCCTCGTTCTCGAAGTTGTTCAGGTTCTGGAACACGCTCGCCTCGAAGAACGTGCCGGCGAAGCGGTAGCCCAACTGCCAGTCGAACAGGCCGCTGTGGGGAGTCCAGCGCAGGTCAGCCGTGCCCGCGGGCGTCCAGCGGTTGAAGGTGGCGCCGGGGAACACGAACTCGTTGGTCGGCTGCACCACCCTGCCCACGTCGGCGGCAAGGCGGCCGGACCAGGGCCGGCGAGGCAGGATACTGAGCGAGATGCCGAAGTCGCCGGAGACGTTGCGCTGGTCCCGCAACGTCTCCTTGTCGGTGTCCGAGCCCGTCAGGGGAATGAACTCGAGGTAGGTGCCCGAGAGGCCGGAGCGGAACTCCACGCTGGGCGGCGGCGCGCCGTCCGAGCTCCGCTGCGGGCCGAGCGTCGCCACCGAGATCGAGGGGCTCAGGCGCAGCCGCAGCGAGCCGATCGGATCCTCCGAGTCGGCCCGCTGGTAGTAGTTGGAATCGTAGCCGAACTCCGCGCCGACGCCGGGGTGGATCTCGAAGTCGCCGGTGCGAAACCCCATACCCTCGCGGTACTCCCGGTCTTGCAGCCAGGGCTGTTCCTCCTGGGCATGCGCCACGGTGCCGAGCAGCACGAGCGCGCACGGCACGAGCCAGGTTGGCGCAACGGGGGCTTTCATGGTGCAGTGGCCGGCCGGCCTAGCACGGCGGCCGGGCGACCGCACCCCCCCTACCACAGGTCGCGCGCCGCCGCTGGGCTACCGGTAGCAACTCGCGCAGTTGGGCGGCTCGATGACCGTCTTGGTCACGGGGTACTCGGAAGGATCCTCCGGGGGCAGGTTCGGATCGACGTCCATGGTGGAGGCGCTGTCCTCGGCCACGACGCCCACCTCCTTGCCGATGCACTGGTTGGCCTCGGCGTTGAGCTGCTGGCCGCGCTGGTAGAGCGAGGACAGGATGGTAAACTCGTGGTTCGCCAGATCCGGGTCCCCGCGCTTGGCCGCCAGATCGAGCGCCCGGCGCCGATCGGCGGCGTTGCGCAGCGCGATGTCGAGCTGGTTGAGCTTGTCGTCCAGGCACAGCGTCTTGACCACGTCGCGCTGCTGGCGCGCGTCCTCGAGCCAGCGCCGGACCTGCTTCCGGATGCTCTCCATCTGGGCGATGTAGGAGTCCGCCTGCTGCATCTGCTGGGCAACGGGGACGTACGCCTGCCGGGACAGCCCGCCAGCCGCGGGCGGAGGCACGGCAGGCGCCCCGGGCGCGCCCGCCGGTGCCCCGTACCCCGGCACGCCGCCCGGCGCCCCGTAGCCCGGCGCGCCCGCAGGCGCCCCGTAGCCCGGCACCTGCGCGCTCGCCTCGCCCTGACCGACGGCCACGCCGATCAGCGTAAGCACCGACAATCCGACGACTATTCTGCTGCGCATGCTACCACTTCCCCTGGGGTGCCGCCACTATACGCGGCGGACACACGTGCTGTCAACGAGGCTCGCCGGCGCCGCCCCGAGAGACGGCGCCGCAGAAGTTCGTTGCCGGCACGGCGCGGGGCGTTCAACGGGAAGAGAAGAGTAGGGCGCTCGGCGCTCCCCGCCCTGGCCCCTGGCCCCTTGTCCCTACTTCTGGCGCACGAACGAGATCGGGATGGAGATCGTGGCGCCGCCGCCATCGGGCGGGGCGAACTGCGCGCCGGCGACGACCGCCTTGAGGCAGGGCACGATGCCGCCGAGCGAGCCGCCCCCGCCGCCGCCCACGCTCAGCACCTCGCCGTTCGGCCCGACGCGCGCCACGAGGTTGACCGACCCCTGCATTTCCGGGTTCTGGGCGAGGCCCTGCTGGTAGCAGCGCCGGAAGCGCCCGCGCATCCGCGCCACCACCGCCGAGGCGTTGGCCACGTTGCCGCCCGAGACGCCCGCGCCGCCGACGATGGCGCTGCCCTCCGGCCCCTCCACCTTGGTGGTCTGCCCCGTCGCCGCCGAGGTCGTGGTGCTGCTGCCGCTGGTGTCGCCGATGTCTTTCAGGCCGCCCAGCCCGCCCCCGCTCCCCGGGCGGATGACCCCGCTGCCCATACCGCCCAGTTTCAGGCCGCCCGCATCGCCGCCGGAGCCGGCGGCTAGACCCGAGCGAGCGGCCTCATCGAGCAGGCCCGTCGGCACGTCTCCGCCCTCGAGCACCCCCGCCGCCCGGGCGTTGGCCGCAGCCTTGGCCTCGGCGGCGGTCATGGCCTTGCCCGAGCCCGCCCCGCCCCCGGCCGTCTTGGGCGCATCGCTCGCGGCGGCCGCGGTCGCGGTGGACGCCGCATCGGTCTCGGTCTGGGGCTGCTCGATGGGCGGCGGGGCGGGGAGCTGCTTGACCGACTCGATGAGCTGCTTGACGTTGACCTCGTCGTCAACGATCGGATCCATCCAGTCGGAGTAAACCAGGGAGACGAAGAAGAAGTGCAGCAGGAAGGAGAAGGCCGCGACGACGGTGGTGAACCAGTCGATGTCGCCGCCGACGCCCTTGCGCACGGACACCGGGAGCTGCGGCCGGGGCTGCACCGGAGGGGCAACGACGAACTGGAACAGGAAGGTGGTGTCGCCGACGATGATCTTGCCGCGCGAGTCGTCGGTGAGCTGGACCCGGTGAAACTTGACTCCGGCCTCCGACACGATCTTGGCCTGCGCCTTGAGCGCGGCCAGATCCGCGATACCGGTCTTCAAGGCAACCCGCCCGTTCATCCCGTCGACGTAGTTCAGGTGGTAGTCGCTCTTGATGAGCTCGAAGAGCTTGAAGTTCGGCGGAATCCTGCGGCTCGGCACCACGAACATGGCCTTCTCGCTCGGCCCGATGGTGACGTGGGTGCGCTGCTTGATCAGGCGCTCGTCGACGACCTTGCCACCCTGCACCACGCCGATACGCAGGATCTTTGGCCCGGCCTGCTGCGCCACCGCCCGCATCACTGCGGTCATTTGGCCGGGACGGCTGCTCGGTACGGCTTGCTGCTGCATCATCGCGACGCCTCTCGCCTCCTACTGGTGCGCGCTCGGCCCGGCCGACCGGGGGCGGCACCAACCTGGGGGAAGCCTACACGCTGTCCCCGCCGGGGTCCAGCCGCCCGACAGGGCAGCCGCCGGCCCCGACCAGGGGTGGGACGCACGACCCGCCGGGAGGATCTACACCGGCGCCTCCGGGAGGCGTCAGAACGGGTCGTCGTAGACGGCCTGCCCGATCCGCTCCAGGAACGGCTGCCGCAGCTCGGAAAGCGTCAGCTTGGGCGAAATGCGCGACACGTCCACCGAGGCGAGCGGCTTCAAGATGCGCCCCGTGATTGTGACCTCGGCCACGGTGATGGCGCCGCGGGGCGCGCGGCCCCGCTTCTTGCCCTGAGCCCAAGCCTCCGGCACGCCGAGCGCCAAGAAGGCCAACGCGGCAAAGGCCGCGGTCGTCACGAGCTTGCGGGTGGGGTTCATCGCACTGCCCAGCATAGCGCATCCGCCGTCCGGAGCAAGGAGCGGCGGCGGCTACTGCCGGTCGTCCCACACGTCCGGCTTGC
>JACQWT010000317.1 GCA_016209145.1 Deltaproteobacteria bacterium | reverse complement strand
TCGGCCGCGAGCGCCTCCCGGATGCGGGCCCGCTCGCTCTCGTCCTTGGCGCTGTCGAGGTTCTTCATGAGCTCGGCGATCTTGCGCTCGCTCTCCTCCTGCTGGCGCCTGGCCTCCTCGGCCTGCTTCTTCGCCCGCTCAAGAGCATCGCGAGTCGCCGCCTCGCGCATCTGGGTCTCCTGGTGCCAGGTGTACGCCTTCCAGCCGCCGAGCCCGATGCCGAGCACGACGATGAGGCTGCCGGCGACGAGAGCGAGGCGCATGCGCCTGCGGGTCTTGTCGGACTTGATCATCGCCAGCTCGCGCTCGTGCGCCTGCTGCGCCGCCATGGCCTGGATCCGGGCCTGCTGCTCGGCCTCGGTCCGGGCCCGCTCGATTTCGGCCTGGCGCATCGCATCGAGCCGTGCCGCCTCCTCCCGGGCGCGCTGCTCTTCCGTGCGGCGGCGCTCCTGCTCGGCGCGGATGCGGGCCTCTTCTTCCTCGCGGGCGCGGCGCTCGGCCTCGATCCTTGCCTGCTCGGCGGCGGCGGCCGTCCGATGCCTTTCATCATCTTCGGAGCGGATGCGATCCTCTTCGATGTTCATCAGCTCCTTGAGCGAGAAGAGAACCGAACTGTCCTGTTCCTCGGCCATGGCGTGCGGCCTCCTTCGGGTCGTCCTGGGCGCGGGTCGCGGGAGGGCTTGGCCCCGACCCTCGATGGGATTTTAGTACTAAAATGGTCGGGAGGGGGAAAGCCTGCGCGAATTTTTCTGCTGGGGCTGCCCGGCCGCCACCCATCCCGGGGCCGCGGCGGCCCCGGCCGGGGAGCCGGCGCTCACTCCTTCCAGAAGAACTTCCAGGGGTTGTGCTTCAGGTCGCGCGCCAGCTCCTGCAAGTCGTCGAAGAGCTGTTCCTCCATCACCAGCGCGCCCACGCTGCCACGCCCGTGCCGGACGTGGGCGGAGATGGCCCGGGCGTCCGCGGCCACGTCCTTGGCCTGCTGGGCCACGCTGGACACGTCCGCCAGCGTGCGCCGCAGCCTCCCCAGCTCCTCGTCCGAGCTCACCGCGGCCACGATACGGCCCACGCCGTCCAGCGTCTTGCGGCCGTCCGAGAGAAGCACCGGCACGTCCTGGGCCGCGGCCGCGGTCAGGTAGTCGACCTGCTGGATGACGCGGTCGATGTGCGGGTTCTCGACGTACTTGTCCCGCGCGAGGCGCACCGCTTCGGCGCCCTCGGCCGTGGCCTGCTCGACGTTGGTGGCGATGCGGTCGAGCCGGTCCTGGTTTCGCTCCATGAACTCGCCGCTGCCCTTGAGCGTCTTGGCCAGGCCCCCCAACGCGTCGCTGAGCTCGGGCTTGTGCTCGCGCAGCGTGGTGACGGTCGCGTTGAGCAGCTCGTAGGCCTCGGCCAGCAGCCGGTCGAGCCGCGGCGGATCGAGGCCGCGCACCACGGCGTTCTCGGCGATGGGCGGCCGGTCGCCCGATCCGGGGTCGATGGCCAGGAACTGCTCCCCCAGCACGCCCTGGGTCGTGACGTAGAAGACCGCGTTGTCGTGGATGCCCTCCCGGTAGCGCTTCTCGATCGACGCCTTGACGCGAACCAGGGTCTCCCCGGCCCCGCGGCTGCTGGCGCCCTGGCTCTTGACGACAGGGCCGGCCCGGAATTCGATCTGATCGATGGAGCCGACCTTGACGCCGGCGATCTTCACGGGCGCGCCCGACTGCAGGCCGCCGGGGTTGTCGAAGCCGACGTAGAGGCTGAAAGTGGGCTGGAAGCTGATCCCGCCCATCACGAGCACGAGCACGCCCAGGAGCACGAGGGCCGTGAGGATCAGGATCCCGACCTTGACTTCGATGGAGCGCGGGCTTGCCATGCCCCCCATCATCGTCGATCCTGGCCCGGAGGACCATCCGGTTTGATCTCCTACCGCAACCTCTGCAAGTCGTTCGGGAAGAAATCCATCCTGCGCGGCGTCTCCTTCGACGTGCAGGACGGCGAGGTCTTCTTCATCATGGGGCTCAGCGGGGCGGGCAAGAGCGTGCTGATCAAGCACCTGATCGGCCTGCTCGCTCCCGACGCGGGCGAGATCTGGCTCGACGGCGAGGAGGTCGGCGGCTTCACCGAGGCGCAGATGTACCGGGTGCGGATGAAGTGCGCCATGGTGTTCCAGCACTCGACCCTGTTCGACTCGATGAGCTGCCTCGACAACGTGGCCCTGCCTCTGCGCAAGCACCGCAAGCTCGGCGTCACGCAGGCTCAGGCCGAGGCGCGGCGCCGGCTGGAACAGGTGCACATGGCGGAGCACGCGCTGCGCTTCCCGGCCGAGCTCGGCGACGGCATGCGCAAGCGCGTGGCCATTGCCCGGGCGCTGACCCTCGATCCGCGCTACGTGCTCTTCGACGAGCCCACCACCAGCCTCGATCCGGTCAGCGCGCGGCGGGTCGACCAGCTCATCCGCGAGCTCAGCCAGACGCTGGGCGTGACCAGCATCGTCGTGAGCCACGATCTTGCCAGCATCTTCGGCATCGCCGACCGCATCGTCATGCTCTACGACGGGCGGGTGAAGCTGTGCGGGACGCCGCAGGACTTCCGCGACTCGGGCGACCCCATCGTGCAGCAGTTCGTGAGCGGGAGCGCACAGGGGCCGATCGCGTAGCGCGGCTGCCCTCACCCCCCGAACATCAAGAAGCTCGCCGCGCTGATCGTCAAGTTCAGGATGATCACCGCGAGCGAGGAGTTGACCACCGCCCGGGTCGTGGCCGAGCCCACTCCCTCGGAGCCGCCGAAGGTGGACAGGCCGGCCTGGGCGGAGACGATGGGGATGGCGGCGCCGTAGGCCACGCACTTGGTCAGGCCGGTGCCGAGGTCGACCCAGCCGACGAGCGAGAGGTTGACGAAGGTGCGCGGGTTCACGTCGAACCAGGCGTACGCGGTGAGCATGCCGGTCAGGTAGGAGACAGCCGCGCTCCAGATGATGAGGCAGGTCGTCATGACCAGGCTGGCGAGGAACCGCGGCTTCAAGAGGTAGTCGATGGGGTCGGCGGCGCACATGCGCAGCGCGTCCACCTGCTCGGTCACCACCATCGAGCCGATCTCGGCGGCGATGCCGGCGCCGACGCGCGTGGCGAGCATCAGGGCGGCGATGGAGGCGGCCAGGTCGCGCACCAGGAGCTCCAGGTACGCCGCGCCCATCATCGTCAGATCGGGCAGCACGCGCAGGGTCTGGGTGGCTGCCTGGTAGACCATGATCATGCCGATGAAGCCCATGACCACGGTCAGGAAGAAGACCGAGCGGTTGCCCATCTCGTACATGTAGAAGAGGACCGCTCCGGGCTCGTGCCGGCCGCGCACGCAGTAGTAGAGCGTGCGCACGAGCACGCTGTAGAGATCGAGCCCCGTACGCGCCAGCCCGAGCATCGTCGCGCCGAGCTCGGCGATCGGCCCAGGCTCGGGCGGGGGAGCCACCGGAAGCTCGGGCCGATCGATCTGGACGGTCGCGTTCATGGGTCCGAAGAGCTCACATGGCAAAAGAGATGAAGTAGTCGAGCACGAAGATCCCGGCGGCCGAGGCCACCACGGTGGCGTTCACCGCCTTGCCCACGCCCGGCGCCCCGCCCGTGACGCCAAGGCCGAAGTGGCAGCTCGACAGAGCCATGACGATGCCGAAGAAGACGCTCTTGACCAGGCCGCTCGTCACGTCGCCCACGCCGAGCAGGCCCGAGGTCAGGCCGTTGTAGAAGGTCCAAGGACTGACCCCGAGCAGGCCCAGACCGGCGAAGGCAGCGCCGAAGAGGGCCAGCGCATCGGCGAACACCGTGGACAGGAAGAGCGCGACGACCATCGAGATGAAGCGGGGGGCGATGAGAAAGGAGATGGGATCGATGGCGAGCACGCGCAGCGCGTCGATCTGCTCGGTGACGACCATGGTGCCGAGCTCGGCCGTGTTGTTGGCGCCCACCCGCCCGTTGATCATCAGGGCCACGAGCAGCGGGCCGATCTCGCGCAGCGTGCCGAAGCCCGCGCCCCAGCCGAGCAGGCCGTGGGCGCCCAGGCGCTGCACGATGGGCGCGGCCTGCACCACCATGATGCCGCCGGTGAACAGGGCCGTGACGATCACGATGGGCATGGATTTCACGCCCATGCGGTACATGTTGCGCCACAGCTCGTCGCGGTCCAGGCGCAGCGTGGCGATGCGGGCGGCGACGCGGGCGGCGAGCAGGCCCATCGCCCCGGCGGTCTGCGCGATCTGCAGCACGGCCGCGCCCGCGTCGTGCAGCAGGCCCTTGCTCTCGACGAAGCCGCGCGAGGAGGGCGGCGCGCGGCGGGGGCGGCGGCGGCCGAAGATTCGGGACAGGGACATGGCGACGGCTTGCCGGTGAGCAGTAGCACGCGGCCGGGGCGGGGTGTACGATTGTCCCGAGAGCGACAGGTGCTTCGCGATGGAAGTGCGTCACCACAGGTTCGAGCGGATCAGCATGGACTCGGCCAAGTGCTCGGGCAAGCCGTGCATCAGGGGGCTGCGCATGCCGGTCGCCTCCGTCCTGGGCTACCTCAGCGGAGGCATGACTCCGGCTGAGCTTCTGGCGCAGTGGCCCGAGCTGGAGCGTGACGACATCGCCCAGGCGCTGGCCTTCGCCGCGGCCGCCATGGAGGAGCAGATCCTGCCGGCCCCCGCCCCATGAACCTGCTGCTTGACATGAACCTGTCGCGTGACTTGGGCATCCGGCTCGAGCAGCACGGGCATCGCTGTCGCCACGTGGCCGCGATCGGCATGGCGCGCGCGGGCGATGCGGAGATCATGGCGGAGGCGGTGCGCAGCGGCGAAGTGGTCCTCACCCACGACGTCGACTACGGCCGCTTGCTGGCGTTCTCCGGAGCCGTTCGTCCGTCGGTCGTCGTGTTTCGTCTTCGTGCGCTCAGCCACGCGGATCTTGCCGTACGACTGCTGCGGGCGTGGCCGGAGGTCGCCGAGCCGCTCCAACGCGGCGCCGTCGTCGTGATCGAAGAGGGTGGCATTCGGATCCGCCTGCTGCCGATCGGCGAGCACGGCGGCGGCCCATAGGACGGCGAGGCCGCAGCGCGATGCGAGCCCCATGACGGCAGATGGTGCAAGCGGCGACGCGGGCGGCGGCGGGCCGGTGGGCCAGGACGACGGCGACGCTGGCGAGGGCGGCCCGCGGACCCTCGGCCGGCGCAGCCGCGCCCTGGACGAGGCCGAGCTGGACGAGGTTGCCGCGCTTCTGGCGTGGCTACCCGAGCCCCTGGCCGCCGTGGCGGCCGGCGTGGAGGTGGCGCGCATCGAAGGCGACGCCACGGGTGTGCGCAAGCAGCTTTTTGAGCTCGGGAGCGCCGTGGTGCGCTACGCCGTCTCGGTGGGCCTGGCCCTGCTCGGCGAGGCGCTTGCCGGCAGGAGCGCGCCGCCGCCGCTCGCCCAGGCGCTGGGCCGCGCGGCGCGCCTCTCGGACGGAGGGTGGTGCCAGCTCGCGCGCTCGGCGGCCGCCGCGCTGGAGGAGCTGCGGCCCGAGAGCGCGCCGCTCCTGGCGTTCGCCGCCGGCAAGCCGCTGGCCGAGCTGGTCGCCGCGCGCAACCGCTTCGCGCACGAGGGAGGAAGGGGGGACGACGCACCGGCCCTGGCGCTGGCGGTAGTCGATGCGGCCCGGCCGCTCCTGGAGCGGCCGCTGCGCGTGGTGGCGGCGCTCGATCCGCCTACGTACCAGGAGCGCGCGGGCGTGCCCCTGCGGGCGGGCGCGTGGCGCAGGCAACGTGGCCCGCTGCCGGCCGGGGCCGAGCCCGGGCGGGCCTATGTCGTCGAGGGCGATCGGTGGACGCCGCTCGCGCCGTGGCTGCCCGAGGTGCAGGGCCGGCTGCTGCTCGTGGACTCGCCTCACGCCCCGGGCAAGCCCTGGCGCTCGGCCGACATCGAGACGGGCGAGCACCGGGAGCACGAGGCCCTCGATCGCGCCATCCGCGCCCTGTGCGGCAAGGACGCGAGCGCACCGGTGGCGCCGACCGAGCAGCCAGCGCTGGTTGGCCGGGAGGTAGCCCTGGATATCTTGCGGCGCGGCGCGGAGCACGCGCGCGCGGGAGCCATCAGCGTGGTGGCGCTGACCGGCGTGCAGGGCATCGGCCGCAGCCGCCTCTTGCGCGCGGTGCGCGAGGCTGCCGCGGGCTTCGGCATGGGTGTGGTCATCGAGGCCGCTTGCGTGCGCGAGCGCCGCGGCCTGCTCCGGCCGCTGCGCCGCGCCGTGGAGGGCATGGCCGGGCTCGAAGCGGTCAAGGCCGCATTGGGCCAGGCCGCCAGCGGTCAAGGGGGCAGCGCGCCCGAGGCCATGGACGCGAGCATCGAGGCGGTCGAGGAGGCCCTGGTCGAGACCAGCCGGGCCGACGCCATCCTGCTCTTGGTAGACGACGCCCAGTGGGCGGACGCCGCCACCCTGCGGCTGCTCACGCTGCTCACGGAGCGCGCCACGCGCGGGGGTAGGGGGCAGCTCCTTGTCGTCGTGGCCGTGTGCGACGAGCCGGGCGCGCCGGCGGAGCTCGTGCGGCTCATCGGCGAGATCGAGCGGGACGTGGGCGCCGCGGCCACACGCCATGTGCTTGGACCACTGGACGACGGGCAGGCGGCGCGACTCGTGCAGGGCGTGGCACCCGTGGCGCGCGAGATCGAGCGGGCCCTCGTGGGCGGGGCTGCGGGCCAGCCCTTTCTGCTCGTGCAGCCCCTTCTGGCCTGGGTCGAGAGCGGCGCGCTGCGCTGGCGGGATGGTGCCTGGCACCCGGTGGACGAGGCCGTGCTCGCGCGGGCGGTGCCAGGAGTGATGGAGCTGGTGCAGGCGCGCGTGGCCTCGTTCTTCGCGCCGGGCAGCGCGGCCGAGCGCACTGCCCAGCAGGTGCTGGTATGCGCGGCCCTGGCCGGAACGCTCGGCATGGCCGCGCTCTGCGCGACGCTGGGCGCCCTGGGCGCGGACATGGCGCTCGTCGAGCACGCGGTCGAGGCGCTGAGCGAGGCCGGGCTGCTCGACCGGCAGGGCCAGCGCCACGAGTACGGCTTCGACGAGCCCATGGTGCGGCGTGCGGTGCTGGAGGCCCTCGGTGGCCGGCCCTGGGCGGTGCGCCTGCACAGGGCCCTGCTCGAGGCGCTGGGCCGGAGCACCGACGCCGACGAGGACGCGGCGTTCCTGGCCGAGGGCTACCTTCAGCTTGACGACCGCCCCGAGGCAGTGCGGTGGCTGTGGCGCGCCGTGGACCACGGGCTGCGCACCGGCCTGTTCCTCGGGGCGGCCCGGGCGGCAGAGCGCCTCGCCGGGCTTGCCCGCGATCCGGCCGAGCGGGCGCGGGCCGAGCTGGCGGCGGCCGATGCGCTGCTGCGCGCCGGCCAAGCCAAGGAGGCGCAGGAGAAGCTCCGGGCCGTTGCGCCGGCGGCGCGCGGGGTCGGCGCGGCGCTGGGCGTGCGCGCCCGCACCCTTGCCTTGACGGCGGCTTTTGAGCTCGGCCAGGCGGGCGAGCATCCCGACCCGGCGCTGGTCGAGGACGCCGACGCCTGCGGCGAGCCGCTGCTTGCGCTCGAGGCGCGGCTAGCCGCGGCGCGGTCGCTGCGGGCGGCGCGCGGGCTCGTGCTGGTGGACGAAGCCTTGGCCGGTCTTCCCGACGGCGAGGCCGGCGATCTGCGCTACCGCGCTCTGGTGCTGCGCGTCGAGCTCCTGGCGGAGACGCGCTCGCTCGCCGATCCCGAGTCCCGCCGCGCCCTGGAGCAGGCGCGCGCGGCCGCGCGCGAGCTCGGCTCGGACTGGGCCATGCTCGACGCCGAGAACGACTGGGCCGTCATGGAGAGCGAGGCCGGCAACCACGAGCGGGCGCTCGCGCTGATGCAGGGCGTGATCGAGCAGGCGCGGGAGCACCACTTCGGTCGGATGCACCGGGGCGCGCTGGTCAGCGCCGCCACGATGGAGCTTCGGGCCGGCGCGCCCGCGGGCGCGGCCCGGCGCGCGCGGCTGGCGGTCGAGACGGCCCGGCAGGCGGGCGACCATCGTTGCCTCGGCATGGCGTTGTCCGTGGTGGGGGACGCGCTGCGCCAGATGGGTCGGGGCACCGAGGCGCTGGCCGCGCTCGACGACGCGGTGCGGATCCGCCTATCCGGGGGCGACGTCAACGTGGCCGTCGTCCTGTTTCGCCGGGGCGAGTTGCGGGAGGAGCTGGGCGACCTGCCCGGAGCGCTGGCCGACGCCGACCTGGCCCTCCAGAACGCGCAGCGGGTCGGCAACGAGGATCACATCGCGCGCGCCCGGCTCTGGACGGCTCTGCTCGGGGCCGGGAGGGAGCCCGCTGCCTTGGCGAAGCTGGAGGAGCTGGTCGCCGAGCTCGATCCAGTGGCAGGGCGGCTGCGCGGTCCGACCCGGCAGCTCCTGGAGCGTGCCCGCGCTCTCAGTCCTCGATGATTATCCCCCGCGTCTTCTTCCCCTCGACGCTGCTCGCCGCCTGCTGCGCGTAGATCTCCTGCGTGACGTGGTTGAAGGGAAAGACCCTGACGATCGTGTCGTCGGTGGGATCGGAGCGCACGACCATCGAGGGCGGCGGGCCCCCGCCCGGCGGGGCCGCACCGCCGCCCTCCTCGGTCAGCTCGAGGCCGCGCGGCCGCGAGCAGCCGCCCCCGCCTTCCTCGACCAGCTCCAGCGCGCGGGTCTTGCACTGGGCGGCCTTGTCCGTGGGCGCCACCGAGACCACTTGTTGCAGCAGGGGGCTCTGGCCGACGGCCGTGACCTGCTCGCTCTTGACCTTCTCCAGCGCACTGTCCAGATCGCTGACCTGCTTCCCGGAGACGACGAAGTAGACGTTCTCCACGCCGATGTCCTGCTCGTTGACGCGGAAGAACTGCTGCTTGCCCGCCTGGCCGGAGTAGGGGATGCGCTGCGTGAGCCCACCGCTAAGGGGGTTGCGCGTGCCGATGCGCGGATCGGGGAAGAGAACGGTTATGCCGCCCTTCGCCGTCGTCTGGAACATGTACACGTAGGCGGTCTTGGAAACCCAGACCTCGAAGGCCGTGCGCGCGTCCGTGGGCACCATCGCGCCCGGCGTGATGGCGTAGGTGTTGCCGCCAAGCCGCTCGGGCAGCCGCGCGATCATGCGAAGCTGGAAGGTGATCTCCTCGGTGCGCTTCTCGTCGGGCACGACGCCCCGATAGAGCTTGTCGAGGATGCGCATGCGCTCGGACTCGCTCTTGGCGCTCTTCAGGGCGTCGACCAGGGCCGGGATGATGGTCATGCGCTCGCGGATATCCGTGGCCTCGCGGCGGTACTGTTCCGGATCGAGGATGCAGGCGTTGTAGTCGCGGCAGTTGCGCGTCTGCATGGCCACGAACTGCTGGACCTGCTCGCTCACCTGCCGGATCGCGCTCTCCTCCAGCTTCCCGCTGATGCCGGCGATGTTCATGATGCTCACGCCGGCCTCTCCGGTCACGCCCTGGTAGCGGATCTCGCTGGAGCAATCGACCGTGACGCGCTTGACGCCGTTGCAGTCTATCTCCGTGCCAGGCGGCACCGGCGGCAGGGGGCCGTTGGAGCAGGCGGCGAGCAGCGGGAGGGCGAGCGAGACGAGGGCGAGCAGAGGCAGAGCGCGAAGGGCGGAAGTCATGGATCAGGATCTAGTCTGATTGGCCCCGGGAGGGACGGGAAAAGCTAGCCGATGGTCGGCCCGGCACGCTACGATCCACGCATGCCTCGTATGCGTTCACGCATTGCGGCGCTAGCAACGACGGCTCGCCGAGTCGGCCGCGATCGCGGGGCAGGGGTGACGCGCCCGAAGGGCGCGTCGGGACCCCAACCCCGTCCCGAAGGGACGGACTGTCGTCCTCGGCCCGGGTCCTCGCGTACAGGAGTACGCTGCGGCCCGGGCCTCCGGAGCGCTGCTCCGCTAGCCAGTCCCGCCGCGCGCTCGCGGCCGCCTGACGAGCCGGGTGGGAGAAGGCGTGAACGCATACAGGCGCTGGAAGGCCGGCCGGGCTAGGAGGATGTCGCGACGCCGCAGGCTATGGAGCATGGCTGCGCTCTTGCTGATAGGCGGCTACGCCGCGCTGGTGGGACTGGGCCGACTGCTGGCTCGCTCGGTGCTCTACCCGGCGCCTCGACACGGGCTGACGCGGCCTCCGGCGGGCGCGGAGCTGCGGTCCTATCGCGCCGCAGACGGTGTGCCCGTGCAGGCGCTGGTCTACCCGGCGCCCGGCAGCAGCAGCCGCAGCATCGTGTTCTTTCACGGCAACGGCGAAACGGTGGCCGACAGCGTCTTCGTAGCCGCCGAGTTGGTGGAGCGGGGGCTCGGCTTCGTGGCGGTCGAGTATCGGGGCTACGGGGAATCGCGCCAGGGCAAGCCGACCGAACAAGGTCTCTACGTCGACGCCGAGGCCGTGCTAGCCGCGCTGGCGAGCGAGGGCACGGGCCCCGATCGCGTGGTGCTCTGGGGCAGCTCGCTCGGCAGCGGCGTGGCGGTGGAGATGGCGGTGCGGGGCCACGGTTGCCGGCTGGTGCTGAGCTCTCCCTTCACCTCGATCCCCACGGTGGCCCGGCGGCACTTCCCCTTCCTGCCGATGCGCCTGATCGTCGAGGACGAGTACGACAGCCTGAGCAAGGCCGGCAGGCTGAAGCTTCCCACGCTGGTCATCCACGGCGACCACGACCGCGTCGTTCCCTACGATCTCGGCGTGACCCTGTCGCGAGCCATCGCCGGCAGCGAGCTCGTCACGGTCCCCGGCGCCGGGCACAACGACCTGTTCTTGCACGACGGCCGGCGCCTGCTCGATCGCATCGCGGCGCACGCGAAGGGCTAGCATGGCCGTGTTCCTGCCCGCGCGCGAGATCCTGCGCAAGATCGCCGCGCTGCGCCCTGCCGAGCGGCGCTTCGCCGCCGCGGCCTGGCTGCTGGCGCCCGCCGTCGAGATTTCGCTCGCCGCCCTCGGTCTGCGCCGCACGCTCGCCTGGATCGAACGCTTCGGCCCCCGTTCGCCCTGGGGGGCCACGGGGATCGGCGCACACGACGGCGCCGGGCTCGTGGATCGCGCCTACCGGCTGCACCTGCTGCGCGGCCGCTGCCTGCCGCGCGCGCTCGTGCAGTATGGGCTACACCGGCGGGACGGCCGGCCGGTTCGCTTCGTCGTGGGCGTCAAGCGCGGCGCGGCGGCGTGTCCTGCGCCGCACGAGCCGCTGCCGATCGAGGCGCACGCCTGGGTCGAGGACGTGGCGCCAGGGGCTGCCGATCCGAGCCCGGCCCGGAACGGCAGCTTCCAGCCCCTGCTCGACCGGAGGTACGTGCCGCGCTAGTGGGCCTTCGCGGGGAAGGCCACGCCGCTTGCAATTGCGGCCTTCGGCCGCGCAAGCGGCGTGCCCTCCCCGCGGGCCCTACCGGGGGAGGCGGGGCGCCGCCGCCTAGGACGTACCGGCCGACCCACCACCCGCGTGGCGCGTCCGGGCCACCATTTCTCCGCACGACTTGTGGGACGCGCCACTAGTCGCAGTGCAGCGCAGAGCAGTCCTTGGTCGGCGTGCACAGCGTCTCGCGGCACGTTGACACGTCCGTCCCGCAGTAGCAGCAGATCTCGTTGGCATCGAGGCACGCCTTGCAGTCCCGCGGAACGCAGGTCCAGTCGTTGCCGCCGATCTCGCGGCTGCACACCTCCCACGGGTACTCGCAGTCGCAGGAGCTCTGGCACGGCCGACCGCAGGTAGCCGAGGGGCCCAGGCAGTCCTTCGGACAGGTGTCGTTGCGCTCGCCGGGTTCGCAGATGCCGTTGCCGCAGTAGTAGCAGCCGGCAACGACCTGGCCGCAGTCCGCAGCGCAGGTCTTCGAGTCCTCGGTCTTGCCGCAGATCTGGTCGCCGCAGGTGTCGGATCCGGCGAGGCAGCTTCCGCAGTCGCCGGGGCACGTGCTGCACTGCTCCGCACAGCAGTGGTTGTCGCACTTCCCGTCGCCGCAGGCGCACGCGACCTCGTGGCAGGCGCCGCAGTCCTCGGGGCAGCGGTCGCAGCTCTCGCAGCGCGACTCGTCGCACTCCCCGTCGCCGCAGTAGGCCAGGCAGTCCTCGGGGCACCCGCTCTTGGTTTCGCCCTCGTCACAGGTGCCGTCGCCGCAGGCGGCAGCCCCGGCGCCACCCCCGCCACCGGCGCCAGCGCAGATGCATGGCCCCAGGGACGTGCCCTGCGCAGCGCAGATCTGCTCTCCCGTGCCGCCGTCCGGGCAGGCACACTGCCCCGCCTCGCCCGGCACGCAGATCTGACCCGGCTGCGCTTCCGCGTCGGGGCCAGCGTTGCACGCTGCCCACGGCGAAAGGGAGCCGATCACGAGCCCGACGAGGGGCCACCGGAAGCGAGGCGTTGGCAGCACGGACGATCCTGATCCTGCGGTGGGTCCAGGGGGGCTCGAACCCCCGACCTACGGGTTAAAAGCCCGCAGCTCTGCCGACTGAGCTATGGACCCGCCGGCATGCTACCACGCGCATGGCGCCCGCTACACTCCGGTCGAGCCGTAGCCGCCCGCGCCGCGGCCGGTTGCGTCGAGCTCGTCCACGAGCCGAAGCGAGACGCGCGCGACCGGACAGATCGCGAGCTGGGCGATCCGCATGCCCGGCTTGACCACGAAGTGCCGATCGCCGTGGTTCACCAGCACGACCTGGATCTCGCCACGGTAGTCCGAGTCGATCGTGCCGGGGGCGTTGAGGACGGTGACGCCGTGCTTCCACGCCAGCCCGGAACGCGGGCGCACCTGGCCCTCGTAACCCGCGGGCACGGCGAGCGCGTAGCCGGTGCCCACGAGCGCGCGGGCGCCCGGGGCGATGCTGAGCGGCTGGTCGAGGGCGGCGCACAGGTCGAGGCCGGCGGCACCGGCGGACTGGTACGCGGGTAGCGGCGGGGCGCCGTCGCGCAGGCGCTTGACAGTGAGCTTCGGCGACGAGGCACCTGTGCGCGAGGCCATCAGCCCGACCCCGGCGCCGGCCGCGGGAGCAGGGTCTCGAGCTCGCCGTCGGTGTCGAGCGGGGCCAGGGCCGCATCGGAGTAGAGGCGCGCCGCATCGGCAAAACCGGCGGCCACGGCGCGCCGCAGCAAGGCCAACGCGCCGGCCCGGTCGCCTTCCATCGCCCGGCTGCGGGCGGCGTCGAAGGCGTCGTCGGGCTCGCCGCTGCGCTCGAAAGCGGCCTCGCTCAGCCGCCAGGCCCACTCGTGGGCGCTGGCCTCGCGCGCGATGCCGGCTATCTGGCGGGCGTCGGCCGCGCTCAGCGAGTCCACGATGTCGAAGGCGATGGCGGCGGCGCGCGCGGGTTCGTGCTGCCGGATGAGGATCTGGATCAGCGGGCCGACGACCTCCTTGCGGTTGTCGCCGCGGGCCCGCGCCTGCTCGAGCAGCGCGCGGGCCAGATCGAGCCGGCCGTCGGCCAGGAGCACCGCGCCCACGAGCGCGGCGTCGCGCTCGTTGTCGGGCTTGATGGCGGCGACGGCCTGGAAGGCCTGCTCCACCTGGCCCGCGAGCAGGCTCGCCCAGCCGGCGATGTGCCACGCCTCGTTGCGCGCCGCGGGCGGCGGGCCGGAATCTACGATGCTCTGGGCCGCCGCTCGCGCTCTGTCGTATTGCGCGGCGTCGATCAGGGCCCGGGCCGCATCGAGCTGGGCGCGCAGCTCAGGGGACATGGCCCCGCCACCGCGCGTGCTCGGAGAGAAGAAGCGGCGCAGAGGCCCGGGGGGGCGCAGCCCGCCCGCGGTCTGGAGCCGCTGGTAGCTTTGCAGCGCGCCCAGGCCGACGATGATCGTGCCCCAGAGGCTGCGCAACGCGAGGAGGAAGAAAAGAGCGATTGCCGCGCCGCTGACCAGGGACACGAGGGCGGCCGTGCGTGCACGGGCGGGCCCGAGGGCATGCTCGAGGATGTGGCCGCCGTCGAAAGGCAGGACTGGGATGAGGTTGAAGATGCCCCAGACGACGTTCACCCACACCAGCTCGTGGAGGGCGAACTGCACGAGCTGCGGGAGCTCGCGCGGCGCGAGCGCGGCCACGGCATAGACGAGCGCGGCGAGCAGGAAGCCCGCGGCCGGTCCGGCCGCGCTGACGACGATCCGGTCGGCGCGGCCCAGCGCCCCGCCGCCGTGCCAGCTCGTGAGCCCTCCCAGCGCGTGCAGCGTGATCGACGGCGAGATGCGGTGCCGCATGATCGCCAGGGCATGGCCGAGCTCGTGCACGATGATGGAAACCAGCACGACGCCAAGCCAGATCACGAACGCGGTCTTCGGCAGGCGCGGGTCCATCAGGTAGTCGATCCCGAGCGCACAGGCCATGAGCCAGAAGCCGGGCTGGATCACCACCGGCACGCCGAACAGACGAAAGCCCAACATCCTGGATGCATCCTAGCAGATGTTGGCGCGGTGGCCGCCACGCCCAATCGCTCAGCGTCCGCGGCAAGGGCACGGCCGGGGCTGGGCCGGGGCTGGGGAGGGCCGCAGGCAGGACAGGACGCCCGCGGCAAGCAGGGCGGCGAGCAGCAGAGCGGGGAGCGGCACGGGGAGCAGAGGGCGCAGCACGGCTGGGCTGGCTTGTACTACGTGGCAGGGGGACCGTGCCACAAAGCGGCAAGGCGCCGCACTGCCCTGGAGCTCCGCCACGGCAGTGCTAGTACTGCATCCCCGAAGTCTCGGGGATAATTCGCTGCGCGAATTCCGCTCGGCTTCGCCGAGCGGGCAGTACTACTTATGTCCCCAGGGGGCGCCGCGCGCCCCCTCTCGGCTCGCTGCGCGAGCCGATTCACCCCCGCGCACGGCCGCTTCGCGGCCGCGCTAGTACGCCGGTCCGGAAATTGCGACGGAAACTCAACCCATCCTGCGTGACCCGGTTTTCCCAAGGACTCCTGGGACGGCGTACTAGCGTGCCTCGCGAGATGGGCAGGAAGCTCCTCCGGCTCACGGTCGCGGCGGCGACCCTTGGCCTCGCCGGCTGCCGCGGCTGCGGCGAGCCGGCCGAGCGGCCCGACGCCGGCCGCCAGGCGCCTGCCGATGCCACGGCCGGCGATGCAGCCGCGCTCGCACCGGCGCCGGACGGTGCCGCGTTGCCGCCGCCGCGCGTGCACCCCGAGCCGCGTTGTCCGCCCGACATGGTGCGGGTCGCTCGCCGCTTCTGTGTCGATCGCTACGAGGCCACGCTGGTCGACAAGGACAGCGGGCAGCACATCTCGCCCCACTATCCGCCCTCGCGCAAGATGGCTCTGTACGTGGAGCGCGTCTGGCAACAGCAGCGGCTCGAGGTCGGCAGCGTCGCCGCCCGGGCGATCCCGCTCCCACCGCTCCCTGCCTGGGAGCGCCAGCGGGACTTCGAGCCCAAGGCCCGGTCACGCCAGGGGGTCGTTCCCAACGGCCACGTCACGGGCGAACTGGCCCTGCTCGCCTGCCGCAACGCGGGCAAGCGGTTGTGCTCGCTCCAGGAGTGGAAGACCGCCTGCCAGGGGCAGCAGGAGCGCAAGTTTCCCTACGGTGAGCAGTACGAGCAGGGCAGGTGCAACGTCTTCCGCTACGAGCACCCTGCCGCCGCGCTGCACGACGACGCCAGCCGCGGCCACACCGATCCTCGTCTCGGCCTGGTCAAGGACCACAGCGGACGGCCCCTGCTGCGCGAGACCGGCGCTACGACCGGCTGCAAGAGCGAGTGGGAGGACGACGCGGTCTACGACTTGGTCGGCAACCTCGACGAGTGGATCGACGACCCGGACGGCACGTTTGTCGGCAGCTTCTACTCGCGGGCTACCAAGGACGGGTGCGAGTGGAGGGCCACGGGACACACCTTCGCCTACGGCGACTACTCCACCACCCAAGCAAGAAGATGAACCGCCAAGGCGCCGAGAACGCCAAGGAAGAAACAAAATCGGATTCGATCTTGGCGCCCTTGGCGTCTTGGCGGTTCGTTTTTCTTCGCGCCACGCGACGATTTTCGGACCTAGTAGATCAGGCCTGCGTGCGGAACTCGTGCATGAAGGCGATGACCGCCTGAGTCGATTCGAGGGTGACCGCGTTGTAGAGCGACACGCGGATCCCGCCGGTGCTGCGGTGGCCCTTCAGGCCGACCAGGCCGCGGGCCGTGGCGTCGGCCAGGAACTTCTTCTCCAGCTCCTCGCTCGGCAGCCGGAAGACCACGTTCATGGTGGAACGGCTCTCCTTCTCGACCGGAGCCCGGAAGAAGTCGGGATCGGCGTCGATGGCGGCGTACAGGGCGCCCGCCTTGGCGCGGTTGCGCCGCTCGATCTCGGCCAGGCCGCCCAGCTCCTTCGTGTAGGCGAGCACGTTGCGCGCCATGTAGATCCCGAAGGTGTTGGGCGTGTTGTAGAGCGAGTTCTCCTTCGCGTGGATCTTGTAGGAGAGGATGTTGGGCACGTCGGCCCGCGCCTTCTCCACGAGCGTCTTGCGCACGAGCACCACGGCGAGTCCCGATGGCCCGATGTTCTTCTGGGCGCCGGCGTAGATCTGCCCGAACCTGCTCACGTCGAAGGGGCGCCACATGAAGTCGGAGGACATGTCGGCCACGAGCGGCACCCCTCCGGTGTCCGGGAAGGAGTGCCACTGGGTGCCGAACAGGGTGTTGTTGCTCGTGATGTGCACGTAGGCGGCGCCGGGGTCGAGGTTGAGCTCGCTTTGCTTCGGAATGCGGGTGTACACGCCGTCCTTGCCGGTGCTCGCCGCGACGCGCGCCTTGCCGCGGCCGACGCGCTGCGCCTCCTTGTGGGCCTTCTCGGACCAGCCGCCGGTCAGGATGTAGTCGGCGCTGCCGCCGTCCGGGATGAAGCTCATCGGCACCATCGCGAACTGCAAGCTCGCGCCTCCTTGCAGGAACAGGACGTCGTAGTCGTTGCCGACGCCCAGCAGCTCCTTGGTCAGGGCGATTGCCTCGTTGTGCACCGCCTCGTAGACCTTGCCACGATGGCTGTGCTCCATGATGCTCATGCCCGAGCCGGCGTGCTCGATCATCTCGCGCGCCGCGCGCTCGAGCACGGGCAGGGGCAGGGCTGCGGGACCAGGGTTGAAGTTGTGGATACGCGCCATGGCGGGCCGTATAGCACGCCCGGCGCCGCGCCTGCTATCTCGGCCGGATGCTGCCCACGAGCACGTCGAAGTCCGCCCGCGCCGCGTCCACGGTGCGCCTGGGGCCGAGGAGCTTGAAGTAGTGGGGCTGCGGCTCGGTCGCCGCGATGGCGGCGAGCAGGACGTAGTCCTGGCGCAGCGGCCCCGAGCCGTGCCCGGCCGCCGCGCCGCCGTAGATCCCTTGCAGGCGCACGATGTCGACCGCGACGGCGCGCACGACGACGCGCGTGCGCTTGGCCGACTCCCCCGGCGCGAGCGCGAACTGCGCCTTCCAGCCCTCGATGCCAGCATCGATCGAGCCGCCCACCCGGATGACGCTCAGCTCGGCGTCGGCCGGATCGCCCCGGGCGCGCGGGATCCGGTAGGCCGCCAAGCGCATCGGGCCGGCCTGGGCCAGCACCTGCCATCCAGCGGGCACGTCCCAGACGAGACTTGCGGGAGGCGCAGGCGCCGTGGCGCTACGGCTCGAGCCTTGCGCGCCGACCACGTCGCGCGACGCCGGGGCAGGCTCAGCCGGCGCGCCCTTGCAGCCGGCCGCCACCAGGCCGGCCGCCAATGCGAGCGCCGCCGTTCGGCGGCGGGCAGACAGCGAAACCACCACCCGCAGGCATCCGTCTCGCGTGCGGGCGGCAAGGGCCAAGGCTTCGCCCTCGGCGGCGTTCGCGGAGCTCCGGACCGGAGCTCGGGCCTAGTGGCCTCACCCACCCTTGCCGGCGGGTCGTGGCGCCGGCGCGCCGCCCGGACCCGGCACGAAGCCGCCACCCGGCTGCTCCGCGGCCGCCGGGAGGGGCGGCATCATCGGCGAGTTGTCCGCCACGATCTTCGTGGTCCGGGCCAGATCGCTGCAGCCCGCGGCGGCGAGCAGCAGCGGCAAGGCAACGAGGCTGGGGAGCGCAGTTCTCATGTCGTCCGCAGGACACGGTAGCACGAGGGGCGCCGTGTTCGCCAGGGCCCGATCGGCCTTCCCTGTCCCTGGCCAGCGGCGGGCCCCGGAGGTAGCATCCCGGCCATGGCGGACGACTCGTTCGAGCGCTACATGGCCGAGCTCAAGGATGCCGTCGGGCTGCGGGCTGCCGAGTGGTGGCTCATGGCCAAGGAGAGAGGCATCTGGTACGCGGGGCTGCTTCCCGGTTGGCTCAACAACAACTTCCTTCTCGCCAACCCGGACCCTACGACCTGCCAGGCCCTGAAGGAGTTCATCTGCGTGAAGTGGACGGACTTCGTTCTCGACCATTTCATCCGGCACCGCAAGAGGGGCGCGGCCAGCGGGCTGCGCATGGGGATCGCGCATTCCATCGGGGGAGGGCACACGTTTGCCGTCATCTGGCGGGATGAGCGCAACACGTCCCCGATCGTGAGCGGCACGATCGTCGATCCGTGGCTGTACCAGCGCTGGCACACCCTGCCGACCAAGGAGGCGCTGTTCGCCTGCTGGCCGTCGGCCTACCGCGGCTTCGCGGTCTCGGATCGGTTCCCGCTCATCGAGTTTGGCTTGGTCCTTGCCGAGGACGGGCACCGCAAGCACCTGGCTGACGCTGGCGGGCGCAAGTACAATGAGCTCAACGGCGACCAGGAACGCCTGTACGACGCGTGGTTCCAGTACCTGAAGGTCCAGGAGGCCGGGGCTCCTTTCGGGTAGCCTAGTCTGAAGTTCCAGGCGAGTTTGGAGCCCTGATTTCGCGCATTCGCGCGAAATCAGGGCTCTTTCTCGTTCAGA
>JACQWT010000316.1:3344-21240 GCA_016209145.1 Deltaproteobacteria bacterium | reverse complement strand
CTAGGGGCAGGTGGTTGGGCATGATGATTGCTGCCAGGGCCGCGGGGAACGTGCGGCGCAGCCGAGACCAGAGCCAAGAAGCCACGGCATGCTCGCTCAGGGCGATGGTGAGCCGCTGCACGCGGATGGTGAGATGTACGTACATGGTGGGCCTCCTTTGGAGGGTGAGTGACCGCACTAAGCAAGACATGTGCCGCCACTTCGGCCGCGAGATTTCGCTCGGTTGGCCAGCACAGCAAGTGGCGCCGCCATGGCGGCCGTTGGCGCCCGCCACCCATGTTCGGCTATGATGCCGCCGTGGACGCGGGTGTCGTCGTCGCTGGCCGCTTCGAGCTCGAACGCATCGCTGGCGCGGGTGGGATGGGAACCGTGTGGCGCGCTCGCGACCGGGTGACCGGCAGGGCCGTGGCCGTGAAGCTCGCACCGGCATCCAGTCGCGATCTGGCCGAGCGGTTCGAGCGCGAGGCCGAGGTCTTGTGCCAGCTCGATCATCCGGCGCTCGTGGGCTACGTGGCGCACGGCACGCTGGGAGCAGAGCTCTTCCTCGCCATGGAGTGGCTGGAGGGGGAGGACCTGTCGCAGCGTCTCGAGCGGCAGCCGCTGACGGCGGCCGAGAGCCTCGCGCTCGCGCTGCGCCTGGCCGACGCCCTCGGCCACGCGCACGGCCGGGGCGTGGTGCACCGCGACGTCAAGCCGAGCAACGTGCTGCTGGTTGGCGGAGCGGTCGGGGCTGCCACGCTGCTCGACTTCGGCATCGCGCGGGGCAGCGGACTGGGCCGCCGCGTTGTCACGCGTGCCGGATGCCTCGTGGGCACGCCGGGCTACATGGCTCCGGAGCAGGCGCGCGGCGACTGGCGCTCTACCCCGGCGGCGGACGTGTTGGTGCCTCGCCGGCCGGCCGCCGTTTGCCGCCGAGCACCTGGCAGGAGTCCTGGCGCGCGTGCTGTTCGAGCAGCCAGCGCCGTTGAAGGAGCTGCCGGCCGGCCTTGATGATCTGCTCTGGCGCATGCTGGCCAAGGATCCGGCATTGCGCCCGGCCGACGGGGCGGCGCTGGCGGCCGAGTTGCGCGCGCTTGGGCCGGCGTTTGCCGGCACCCGCGAGCCCGTGGCCCGCGACGTCGGAGCGCTCGACTCAACCGCGACGGCGAGCTGGCTGCCTGCGAACCTGACGCTGCTGCGTAGCGCCGGGGCCGCTGGCCTCGCGGCGGCGGAGCGCCAGCTCGCGAGCGTGATCTACGTAGCGTCAGGCGCAAGCGGCGATGTCGCGGCCATCCGGCAAGCTGCCGAGCCACTGGGCGCGCGGATCGAGCCGCTGGCCGATGGGTCCATCGTGCTGGCGGCAGCCGCGCTGCCTGCAGCGCGCGTTGCCCTGGCCACCGGCTGGGCTCTCATGGGAGAGCCCTGGCCGCTGGGCGAGGCGGTCGATCGGGCGGTGGCCATGGCCTGCTTGCGCAGCGCCAGCCAGGCCGGCGTGCGCCTCGACGAAACCACGGCAGGCCTGATCGGCGGGCGCTACGAGCTGTGGGCTGATGAAGCCGGCCTGCTGCTGGGCGCCGAGCGCGCGCTGGAGGAAGAGGAGCCGCGCCTTCTCCTCGGCAAGCCGACGCCTTGCGTCGGTCGCGAGGCAGAGCTGGCGCTGTTGCGCTCCGCGTTCGAGCAGTGCGCGGCCGAGCCCGAGCTGCGCGCGCTGCTCGTGACCGGCCCGGCCGGCATCGGCAAGAGCCGGCTGCGCCACGAGCTCGTGCGCGGGCTCCGGGGCCGGGCCGAGATCTGGATCGGACGCGGCGATCCCGTGGCCGCGGGCGCGCCCTTCGGCATGATCGCGCCGGCGCTTCGCCGCAGCGCGGGCATCCTCGACGGTGAGCCGGTGCAGGCGAGGCGCCGCAAGCTCAGCGCGCGCGTCGCCCGCCACGTGCCCGAGGCCGAGTGCGATCGCGTCGCCGAGTTCCTGGGCGAGATGATCGGCACCCCGTGGCCGGACGAGACGAGCGCGCGGCTCAGGGCGGCGCGCGCCGATCCCGCATTGATGGGCGATCAGATGAACCGGGCCTGGCAGGATCTGGTGCTCGCCGAGCTTGCCGCCGGCCCGCTGGTCATCGTGCTCGATGATCTGCACTGGGGCGATGTGCCCACCGTGGCCTACCTCGACCACACGATGAAGCTCTGCGCTCGCCTCCCGCTGTTCGTGCTCGGCCTCGCCCGCCCCGAGATCCACGAGATCATCCCGCGCTTGTGGGCCGGCCGGGCCGTGCAGCACGTGCCCCTCGGCGAGTTGCGGCCGGCGAGCGGCGAGAGGCTCGTGCGCGTAGTGCTGGGCGAGAAGCTGCCCGCCGAGACCGTGGCGCAGCTTGTCGAGCAGGCGGCAGGAAACGCCTTCTTCCTGGAGGAGCTCATTCGCGCCGTGGCGCAAGGCCGAGCCGGGAGCCTGCCCGAGACCGTGGTTGCCATGGCCCGGGCGCGGCTCGATGGCCTGGAGCCGGAGGCGCGGCGGGTGCTTCGCGCCGCGAGCGTGCTCGGCATGAGCTTCTGGCCGGGAGCCGTGACCGCGCTACTCGGGGCAGATCCGGCCGGAGCGCAAGTGCGCTGTTGGCTCGACCAGCTCGCGGCCGACGAGCTCGTGACGCCGTGGCGCGAGTCGCGCTTTGCTCACGAGCGGCAGTACGGCTTCCGGCACGCGTTCGTGCGCGACTGCGCCTACGCAATGCTGACCGAAGCGGATCGCGCGTTCCTGCACGGGCGGGCGGGCGACTGGCTGGAGCGCGCCGGCGAGACGGACGCCATGGTGCTGGCCGAGCACTACGAGCGCGGCGGCGAGCGCGAGAGGGCAGCGCAGTGGTTCCTCGATGCCGCGGCCCAGGCGCTCGATGGCGGCGACTTCGTGGCCGCGATTGGCCGGGCGGAGCGCGGTGTGGCTTGCGGGGCGAAGGGGCAGCAACTCGGCGAGCTGCGCCTCGTGCAGGCCGAGGCGTACAAGTGGAGGGGAGAAGCCCGGCAGGCCAGCTCCTGCGCCCAAGAGGCCAGGCTGCTCCTGCCGCGCGGGAGCAAGAGCTGGGCTGGTGCGGTGGTGCAGCTTGCCCTGGCCGCGCAGAAGCTCGCCGAGCACGAGACTGCCCTCGATCTCGTCCTGGAGCTCGGCGAGCTGCTGCGAGCCCGGGCAACTGCGAGCCCCGTGGTCTCAGCGGCCGTGATGGTAGCGCGGACCCTGCTCCTGCTCGGGCGCGCCGACGTGGCGGGCCCGCTTCTCGGGCTGGCCGAGCGGCACGTCACCCCGAGCGTCGGCGAGGATGCGCGCGGCTGGCTGCTGCGAGCGCAGGCGGCCCGCGCTCTCTGCTCGGGCGAGCTGTACGCCGACCTGGGCCTCAAGGCAGCGGCAGCAGCGTGCTTCGAGGCCATTGGGGACCGCCGCAACGTCTTGTGGTGCCGTGCAGGGCAGGCAAACTCGCTCATGCAGCTTGGCAGGTACGCCGAAGCAGAGGTGCTCATGCGCGAGTGCTGGCGCGAGGCCGAGCAGATCGGCCTGTCGTTCGTCGTCACGCTGAATAGGGCGAACCTCGGCTTTGTGCTCGCGCGGCTCGGCGCGCTCGACGAAGCCCACGAGATCGAGGCCGCGGTGCTCGATATTGCTCGTCAGCAGGGCGACCGCACGACGGCGTCCTACGCCCGCGTCTACCTCGCCGAGATCCACCTGCGGGCGGGCAGGCTCGAGGCTGCAGAGGCGGAGGCACGCGCTGCAAGCGAGGCCGGAGACATCATGGCGCAGGCGCTCTTGGCGAGCGTCCTCCTGGCGCAAGGCCGCAGCGCCGAAGCGCTCGCCAGTGCGCGGCAGGCAAAGCAAGGACTCGACTCGTGCGGCGGCATCCAGGAGGGCGAGGCCCTCGTGCGCCTGGTCTGGGCCGAGGCGCTCGATGCCACCGGGGATCGCGAAGCCGCGCGCGCGGCCATCGCTGCCGCGCACGAGCGGCTGCTCGAGCGCGCAAGCCGGATCGACGACGAGGAGCTGCGCGCGAGCTTCCTGGAGCGCGTGCCCGAGAACGCGCGCACCATGGAGCTCGCGCAGCGCTGGTGCGCTGGGAAGTGAGCGGCACCTGAATCACACAAACTGTGTGATTCGCGGGGCGATCACCCAGCGTTCGGCACCTGAATCACACGTTTTGTGTGATTCGGGGGGCGATCGCACGCCGGGCGCTGGCCGCGCACGGCGCATGGCCCGGCCTTCCACTTTCCTCCACCATGGCGCGCCAGGGGCTGATCTTGCGGCCCGCGAGGTAGGATCTCTGCCTACCTCAACCCACATCATCCTGGCGAAAAATCGCGAAGTATTGACATCGATCCTGCTGCACCGTAGGGTCGCGGGGCTCGGTGGGATGAAGTGGTAAAGACTGGTTGTCGCTAGCATGTTCCGCGGGCACTTCGAGCACCTGATCGATCCGAAGGGCCGCACCAGCCTGCCGTCCCGCTTCCGCGACGTGCTGCCCGCGGCCGAGCGGCGCCTCGTGGTCACGCCTGCCCTGTTCGACCCTTGCATCGACGTCTACCCGATGCCGGCCTGGGAGGAGTTCGAGGCGCGGGTTGCCGATCTGCCCAAGTGGGATCCCGACGTCGTGCTGCTGCGCCGGCGCTACGTCTCGGCGGCGGTGGAGTGCGACATCGACCGGCAGGGGCGCGTGCTCGTGCCGCCCTCGCTGCGCGCGCACGCCGGCTTGGTCAAGGACGTGCTCTGGGCCGGCATGGGCCGGACCATCGAGCTGTGGGCACGCGAGCGCTGGCAGGCCGCGGACCCCGGCGGCGAGGCGGCTTCGCGCCTGCGCGCGGTGATCGGGGAGAAGCTGCGGCTATGAACGTGCTCAACGTGATCCCCATGCCAACGCGCAGCTTCTACGTCCCGCCGCCGGATCCGCACCTGCCCGTGATGCTGGACGAGGTGCTGGAGGCGATCGCGCCGCGTCCGGGCGGCGTGTACGTCGACGCGACGCTCGGCGCGGGCGGGCACGCGCTGGGGCTGCTGCGGACGAGGGACACGACGGTCATCGGCATCGATCGCGACCGCACGGCGCTGCGGATCGCCCGGGAGCGGCTGGCTCGCTTCGGCTCCCGCGCGCGATGCTGCCACGCTCGCTTCTCCGAGCTGGGGTCGGTGCTCGCGGCCGAGGGCATCACGCGCCTCGACGGGCTCGTCGCCGATCTCGGCGTGAGCAGCATGCAGCTCGATGACCCGGCTCGCGGCATGAGCTTCCGGGCAGCCGGCCCCATCGACATGCGCATGGACCAGAGCGAGGGCGAGACCGCGCTCGGGCTGATCGAGCGGCTCGGCGACGACGATCTGGGTGAGCTCATCCGCCGGCTCGGCGAGGAGCGCCGGGCGCGGCGGGTGGCTCGCTGCATCCGGCAGGCGCTGGCCACGGGCGAGCTCGGCACCACGGCCGATCTGCGGCGCGCCGTCGTGCGCGCGTTGGGGCCGGCGCGCACCGTGGGCCTGGATCCGGCCACGCGCACCTTCCAGGCTCTGCGCATCGCCGTGAACGACGAACTGGGCGAGCTCACCCGTCTGCTCGATCTTGCCGCCGCGCTCTTGGCGAGCGGCGGCCGGATCGCCGTCATCTCGTTCCATTCGCTCGAGGATCGCATCGTGAAGCGCACCCTGCGCGCTCCGGCCGTCTGGGAGCCCCTGAGCAAGAAGCCGGTCGTGGCGAGCGAGCGCGAGCGCGAGCGCAATAGTCGCTCGCGTTCGGCGAAGCTGCGCGCGGCCCGGCGCGCGGCTCGCGTGCCGGAGCTTCCGGCGGAGGCGGAGTCGTGAGAGAGCGCCGCTTCCTGGCGCTCTGGACGCTGGCCGTGGCGGCGACTGTTGCCGCGTTCGTGCTGCACTTGGGGCTGCGCGGCCGGACGGTGGACATCGGTTACCGGCTCGGCCAGGCGCGGGCCGAGCAGGCCCGCCTGCGCGAGATCAAGCGCGTGCTGGAGATAGAAGTGGCGAGCTACCAGAGTTCGCAGCGCGTGGAGACGGTGGCGCGCACGCTGCTCGCCATGACCCCGCCGCCGCCGGAGCGGGTCATCCCGCTCGGGCCGCGGGAACGCCGCCCCACGGCGGGAGGCGCGGCGGCCGGGGGCAAGGCCGCCACCGCGCAGAACGAGAGGCCGGGCCAGCCGTGAGGAACGTCGAGCCGAGTCGCGCGCGCTCCATCCGCATCCGCATGGCTCTGCTCTGCGGCCTACTGGCGCTCGGTCTCGGCATCGTGGTCACGGGAGCCTACGACGTCGCCGTGCGCGACGGAGAGGCATGGCGCGATCTCGCCGATCGGCAGCGGCTGCGCCGGCTGCACGTGACGCCCAAGCGCGGCAGCATTCACGACCGCAACGGCACGCCGCTGGCGATCAGCGTGGAAGTGCCCAGCGTCTCGGTGGATGCCGTCGAGATGCTGCGCGGGATCCAGGAGAAGTACGCGTCGATGCGCATCGGGCAGTACGCCGCCCGCATCGGCGACGCCCTCGGGCTGCCGGCCGATCAGGTGGCCGAGAAGCTCTCGCGCCGGCGCCGCTTCGCCTGGCTCAAGCGGCGCGTGACCAAGGCGGAGGTCGAGGCGGTCCATGCGCTCATGGCGGACGAGCAGCGCTACCCCATTCGCGGGCTCATCATCGAAGGCGAGGGCCGGCGCTTCTATCCGCACCGCGAGCTCGCCGGGCCGGTCTTGGGCTTCGTCTCGCCCGACGGGATGGGCAAGGCAGGCGTGGAGACGACGCTCGACCGCCAACTGCGCGGCCGGCCCGAAGAGATCCGCGGCCTGCGCGACCGCGCCGGCCGGCTCATCTTCGCCGAAGGGATCCAGGACGAGGCGGCGCTGGCGGGTCACGACCTGTACCTGACCATCGACCAGGCGATCCAGTTCATCGCCGAGAGCGAGCTCCTGAGCGCGGTCAAGACCAACGAGGCCAAGGGGGGCTCGGTCGTGGTCATCGATCCGATCTCGGGCGAGCTGCTCGCGCTGGCCAACGCGCCTGGCTTCAACCCCAACGACTACGACACCAGCTCGGCCGAGCAGCAGCGCAACGCGGCCGTGGCCGACTCGTTCGAGCCGGGCTCGGTGATGAAGGTGTTCTCGATGGCCGCGGCGCTCGCCGAGAGCACGGTGACGCCCACCGCGCAGATCTACTGCGAGGAAGGGCACATGCCGATCGACAACGTCGTCATCCACGACACGCACGCCAACAAGTGGCTCTCCCCCACGCAGATCCTGCAGGTGTCGAGCAACATCGGCATCGCCAAGATCGCGCTCGGCCTGGGCGAGCGGCGGCTCCACAACTTCTTCCGGCGTTTCGGCTTCGGCGAGCGTACGGGCGTGCCGCTGCCGGGCGAGGCGGCGGGCGTACTGCGCCCCGCCGGCCGGCCCTGGGTACCGGTCGAGACGGCGGCGGCGGCCTTCGGCCAGGGGGTGAGCACCACCAACCTGCAGCTTGCCATGGCCATGGCCGCAGTGGCCAACGGCGGCCGGCTGCTCGAGCCGACGCTGGTGCGCCGGATCACCGACAGCGCCGGGTCGGCGCTGAGCGAGAGCGCACCGCGGGTGCGCCGGCGCGCGATCTCGCCGCGGGTGGCGCGCGTGCTCGCCGAGATGCTGAGCGCGGTGACGGAGGGGGAGGGCACGGGAGTGGAGGCGGCGGTAATGGGCTTCCGCGTGGCTGGCAAGACGAGCACGGCGCAGAAGATCGATCCGACGACCCGGCGCTACACGGACACGCACTACGTCGCCACCTTCCTCGGCTTCGTGCCTGCCGACCAGCCGCGCCTGGTCATCAGCGTGGTCATCGACGAGCCGACGGCCGGGAGTTACGCGGGCGGGGCGGTGGCCGCTCCGGTTTTTCGGAGGATCGCGGAAATGAGCCTGCGCTACCTAGGCGTTCGTCCGCGGGGAACCAAACCGGTGGATCTGGCGGAAGTGGCCGAGTACGCGAAGCGCGGCGATCCCGCGCAGAAAGCCTATGCCGCCATCGGGGCGCGACCGGCGCCCGGTGATCGCGCCCCGGGCGCCACGAGCGCCGAGCGTGCGACCGGGCCGGCCGGGGGGCCCAAGGTGCGGGTGCCGGAGCTGGCGGGCCTTCCCCTGCGCGAGGTCCTGAAGAAGGTCGTGTCGCTGGGCCTCGAGCCCGTCGTCGAGGGCACCGGCCAGCTCGCGAGCGTGGACCCGCCCGCCGGGACCTCCCTGCCGGCGGGATCGAGGCTGGTGCTGGTGTTCGAGCCGGAGAGCTGATGCGTGCCACTTGCGAGAGCCAGCCCGCGGGCCTTGCCGGCCCCGGCCGCAGCGTGGCCGGCATCGATCTCGGGCGTCTTGCCGCCGCGCTGCCGGCGGCAAGCCTGCGCGGCGCCGCGCCGGAGCGGGCGGCGCGGCTCGGCGTGCGCGGCGTGCGCCAGGACTCGCGCCGGATCGAACCGGGCGAGATCTTCGTCGCCCTGCGCGGCGTCCGGTCCGACGGGGCGCGCTTCATCGCGGATGCCGCCGCGCGCGGCGCCGTGGCCGTGATGCTGGCGCGCGGGCACGACGCCGCCCTGGCCGGCCTGCCCTGCCTCGAGGTGGCCGAGCCTCGATACGCCTTGGCACGAGCCGCGGCCATCGTCTACGGCGAGCCGACGCGCCGGCTCGAGGTCGTGGGCATCACGGGTACCAACGGCAAGACCACCACCGCCCACCTGCTCCAGGCGTGCATCGACGCCGGCGGCGGCCGGGCCGGCATCGCCGGCACCCTGGGGTGCCGTTTCGCGGACTTCGCGCTGGGCGCTGGGCTCACGAGCCCGGAGGCCGACGATCTGCAGCGCTTCGCGGCGGAGCTGGTCGGGCGCGGGGCGACGCACATGGTGATGGAGGTCTCGTCGGTGGCCCTGGAGGCCCAGCGCGTCGCCGAGGTGGCGTTCCGCGTCGCGCTCTTCACGAACTTGACGCAGGACCACCTCGACTACCACGGCACGATGGAGCGCTACGGCGCCGCCAAGGAGCGGCTCTTCGTCGAGCACGCTCCCGCCGCGGCCGTGATCAACGTCGACGATCCGTTCGGCGCCACCCTGGCCGCCCGGCTGCGCGCCACGGGGCGGATGCCCGTCGTGCGCGTGTCGTGCTCGGCCGAGGCTGCGGTCGAGGTGAAGGCCCTGCGCGTCGAGCCGAGCGCGCGCGGCATGGCCCTGCGGGTGCGCTGGGACGGGAGCGAGATGGAGCTCGATCTGCCGCTCGTCGGCCGTCACAACGCGTACAACGCTCTGTGCGCCCTGGGTGCGATCCACGCGCTGGGCCTGAGCCCGGAGCAGGCGGCGGTCGCCCTGCGGGCCGCGCCCGTCGTGCCGGGCCGGCTCGAGCGCTGCGACGATCCGGCCCGCGACGACATCGTCGCCCTGGTCGACTACGCCCACACGCCCGACGCCTTGGCCCGCGTGCTCGACAGCCTCCGGCCGCTGTGCCGCGGCGAGCTGTGGTGCGTGTTCGGCTGTGGCGGCGATCGCGATCCGGACAAGCGCGCGCCCATGGGCGAAGCCGTGGCCGCACGCGCCGACCGGGCCATCGTGACCAACGACAACCCGCGCTCCGAGGATCCGCGGGCCATTGCCGCGGCCGTGGCGCGAGGACTGACGGGCGGTGGGGCCCGGCACGAGATCGAGCTCGAACGTGCCCGGGCCATCGACCGGGCCGTGACGGCCGCCCGCCCGGGCGACGTCGTCCTCGTGGCGGGCAAGGGCCACGAGAGCTACCAGGTGGTCGGCGAGCGCGTGCTCGACTTCGACGACCGGATCGAGCTGCGGCGCGCTCTGCTGCGCCGCCGGTGTCTCTCGGAACGGGGAAAGGGCTAGCGCCGTGGCCACGCCCATCCCCCAGAACGGCGCGCGCTTCTTGCCGGGCGAGATCTGCGAGATAACCCGCGGCCGGCTCGGCGGGGCGCCGGCGGCACGGGCTACGCCGGTGTGCGGCATCTGTACCGACACGCGCTCGCTCCTGCCCGGGCAGGCTTTCGTGGCGCTGCGGGGCGAGCGCACCGACGGCCACGACCACCTGGTGGCAGCGGCGCGCGCCGGCGCGGCGCTCGCTATCGTCGAGCGGGACGCCGATCCGGCGGCGCTGCCCCTGCTGCGCGTCGATTCGACCCTCGAAGCGCTCGGCGCGCTGGCCGCGAGCCACGTGCGCGCCTGGCGCGGCGCCCGCGCCGGCCGCCTGCTGGTCGCCGTCACGGGCTCGGCTGGCAAGACCACCACTCGCGCCGCCATCGCCAGCGTGCTCGAGGCGCTGCGGCCCGGCCGCGTGCTCGCGGCGGCGGGCAACCTCAACAACCGCGTCGGCGTGCCGATGACCCTGCTCGGGCTCAGCGCGGCCCACGACTGCGCCGTGGTGGAGCTCGGCACGAGCCGCCCGGGGGAGATCCAAGCTCTCGGCCGTCTGTGTCAGCCCGACGTCGCGGTGCTGACGCTCATCGCCCTGGCCCACAGCGAGGGCCTCGGCGACCTCGGAGCCATCGCGCGCGAGAAGGCGGCGCTCTACGACGAGCTTGTTCTCCCCGACGCCGTGGCCGTGGGCAACGCCGACGACGAGCGCGTGGCCGCCGCGCTCGGCGCGGCCCCGGCCGCGCACCGCGTGGGCTACGGCCACGTCGCGCAAGCGAGCTACCGCATCGTGGCGCGCCGCCCGGTGAGCCTCGATCGCGCCCTGTTGCAGCTTCGGCGCCCCGACGGGAGCGAGATCCGCGCCGAGATCGGCCTGGTCGGTCGGGCCGGCGCCCTGAGCGCTGCCGCCGCGGTGGCGGTGGTGGAGGCCGCGCTCGGCCACCGCGTTTCGGCCGAGCTCCTGGCGCTTGCCCTCGCGGCCCCCGGCCCGGACGCGGCGCACGCCGCCGGCCGCCTCAGACCGCGGCAGTTGCCCGGGGGCCCGGCCTTGCTCGACGACAGCTACAACGCCAACCCGGCCTCGTGCGCCGCCTCCATCGAGGCGGCGGCCGAGCTGGCGCTTCTTCTCGGCCGCCGCCTCGTGCTGGTGCTGGGCGAGATGCGCGAGCTGGGCGACGCGAGCGAGGCGGGCCACGCGGCGGTGGGGCGTGCCGCGGCGCGCTCCGGCGCTCGCCTCGTGCTCTGCGTGGGCGCGGGGGCCGGCCCCATGGCCGCCGAGGCGGCGCTGTCCGACGGACGTGCCGCGCGCTGCGCCGACGCCGCGCAGGCGGCCGAGTTGTGCCGCGCCGAGCTCGGGCCGGGGGATCTCGTGCTCGTCAAGGGCTCGCGCGCCGTGCGCACCGACCTCGTGGTCGAGGCGCTGTGCGCGGCCTACGGCCGGGGCGAAGCAGCGCCGGTCACCGCGGGGGGGGGGCAGACATGATCTACGAGCTCTTCTACCCCCTGAAGTACCACTATAGCTGGCTCGGCTGGCTGAACGTGCTGCGCTACATCCCCTTCCGGGTGATTATGGCGACGCTGTCGGCCATGCTGCTGACCTTCCTTTTGGCGCCATGGTTCATTCGTGAGCTGCGGCGCAAGCAGATCGGCCAGGTGGTGCGCGAGGACGGGCCGGAGAGCCACCGCGTCAAGGCCGGTACGCCGACCATGGGCGGAGCGCTCATCCTTCTCTCGCTCCTGCTCCCCACGGTGCTCTGGGCCGATTTGCGCAACCCGTTCGTGCTGGCCACGGCCGCGGTCACCGCCGGCTACGGCGTCATCGGCTATCTGGATGACTACCTCAAGATCAAGCGGCGCTCCTCGGGCGGTCTGGCGGGGCGCTACAAGCTGCTTGGCCAGGTGCTGATTGGCGGCGCCGCCGTCGGCTACACGTTCCTCCTGCCTCTGAAGCTGCCGGCCGACTGGTTGGCCATCCGCACGCGGCTGGCGGTGCCGTTCGTGGCCTTCTCCAAGGTGCCGATCGATCTCTCGCTCTACCTGTACGTGGCGTTTGCCGTCTTCGTGGTGGTGGCGACCTCGAACGCCGTCAACCTGACGGACGGGCTGGACGGGCTGGCGATCGGCCCGGTCATGACCAGCGCGGGAACCTATCTCCTCTGGTCCTACGTGACCGGCGTCACCTTGGGCGGCTTCTCGGTCGCCGCCTACCTCGACATCCCTCACATCCGCGCCGTGGGCGAGCTGGCCGTCTACTGCGGTGCCGTGTTGGGCGCGGGGATAGGGTTCCTCTGGTACAACACGTACCCCGCCCAGGTGTTCATGGGCGACGTGGGCTCGCTGGCCCTCGGCGGCGGGCTGGGCATGCTCGCCATCTTCACGAAGAACGAGCTGCTGTCGATTCTGCTGGGCGGGATCTTCGTGCTGGAGGCGGTGAGCGTGATCACGCAGGTCGTCTCCTTCCGGCTGACCGGCAAGCGCGTCTTCCTCATGGCGCCGATCCACCACCACTACGAGAAGCTGGGCTGGGCGGAGCCGAAGATCATCGTGCGCTTCTGGATCGTGTCGATCCTGCTGGCGCTGGTCAGCCTGGCCTCCTTGAAGATGCGGTGAAGGACGTGAAGCTCGCGGGAAAGCACGTGGCAATCGTCGGGCTCGGCCTCAGCGGCGTGGCGGCCGCGCGGCTTTGCCTGGCGCGCGGCGCGCGCGTGACGGCCATGGACGAGGCCCCGCTTGCCGAGCTCGGCTCCCCGGCGCGGGAGCTCGCCCTCGCCGGGGTGGTTCTGCGCACCGGGCCGCTAGTCGAGGCGGAGCTGTGCCAGGCCGACATCGTCGTGGTCTCCCCCGGCGTGCCGCGGCGGCCGGCCCTCGCCGCGGCCGAGCGGGCGGGCGCCGAGGTCATCGCCGAGCTGGAGCTCGGCGCGCGCTTCCTGAGCGCGCCCCTCATCCTCGTGGGGGGGACGAACGGCAAGAGCACGGTGACGGCCCTCGTGCACCGCATGCTGGTCGAGGATGGCCGCCGGGCGTTCGTGGGCGGGAACTTCGGCGCGCCGCTGTGCGACGCGGTGGGCGGAAGCTGGGATGCGCTCGTGGTGGAGATATCGAGCTTCCAGGCCGAGCGCGTGCCCACCCTGCACGCGCGCGTCGGCGCGCTGCTCAACATCACCGAGGATCACCTCGATCGCTACGACGACTTCGCCGACTATGCGCGCGCCAAGGGCAATCCCTTCGCGCGCATGACGGCGCAGGACGTGGCGGTGATCCCGGCCGGGGACGCACTGTGCGCGGCGCAGGCGGGCCGCGGCGCGGCGCGGCGCATCACCTTCGGCGTGGCGGCGGACGGCGCCGACGTCGCGCTCGACTCCGGGGCGATCGTCGATGGCGTGCGCGGCCTGAGCTACCGCCTCCAGGGGCTGCGCCTGCGGGGTCAGCACAACCTCTACAACGCCTGCGCCGCGGCGGCCGTGGCGGGGGCAATGGGTGGCGCGGCGGAGGCGATCGAGCGGGCGCTGGCGGGCTTCGAGCCTCTGGCGCACCGCACCGTGCTGGTGGCCGAGATGGACGGCGTCGCCTACTACGACGACTCGAAGGGCACGAACGTGGGCGCCACGGTGGCGGCCCTGTGCGGGCTGCGCGAGGCGCGGGCCGTGCTCATTGCCGGCGGCCGCGACAAGCAAGGGAGCTACGGGCCGCTGGTGGCGGCCCTGCGCCGGCGCGGGCGGGCGCTCGTCGCGATCGGCGAGGCGGCAGAGAGGATCGCGGCGGCGGCCGCGGGCGTGCTGCCGGTCGCGCGTGCCGGCTCGATGTCCGAGGCGGTGGCCCAGGCGCGCCGGCTGGCGGAGCCCGGCGACGCCGTGCTTCTGAGCCCCGCCTGCTCGAGCTTCGACATGTTCCGCAACTACCGCGAGCGCGGCGAGGCTTTTGCGGCCGCCGTGCAGGCGGCGCGGGGAGGCCAAGGATGAGGGCCGCCGCTGCTCCGTCCCCGGTGGCGGGCTCCGGCGCGAGCGCGCGACTGCGGAGCTGGCTTGCCTCGGCCGCGGAGCGCCTGCCCCGGCCCCGCGACGAGCGCGCCGTCCATCCGGCCGACCCGGTGCTCGCGGCGGCCGTCACGGCCCTCGTCGGTTTCGGCGTGGTGATGGTCTACAGCGCCAGCGCCTTTGAGGCCACGGTGCGCTTTGGCGACGCGCAGCACTACCTCAAGCGGCAAGTGAGCTACGCCGGGGCGGGCCTGGCGACAATGTGGCTCGTGAGCCATGTCGACTACCGTCGCCTGCGCCCCTTCACCTATCCCGCGCTGTTCCTCGTCGGGGCGATGATGGTGGCCACCGTTGCCGGCTGGGGTCACGAGGCAGGCAACGCCTTCCGGTGGCTGGCGGTGGGCCCGATCCACATCCAGCCCTCGGAGGCCGCCAAGGTCGCCATGGTGCTTTGGCTGGCCTACTCGCTGTCCAAGAAGGCGCAGAAGATCCGCACGTTCTCGGTGGGATTCCTGCCCCACCTGCTGGTGGTAGGTCTCTTCATGGCCCTGTGCATGCGCCAGCCTGACTTCGGCAGCGCGGTCGTGCTGCTCTTTCTGACGTTCACCATGCTCTTCGTGGCCGGCGTGCGCCTGGGCTACATCGTCTCGTTCTCGGCGCTGCTTGGCCTGATGGCCGCCGCCGCCGTGCGCTTCAGCGGCTACCGCTATGCCCGCTACCTGTCGTGGCTGGACATGGAAGGCAATCGCCAGGGCCTTGCCTACCAGCCATTCCAATCGGTGATGAGCTTTGGCTCGGGCGGGGTGCTCGGCCTCGGCCTTGGCCGTGGGCTGCAGGTGCTCTACCTGCCGGAGGCCCATACCGACTTCATCGCGGCCATTGTGGGTGAGGAGCTCGGGTTTGTCGGGATCTGCGGCCTGTGCGCGGTGTTCCTGCTCATCGTGGCCCGCGCGGTGAAGATCGCCCTCATGGCCGAGGACGACTACGGAAGCTATCTCGCATTTGGCCTGGCCGCGATGTTCGGCATGCAAGTGCTGATCAATCTGGCAGTGGCCATGGCCATCATACCGACCAAAGGTATGACGCTGCCTTTCGTGAGCTATGGCGGCTCGTCGCTGCTGGTCAACCTCGGCGCCGCCGGCATCCTGCTCAACGTCAGCCGGGCGCGGCCGCGGGTGGCGGCAGCCGCCACGGCCGCGGCGGCGGACGGGCCGGCACCCAGCGCCTCGGCCGTGGTGGCCACGGCGGCCCAGGAGGGGCAGGGGTGATGGCGACCGTGCTCGTCGCGGGCGGAGGCACGGGCGGCCACGTCTTCCCCATGATGGCCGTGGGCGAGGCATTGCGGGAGCAGGCGGTCGGGACCGGCGTGGCCTACGTGGGCACGCCGCGCGGCCTGGAGGCGAAGCTCCTCGCCGAGCGCGGCGAGAGGATCGAGCTGTTGGACGTGCTGCCGCTGCGCGGCGGCGGCCTGCGCGGCGCCCTGCGGGGCGGGCTGCGGGCGCTCACCGTGCTGCCGGAGGCAGGGCGGCTGGTGCGCCGGATTGGCCCCGACGTGGTCTTCTCGGTGGGCGGCTACGCCGCCGGCCCGGTGGCCCTGGCGGCGTGGCGCGAGGGCGTGCCGCTGGCGCTGCTCGAGCCCAACGCCGTGCTTGGCTTCACCAACCGGCTGCTCCGACCGCTGGCGTGCCGTGCCTACCTCGGCTTCCCGGAGCTGGCGCCCGCCTTCGCGGCCGGCCGGGCCCGCGTGCTGGGGATACCGTTGCGCCCGGGCTTCGCGCCCGTGCCCTACGTGCCTACCCCGGGACGGGCGAGGCTGCTCGTGCTGGGCGGCAGCCAGGGGGCGCTCGCCCTGAACGAGGCGCTCCCGCGCGCGATCGCGATTTGGGCACAAGGCCCCGCGGCGGCCGGTGTCGCGCTTCAGGTCGTGCATCAGTGCGGGCGCGACAAGGACACGGCCGTGCGCGCGCTCTACGCCGAGCTCGGCCTGGCGGCGCAGGCCGAGGTGGCCACCTTCATCGACGACGTGGCCGGCGCCCTGGCGCGGGCCGACCTGGTGGTGGCGCGCGCCGGCGCCTCCTCACTGGGCGAGCTGTGCGCCGTGGGTCGAGCGGCGCTGCTCGTGCCGTACCCTTACGCGGCCGACGACCACCAGAAGCGCAACGCCGAGTCGCTCGCGCGGGACGGGGCAGCCGTGTGCGTGGTCCAGGCCGAGGCCACGCCGGAGCGGCTCGCCGCCGAGCTCGGGCCGCTCTTGGCCGAGCCGGAGCGGCGTGAGGCCATGGCGCGGCAAGCGGCGCGCCGGGGCAGGCCGGAGGCGGCGAGCGCGATTGCCGCCGACCTACTCGGGCTCGCGCAGCAGGGGGCCAGGGAGGCAGAGCAAGTGGAGGCGGTGCCATGATGTTTCGGGGCCGAGTGCGGCAGGTGCACTTCGTCGGCATCGGCGGCGTGGGGATGAGCGGTCTGGCCGAGGTGCTGCGCTCGCTCGAGTTCGAGGTCTCGGGCTCGGACTTGCGGCCGAGCGCCACCACGCGACGCCTCGAGTCGCTGGGTGCTCGCGTGCAGATCGGGCACCGGCCCGAGAACGTCCATGGGGTCGACGTCGTGGTGATCTCCAGCGCCATTCGCCGCGACAACCCCGAGGTGCTGGAGGCGCGCGAGCTCGGCATCCCGGTGATCGGCCGGGCGGAGCTGCTGGCCGAGGTCATGCGCGTCAAGTACGGCGTGGCCATCGCCGGCTCGCACGGCAAGACGACTACCACCTCGCTCATTGCCACGATCCTGCGTGCGGCAGGACTCGACCCCACCGTGCTCGTGGGCGGGAAGATGGAGTCGCTGGGCAGCAATGCCCGCTTGGGCGGCGGCGACATGCTCGTGGCCGAGGCGGACGAAAGCGACGGGACGTTCCTGCACCTCAGCCCGACCATTGCCGTGATCACCAACATCGACCCCGAGCACCTCGATCACTGGGGCAGCCACCAGCGGTTGAAGGACGCCTTCGTGCAGTTCGCCGCGCGCGTGCCGTTCTACGGCCTGAGTGTCCTGTGCCTCGACCACCCGCAGGTACAGGACATCCTCCCGCGGATCTGTGGCCGTCACGTCACCTACGGAGTCTCTCCCCAGGCCGACTACTCGGCCCGGGCGATCCAGTACCGGGGGCTGCAGACCGCCTTCAACGCCTACCGGCGCGGCCAGCCGCTCGGTGGCTTCTACCTGCGCATGCCCGGCGGTCACAACGTGCTCAACTGCCTGGCGGCGATTGCCGTGGCGGACGAGCTGGAGGTGCCTCTGGACGTGATCAAGCAGGCCCTGGCCACCTTCGGCGGCGTCGCGCGCCGCTTCACGGTGGTAGGCGAGGTGGGCGGCGTGACTCTCATCGACGACTACGGGCACCACCCGGCCGAGATCCGCGCCACCCTCGATGCCGCCCGGCGCATCTACCCGGAGGAGCGGCACCGCCTGCTCGTGGCCTTCCAGCCGCACCGCTACACGCGCACGCAGGCGCTGTTCGACGAGTTCACGCGCGCCTTCAACGAGACGGACGTGCTGCTCGTGACCGACGTCTACCCGGCCGGCGAGGAGCCCATTTCGGGCGTGGATGCCGGCGCGCTCGTCGACGCCATCCGCCAGCACGGGCACCAGGGCGTCGAACTGTGCCGCGACAAGCACCGGCTCGCGGCGCGGTTGGGGGAGCTCGTCCGCCCGGGCGACGTGGTGATCGCCCTGGGCGCGGGCGACGTCAACCGGCTGCTCGACGAGCTGGCGACGGCGCTCGCCGCTTCTCCTCCCGACGCCGGCGTACCGGAGGCAGTCCCGTGAGGACGCCGCTGCCGCCCAACCGCCGCGTCGGTCCCGCCGCCGGGGTCGCCGCGCCGCCCGCCGGCGGCGCCGCCGCGCCCGCGGCGAGCCGCCCCCCGCGGCGCGCCGGCCGGGCGCGGGCCTGGCTGGGCAGGGTCCAGATCCTGACCGGCGCGATCCTGGTGCTCGCGACCTCGGTGCTCGTGGCCTGGGGGCTGCGGCGCTACTTGCACACGAGCCCGCGCTTCGCGGTCCAGAGCGTCACCGTCAGCGGCAACAC